>NZ_JARTVT010000003.1:0-40000 GCF_029625685.1 Mesorhizobium sp. WSM4976
AGCCGCAATCCTTCAAAACAGAAGCGTCACCCGCAAACCGATCCGCCAAATGCCGCGTTAGCGGCTTCGTTCAATCCCTTCCGATTCAATAAAGCTAGGAAACGCTCTAGAGTTCGGCAGAAATCCGCCATGCTGGCCGACTGCCGCGGTTTTCTGCGCTTCCGGTGCTCACGTATTTAAGTACGCTCCGCGCCGGTTCTCGAAAACCGCACCATTCGACTCAGCCTGCCGAATTTTTGTCCGAACTCTGCGTCGCGCCGCTCAATTGGCTCAGTCGCGCGCGAGCGCGCTGCGGAAGGCGACGGCGGCCAGGACGAGGCTGGCGATGGCGTTCCAGCCGGCGAGCGAGAGGCCGAGGATGCGAAGCGCCGCCTTGTCGCAGGAGGGCGGCACGAACTTGTCCAGCGCGTCGAGCACGCCCTTGCCGCCGGTGTCGACCGGACCGGCGCCGGCGGTGCAGTCGGTCGGACCGGCCCACCAATGCCATTCAACGCCCGAATGGTAGACGCCGAGATAGAGGCCATAGAGCATCAGCAAGCCGCCGATTGCCAGCAGGCCGCGCGTCGCCCAAGCCGGCGCATGAAGCATAGAGGCTATCACCGCCAGCAGCATCAGCGGCGCGCCGACATAATACGGCGTGCGCTGCTCAAGGCAGAGATGGCAGGGGATGTAGCCGCCGATATATTGGAAGGCCAGCGCCGAGCCTACCGTCGCAGCCATGGCGACGGCAAGAAACAGCGCCGCGCGCGTGCGCTGGCGTCCAGTGTCGGCATTCATGGTCGCTGTCATCTAATCGGGTCCGTCGGTTGCGTCGCTATCCGTGGGCATATCTGACGAGGATATAGAGCAAAATCAGGGCAGCGGCGCCTGCGCCTACGATCAATCCCAAGCGCTTTTCGATGAATTCCCTGATCGGCTCACCATAGCGGCGCAACAGCCAGGCAAGCAGGAGGAAACGGGCGCCGCGCGCCACGATGGCCGAGACGATGAAGACCAACAGATTGACCTGAAGCGCGCCGGCCAGAATGGTGACCACCTTGATCGGCGGCAGGTGCGCAGCGCCGGATGTGACGAGCAGCACCAGCATCAGCCCGGCGCCGGACGACTGCCACCTCTCGAACGTGTCAAGACCGCCGAAATGTTCGAGAATCGGGCGTGCTATCGTATCGTACGCATAGTAGCCGATCAGCCAGCCGGCAATGCCGCCCAGCACGGAGGCAATAGTCGCGGCCAGCGCGTAGCGATAGGCGCGATCAGGCCGGGCCAACGCCATGGGCAGGAACAGCACGTCGGCCGGTATGAAGAACACGGAGCTTTCGACGAAAGCGATGAAGGCCAGCCACCATTCGGCGGATCTGCGCGCCGCCAGCGACAGCGTCCAGTCGTAAAGTCCGCGAAGCATCGGCTCTCCTAATGCAGTCGACACAATTCCGGACGGAAAACCGCAGCGCACTTTTCCTGGAATTGCTCTGATCAATATCACCCGAGACGCTTGGCGGTTTTGGGCAACGGCAGGCAGGAAGACAAGGACCCAAAGCGCCGCATCCAGCTTGTAGATGCGAGGCGCTCAACGCTTCGCCTGTCTAGAAAGATTTTCCGCGCCGCACAATGTCTGCGTCGTCACGAGGTCGAAGGGTGGGCGATGCCGCCGGTTGAACGGCCGAATCCGCAACAGGCCAGTTGACGAACACCCATCCGCCCGTATAGTCCGCGCCCATCCAGGCCGCCCGGCCTGAGCCCCTATGGCGGAATTGGTAGACGCGCTCGACTCAAAATCGAGTTCCGCAAGGAGTGCTGGTTCGATCCCGGCTAGGGGCACCACCCTTCGCTCTGCGAGCTTCGGGTGGCAGGGCCATTCTTTGCAAGCGGGCCATCCCAAAGCACCCTACCTCATATTTCCCGTATGTCCCTGCGAATACCGCCCCGGCTGCGGCCACACGGTGAGCCCATGCGGCTCGACGCCGACGCGGATCTTGGTCACGGCGCCGGTCGTCGTGTCGATCATGTAGACCTCGCTGTCGAAGCGGCCGGAGAGCCATAGCTGCTTGCCGTCGGCGCTGACATTGCCCATGTCGGGGCTGCCGCCGCCGGGGATCGGCCATTGCGCAACCACGGCGCGGGTGGCGAAGTCGATTACCGTCACGCTGCCTGGGCCCTTGGCCTTGCCCTGCTCCATCTTGTGCGAGCCGCGGTTGGAGACGTAGAGCCGCTTGCCGTCGCGGCTGACGACGAAACCATGCGTGCCGATGCCGGTTGGGATGAAGCCGATTTCCTTGAAACTGTCGCCGTCGACGAGGAACACCCCGTCATTCATCATGTCGGCCACGTAAAAGACCGTGCCGTCGGGCGAGAGCCGGATGTCCTGCGGCATGCCCATCTTGGAGAGATCGAGATGGCCGAGCACTTTCTGGTTCTTCAGGTCGATCTTGGCCAGGCCGCCATCGCCATATTCGCAGGTGAAGATCGCATAGGAGCCGTCGGCCGAGAAATCGGCATGGTTGATGCCGGGGCAGCTCGGCGTCGGCAGGCTCGATTTCAGCGCCATGGTGTGCGGATCGCGGAAATCGAGCTGCTTCATCGCCTCGTCGACGACGATGGCGGCGCTGCCGTCCGGCATGAAATAGAGATTGTAGGGATCGTCGACCGGGACCTGCTGGCCTGGCTTGCCCGTCATCGGGTCGATCGGCGTCAGGCTGCCGTTTTTGCCGGTGCCGTTGTTGGCGACCCACAGCGTCTTCAAATCCCAGGCCGGCACGACATGTTGCGGCTTGCTGCCAACCGAGAACCTGTCGACCTCCTTCAAGGTGACGGTGTCGATCACCGAGACGCTGTTGGACGAGCGGTTGGGCACATAGACACGCGGCAGCGCGCCGGCCGTGGCCGGGCTCAGATGGCCGGCTGTGGTCTGGCGGTAGATGTCGACCGGCCGGGGCGGTGGATCGCTGCAATCCTCCGGGCATGTGCCGGCACGCGACGCGCCGGGCTGCAGGGGGATAAGCAGCGCAAGCGCCATGCAAAAACGGAGGAAGCGCGGAAAAGCCTCGATCATTTTGTCTGACTTGCGATGAAAGCGCGGATCGCATCCGTCGTCCCGTTGACGATGAGATCCACCCCGAGTTGCCCGAACTGTGCGGAAGACCTTGCCGGATCGCCGCCATAAACGCCATCCCCGGCGCCGAGCGTTGGCGGGCTCGCAAGACGGTCCTTGCGCACCAGGGACGGGTCGACGGCGAGCATCAGCGAGGTATCGGCCAAGGCCGCATGCGTTCCGATTTCGGCGCGGGTGGCGCCAGCGGCCAGGAGCTTGTCGGTGTAAGGGCCTTGCGCGAACCGATAGTAATCAAGCGCAGCAAAGACCCGAACGGGGGTCTTTTTCCATTCGGCATTGAGCCGGTCGGCCACATGGCGTTCGTCGGCCTGATAGCCGCCGTGATCGCCGATGAGGACGATGGTCTTGAAGCCTGCATGCCTGAAGCTGCGGGCGGCGCCCTCCAGCAATTGCTCGAAAGTCTTGTCGCTGATGGTGATTGTTCCCGGAAAACGCATGTGCTCGGTGGGCGGATCGATATTGCCTTCCGGCACATAGGCGATGACGGGCGCGACCAGCGCATTGCCCAGCTTCGCCGCGATCTTCTCAGCGAGAAACTTCACCCGCACATTGTGCTTGCCCAAGGCCATCGCCGGGCCGCTCTGCTCGGTGCCGCCGATCGGTATGATGATCGTGGTCGTCCCCGCCGCGACGAGGTCGCGCAGCTCGGTCCAGGTCTGGTCTTCCAGGAAGACCGAAGCGCAGGCCGGATACACCGCCTGCAAGAACAGCAGCACCCCGGCACCAGCCAAGATGCGTCGCAGCGCGTCCCTTCCGATCTCGACAAGCATGTGCACTTTTCCCGGGGATTGCCCTAGCGACGTTTCAGCAGGCTACGCATGCGGTTGCGCAGCAGGCGCGCCATGTTGCGGGTCTCGCGGTAGAGGTGCAACTGCGACGCCGCCTGGCGGGCCAGCCGGTCGGTGTCCGGCGTCAGCCCGACCACCAGCGTGCCCATCGGCTTGCGCTCGCTCCACAGGCGGCTCATCACGGGATGGTCCGGAACCGCGCAGGAATCGGTCATGACGATGTTGGGATCGTCTAGGTGCTGCTTGGTCACCTCGATCATCAAAAGCGTGCCCGGCGAATAGGCGGAGAGCGTCTCGTCATAGGCCGTCTTCCAGGTGTAGGCGACGCCAGCCTCGACGAACACGACCAGGCAGGCGATGGCGCGGCCGTCGAGCGTCAGGAGATGAATCCGGCACATGTCCTGCTCGGCCAGCCGGTGCACGGCCTCGCGAGCGAAAGCGGCGCGGTAGCGGTCGATCGCCATGGCGGTGCGTTCGCGACCCTTCCAGCCGGCGGCCTCCAGTGTCAGGAAGCTTTCGATAGCATGGCGGATCTCGTCCGGCCCGCGGGCCACGACGTGCTCGAGCTTGCCGACGTCGGCAAGGCGCCGCTTCAGCCGGCGGAATTCGCGGTAATGGTGCGCGCGCAGCGATGCCTTGAGGTAGTCCTCGCCGTCGGCGTCGCTCTCGAGCACCGGACGCTCGACCTCGCCGGTGGTCACCAGGGTCAGGCCGCGGCTGTCGGCGAAGGAGGTGAGCAGGCTCGCCACCGGACCGTCGAGGCGCATATCCGGCAGCACGAAGACTCTTGGCAGCTTGAGGTGCGGCCGCGACAGCATCGAGAAGAAATCCTCAATGACGCCGACCGGGTCGTCGCGGTCGACCAGCGGCGTGCCGAGCGGGCCGAAGGGGCTCGACCACGTGCGCATCACCGGAACGCCGAGCGGGATCGCCGGCCGCTCGACCGAGAAGGGCACCAGAAGCCGTAGCCGATTGCGGTATTCGTCGCCGTCGCGGATGACGGCCAGCCGCACCTCGCGATCTTCCAGCCGCGGCATCGCCGGCGCCAGGAAGCGCGGGTTGAAGAAAACATTGGGCTCGATCGTGCGGGCGCTGAGATAGTCGAGTTCCTCGACGAGGTCGAAGCCGGCCGAGGCCGGGTAGATGGCGAGCTTGCGTTCCGGCCTGTTGTTGGCGAAGAGCTCGATATGGGCCGGGTCGGCCTCGCGCGCCAGGCCGGCAAGGTTGGAGACCATGGCGCCGGCAGGGCCGCCGCTGGTCTCTTCGAGCAACGGGACGGCGGCCATCAGGCGATTTCCTTCCCTGCAGGCACGAAGATCGCCATCACGATGCCGAGCTTGCGCCAGACGGTGAAGGAGAGCGCGCTGGCCTCGAAGACCATGGCGAGGCTTGTTGCCATCGCCGCGCCCCAGAGGCCGAAGAGCGGGATGAGGATCACGTTGAGGCCGATGTTCAGAGCAAGCGTCATGGCATAGACGGCGGCACAGATGTTCTGGTTGCCGCTCATGGTGAGCAGGCTTTCACAGGGGCCGACGGCGGCGCGCGCCACGACGCCCAGCACAAGCAGGAAAAGCAGCGGATAGCCGGCGGTGAATTCGGGACCGAACAGCACCAGCATCGGCTCGCCAAGCGCCAGCACCAGCAGCGCCATCAAAAGCGAGGGCCAGAAGGTCCAGGAGACGGTCTCGCGGGCGAAGGCAGCAAGCCGGTGCGGCTCGCCATGGGTGAATTGGGCGTAGCGCTGGGCGACACCCGCCTTGACCGCGAAATAGACGAAATGCACCAGCGCCAGCGTCTTCACCGTGGCGAAATAGACGGCGACATCATTGGGATCGAGATAGGCGCCCACCATCAGCACGTCGGCGTTGGTGAGCAGGAAGAAGAAACCCTCGACCAGGAAGATCGGCAGCGAGACGAGAATCCATTGGCCGAAATGCACGGTCATCGGTCCGGGCGGGACTTTCTTGTCCATGCGCGAGGTGACGGCCATCAGCTGGCCGAGCGTGGTGACATAGGTGGCGGCGATTGAGGCGAAGATCGCGGTCTTGGCGTCGGGCATGTAGTGCAGGCCAAGCATCAGGGCCATGAACACCAGGATCAGCACCGGCCGCACCAGATAGGTCGGCGACAGCGCCAGCAGCGCCCAGGAATTGGCCCGCGCCAGCCCTTGCAAGAGGTCGCCGAGGGCGATCATCGGCAGGCAGATGATGCCGAGGATGAAGGGGATGACGTAGTAGTTCTCGATCCATTCCGACGCGAGCCAGACGCCAAGCGCGCCGAGGCCGGCCACCAGCGTCGAGGCGACGAGCACGAACAGGCGGCTGGCCTGCACGATGCCGCGCAGCTCAGCCACCATGCCGCGCTCGCGATACTCCGGAATGAAACGGATAACCGAGGTGTGGAAACCAAGGCAGGCGAGATTGCCGATGATGACCATTGTCACCCAGACCAGCACCGAGATGCCGTATTCGAAGGAGCCGATCCAGCGCGCCATCAGCACCTGGCTGACAAAGGCGATCAAGGCGCTGATGATGCGGATGGAAAAGGCGATCAGCGACATGCGCCCGGCTTCGCCGCGCGCGTCGGCGGTGAAGAGGATGGCATCGATGCGGCCAAGCAGCGGCCGCATGCGCAGCGCCCAGCGCTGCGGCAGGAACCGCCCGGCAGTCGTTGCCGCGGAAAAGCGCACCCAAGACTCTCCGTTTTCCGCCTTTTTCCAGCGTTCGGGTCTATCCGAAACACCTTAAGAAAGGGTGGGTGGGTGCGCTTCCTTCTCCCCGTATGGTGACGGGGAGAAGGAACAGGGCCGCCATCAGTGGTGATGCCACCAATATTCCCAGTATTCGCGCGGCAGTTCCCGCTCATGCAGGCCGATGTCGCGTCTCAGGTAATCGTCCTGAGGCGGCAGAAGGCGGCGCCGGTTTCGCAACGGCGAAAGCAGCGCTGACAAGGCCCGTCGCATGTAGCCGCGGGGTGGGAGGTTATCCGCCGCGGCGGGAACACTCTCGCTATCCGACACGGCGTCAGGTCCGCCGGCGACGGGACTGATCTGTCCGACACGGTCAGCGATAAAAGTAGGGGTCGAGGACCCGCACCTCCGTGATCTTGTCGACGGGAAGCGCGTTCTTCTGCGCCGTGCTGCGGATCGCCTCCGGCGAGGGCCCGTCATAGATGCAGAAACTCTTGCTCTTGTCGGGCGAGACGAAGGACTGCACCCAGGTCACGCCTTTTTCGGCATTGCGGGCGATGACGCCGCTCATCGCGGTGGCGCCGGCATCGTTCATCGGCACATTCAGGCCTTCCGGGAAGGTGCGTTCAACAAGGTAGCGAGGCACGATCGTTTTCCTTTCGTTGGTGATCTGCGCTCGGTTCAAGCGCGACCCAGCAGAAATCACCCTCGCGAAAGGCGCGCATCGGCACCTTTCCCCATATTTGACGGGACGATTCCCTATTTTAGGGACGTTATATGTGGGAATAGGCACGGCTATATGTGGAAGGTGACATTTCCATCCGCGTCTGGCTGACTATCCGGCGGCATCCGCCGCGCCAACAATTCCCATTCGCGAGAGTGACGATGCTTCTGGAAAGGCAGACGCAACTAAAGCAACTGGAGGCCGCGCTGGCGGTCGCCTTGCAAGGCCATGGCCGCGTCGTGGCGCTGACCGGCGAGGCCGGCGCCGGCAAGACGGCGCTGGTCGAGGCGTTCGCGAGCCGGCTGGACGGCGATCTGACCGTGCTTCGCAGCGCCTGCGAAGACCTGTCCATTCCAGATCCGCTGGGGCCGCTTTACGATCTGGCGCGCGAAGCGCAGTGGGAGTTGCCGCGAGCGATCGACGACCGCCAGGTGCAGCGGCTGTCCTTGTTTTCCGAGGCGCTCGACGTCTTCGAGGCAAAGGGCCCGAGCCTGCTCGTCATCGAAGATCTGCACTGGGCCGACGACGCGACGCTCGATTTCGTGCGTTTTCTCGGCAGGCGTATTGCAAACACCCACATCCTGCTGCTGACCACGGCGCGCACCGACCGCAGCGAAGGGCAGATGCGCGTACGCCGGGCGCTCGGCGAGATCCCGGCCGGCAATGTCGTGCGTATCGACGTGCCGCTGCTCAGCGAAAGTGCCGTGCTGTCGCTCGCCGCGGCCGCTGAGCGCGATGGCGCCGCGATCTACCGCGCGAGCGCCGGCAACGCCTTCTTCGTCACGGAGCTGCTTGCCGCCGACGACGATGGCGCGTTGCCGGCGAGCGTGCGCGACGCCGTGCTGGCGCGCGCCGAAAAACTGTCGCCGGGCGCCCGCTCGATGCTCGACGCCGTCTCGGTATTTCCACGCCGTGCCGACGCCTGGGCGCTGAGCGGCCTTTGCGGGATTGCCGCCGCCGGCCAGCTTGCCGAATGCGTCTCCAACGGCCTGCTTGAGGATTTTGGCGACGGCTATGCCTTCCGGCACGAGATCGCCCGTACGGCCATCGAGATGGCGCTGACGCCGAGCAAACGGCGCGAATACAATGAACGCGCCCTGGCGGCCTTGCGCGAAAACCCGCAAGTAGCCACCGCAAGACTGGTGCATCATGCCGTGGAAGCGCAGAACCTGGACGTGGTGCGCGAGCTCGCGCCGGCCGCCGCGCGCGAGGCTTCGCGGGTCGGCGCGCATCGCGACGCGGTGGGCTATTACGAGGTTGCCCTGCGCTACGCGGATATGCTGCCGGCCGAAAATCGGGCGAAGCTCTATGAGGGCCACGCTTTCGAGTGTCACCTGATCGGCCGCGTCGAGGCCGCGATGGAAGCGCAGGGGCAGGCGCGCCAGTTGCGCCAAGCGCTGGGCGATCAGGTCAAGGAGGGCGACGGTCTAAGATGCCTGTCGCGCTTTGCCTACCTGCTCGGCGATCGCGAGGCCGCGGACCGGTTCGGAGCACAGGCCGTGGAGCTTCTGGAGACAGCGCCCGACGGTCCCGAACTCGCCATGGCTTATTCCAACCTCTCGCAGCTGGCGATGCTGGCCGAACGGCTCGAGGACACGCTCATGCTCGGCGGCAAGGCCATGACGCTGGCGGAGCGGCTCAACCGGCCCGACATCCTCTGCCATGCCCTCAACAATGTCGGCGCCGCCAGGCAGTGGCTGGATTTCACCAAAGGGCGGCGCGATCTCGCCCGCAGCCTGGGAATTGCTTTGACGGGGAACTTCCAGGAACACGCGGCGCGCGCATTCACCAACTGCGCATGCGTCGAGATGAACAGGCTCAACTTCAGCGAGGCGTCCTCGTTCCTGGAGCGCGGCATCGGCTACTGCGTCGAGAATGATCTCGCGACATGGCGCGACTACATGCGTGGCGTACAGGCTCAGCTTCTGCTGAGGCTCGGCCTCTGGGACGATGCCGCGGCCGTGGCGCATGAGGTTGTCGACGATGAAGCAACGACACCGTTGGTGCGCTATCCATCTCTGGTGGCGCTGGCAAGGCTGCGCATCCGCCGCGGCGACCCATCAGCCGGACCGATCGTCGAAGAGATGAGGCGGTTCCTGGACAAGGGCATGGAGCTGCAACGGCTTGTGCCTTTTGCCGCGGTGATGGCCGAGCTGGCGTGGCTGGGGGAGGGCGACAGGGATGAAGCGCTGCATCTGATTGCCCTTGCCGAAGGCCTCGCGCCGGCGCGGGCCGTGTTCGGCGAGCTGGCGACCTGGCGGCGGCTTTTGTCGCCTGAAAGCGATCCCGGCGAGACCGACGGCATGGCGGAGCCGCATCGCCTGCAATTGATCGGCGACTGGCGCGCCGCCGCTGCGCTTTGGGCGAGAATGGGCGCCCCTTTCGAAGGGGCGCTCGCCTTGCTGCAGGGCGAAGAGGCCGCGCAGCGTGAAGCGCTCGACATTTTCGAGGCGCTCGGCGCAAGACCGGTGGCGCAGCATGTGCGCGGCCTCCTGCGGCAGAGCGGCGTGAGCGGCATTGCCAGAGGTCCGAGGCAGGCGACGCGCGCCAACCAGGCTGGCCTCACGCAGCGCCAGATGGAAGTGCTGCAGTTGATCGAACGAGGCTTCTCCAACAAGAAGATCGCCGCGCATCTGACCATCTCGCCCAAGACGGTTGACCACCATGTCTCGGCGGTGCTCGGGAAGCTGGAAGCCGTCTCCCGCGGCGAAGCGGCGGCCGCGGCGCGCGCGGCGGGGCTGGTGTGACCGTCAGTCGAGAAAGGCCTAAGTCCGACGTTCCAGCGGGAACTCGGAAATGCCGGCGCTGCCCTTCATCCGTCCTTCGGGCACCTTCTCCCCGTTGAACGGGGAGAAGGAAGAGGGCGTCAGGCGAAGGCGCCGTGGCAGTGCTTGTACTTCTTGCCGGAGCCGCAGGGACAGGCTTCGTTCCGGCCGATCTTGCCCCAGGTCGCCGGGTTCTTCGGGTCGCGGTCTTCCGGCGCGACGATGACGTTCGAATCCTGGCGCAGGAGAAGCGCGGTGTCGCCGCCCTGGAAATCGTCCTCGCCGGTGGAGCCGTCGATGTGGCTGCCGAACATCTCGGGCGTCTCGGGCGGCGGGGCATCGGCTGCCTGGCGCACCAGCTCGACGCGCATCAGCTGCGCGGTGACGGCCTGGCGCAGGTTGCCGAGCATGCCTTGGAACAGCTCGAAGGCTTCGCTCTTGTATTCCTGCAGCGGGTCGCGCTGGGCGTAGCCGCGGAAGCCGACGACCGAGCGCAGATGGTCGAGATTGACGATATGCTCGCGCCACAAATGGTCGAGCGTCTGCAGAACCACCGAACGCTCGACATAATTCATCACGTCCGGGCCGAAGCGATCGGCCCGCTCCTTGGCGGCGGCGTCGGCAGCGGCGGTGATGCGCTCGCGGATATCGTCCTCGGCGATGCCCTCTTCCTTGACCCATTCCTCGATCGGCAGGTCGAGGTTGAGATATTGGGCCACCTCATCCTTCAGACCGGCGACGTTCCATTGCTCGGCATAGGCGTTTTCGGGGATGTTCTTGGTGACGATCTCCTCGATGACGCCTTCACGCATCTCGGTGATTGTCTCCGACAGGCCTTCGCCGTCCATCAGCTCGATGCGCTGCTCGAACACCACCTTGCGCTGATCGTTCGCAACGTCGTCATATTTCAGGAGATTCTTCCGGATGTCGAAGTTGCGCGCCTCGACCTTCTTCTGCGCCTTTTCGAGCGCCTTGTTGATCCAGGGATGGATGATCGCCTCGTCTTCCTTGAGGCCGAGCTTCTGCAGCATGCCGTCCATGCGCTCGGAGCCGAAGATGCGCATGAGGTCGTCCTGCAGCGACAGGAAGAATTTCGAGCGGCCGGGGTCGCCCTGACGGCCGGAGCGGCCGCGCAGCTGATTGTCGATGCGGCGCGATTCATGGCGTTCGGTAGCCAGAACATAGAGGCCGCCGGCGGCCAGCGCCTTTTCCTTCAGGCGCTCGACGTCGTCATTGATCGCTTTTTCCCGGGCCTCGCGCTCGGGGCCGGCCGGCATGTCGCCAAGCTCCTCGGCGATGCGCATCTCGGCATTGCCGCCGAGCTTGATGTCGGTGCCGCGGCCGGCCATGTTGGTGGCGATGGTGATGGCGCCGGGCTTGCCGGCCTGGGCGACGATGGACGCCTCACGCTCATGATGGCGGGCGTTCAGCACTTCGAAGTCCTTGATGCCCTCCTTGCGCAGGCGCTCGGCCAATTGCTCGGATTTCTCGATCGAGGTGGTGCCGACCAGGATCGGCTGGCCGCGGTCGCGCGCGTCTTTGATTTCCTTGACGATCGCCTTGTATTTCTCGTCGACCGTCCGGTAGACCTCGTCGTCCTCGTCCTTGCGGGCGACCGGCAGGTTGGTCGGGATCTCGGTGACGTCGAGATTGTAGATGTTGGCGAATTCCTCGGCTTCGGTCAGCGCCGTGCCGGTCATGCCGGCGAGCTTCTTGTAGAGGCGGAAATAGTTCTGGAAGGTGACGGAGGCCAGTGTCTGGTTCTCCGGCTGGATCTGCACATGCTCCTTGGCCTCGAGCGCCTGGTGCAGGCCTTCCGAATAGCGGCGTCCCGGCATCATGCGGCCGGTGAACTCGTCGATGATGACGATCTCGCCGTTGCGCACGATGTAATCGCGATCCTTCTGGAACAGAAGATGCGCCTTCAGCGCATTGTTGACGTGGTGGACGATTGCCACGTTCTCGACGTCGTAGAGCGACTCGCCCTTGAGCAAGCCCGCCGCTGTCAGCATGTTTTCGAGCTTCTCGGTTCCTTCCTCGGTGAAGATCGTCGTCTTCTGCTTCTCGTCGACCTCGTAGTCGGCCGGGCCGAGCTTCAGCATGAAGGCGTCGATGGTGTTGTACATTTCCGAGCGGTCCTCGAGTGGGCCGGAAATGATCAGCGGCGTGCGCGCCTCGTCCACCAGGATGGAATCGACCTCGTCGACGATGGCGTAGGAATGGCCGCGCTGCACCATCTGCGAGCGCTCATACTTCATGTTGTCGCGCAGATAGTCGAAGCCGAGCTCGTTGTTGGTGGCGTATGTGACGTCGGAGGCATAGGCCTCGCGGCGCTCGTCGTCGGAAAGGCCGTGGACGATGATGCCGACGGTCAGGCCGAGGAATTTGTAGACGCGGCCCATCCATTCGGCGTCGCGCTTGGCGAGATAGTCGTTGACGGTGACGACATGCACGCCCTTGCCGGCGAGCGCGTTGAGGTAGACGGGCAAGGTGGCGACCAGCGTCTTGCCCTCGCCGGTGCGCATCTCGGCGATGCCGCCATTGTGAAGCACCATGCCGCCGATCAACTGGACGTCGAAAGGCCGCATGCCAAGCACGCGTCGGGCCGCTTCACGCACCGTGGCGAAGGCCGGGACCAAGAGATCGTCGAGCGAAGCCCCGTTGGCGAAATCCTGGCGGAATTTCTCCGTGCGCCCTGCAAGCTCGGCGTCGGAAAGCGCCCGCATCTCGTTTTCCATCGCGTTGATGGCTTCGACCCTGGGCCGGGTCGCCTTGACGCGGCGGTCGTTGGAAGAACCGAAAACCTTACGGGCGAGACCGCCGAGACTGACCATCCAATGGCCCTTTCGATAGCAATTTTGGCCGTTTGCGACAGGCGCCTGGCGGGCCCATCAAATCCGCGTGAATGCGGACAAACGCAAAAAGCGCCCGGAAAACGGTTCTGGACGCCAAGTCGTTGGACAGATAAGAGGGGGCTCAATCGATGTCAACGCCGCGTTAGCCCTATGGGCAGCGCCAAATTCCGCCACAATCCGACTGATCTGGAACCCTTTCGCCCACGCGATCCTTATTGGCAATCCCATTGGAGTTATCTTGATGCCCCTGTCGTTCCGCCGCGCCTCGCTCGCCAGCCTCAGTCTGGCCTTCGGGATCTCGGCTCTCTGCCTGTCGCCGCTCATGGCGCAGGAGACCAAGCCCGCGGATGCCACCGCGCCTGCCGCCGCTCCCGCCACGCCGGTCGATCCCAATGCCGTGGTCGCCACCATCAATGGCGAGAAGCTGACCGAGGCCGATCTTCAGCTCGCCGAAGGCGAACTCTCGCAACAGTTCGCGCAGCTGCCGCCAGAACAGCGCCGCGCGGCAGCCCTTTCGGCGGCGATCGAAATTCGCGTCATGGCCAAGAAGGCGGTCGACAGCGGCCTCGACAAGGACGCCGACTTCCAGCGCCGGATGGCTTTCCTGCAGGCCCGCGCCCTGCATGGCGAGGTCGTCGAGAAGGAAGTGGTCGACAAGGTCACTGACGCCGAAGTGCGCGCCCGCTACGACCAGGAGATCGCCAACACGCCGCCGGTCAATGAAGTTCATGCGCGTCACATCCTCGTGAAGACGAAGGAAGAGGCCGAGGCGATCATCAAGCAGCTCGACGGCGGCGCCGACTTCCAGAAGCTCGCCAATGAACACACCAACGACCCCTCGGGCAAAACCAGTGGCGGCGATCTCGGCTGGTTCGGACCGGGCCAGATGGTGCCGGAATTCGACAAAGCGGCCTTCGCGCTCGACGTCGGCAAGTACACCAAGGAGCCGGTTCAGACGCAGTTCGGCTGGCACGTCATCAAGCTCGAGGACAAGCGCGCCAAGCAGCCGCCGGCCTTCGACGAGGTCAAGGACCAGGCCAAGCAGGCGGTGATCCGCGACAAGTATTTCGCTATGGTGAAGGATCTCCGTGCCGCCGCCAAGGTCGAGATCCCGGACGAGAAGCTCAAGAAGGACGTCGACACGCTGGAAGCTGGCAAGTAATCCGCTGTCGGCCTGATTATCCTGAAAAGGGCGCCATCCGGCGCCCTTTTTTGCTTTTGGCTCAGGCGGTCAGTATCCCCCGCGTTATATAACCTACCGCGGCGCGGATCGCCGCCTCGTCCTCGTCGAGGCGATCGGTCAGCAGATGCCGCCAGGCGTAGGACGCAATCAGATCGGCGACGATCCCGGCATCGACATCGGCCGCCACCTCGCCCCGCGCCTTGGCGCGCTCGATGATCCGGCCGGTATGGCTGCGGCGTTCCCTCGAATACTCGGCAAGCACGGCCGCGGCTGCCTCGTCCGACTGTGCCTCTGCGATCAGCGAGCGGTAGATGTTGCCCGACGGGGTGTCGCGCCAATGAGCGAAGAGGTTTTCGAGAAAGCCGGCCAGGTCGTCCTCGACGTTTCCGGTATCGGGCGTCTCGACACGCTTCTGTCGCTGGTAGATCTCGATCAGCAGCGCCGCCTTGCTCGGCCACCAGCGATAGATGGTCGGCTTTCCCGCCCGCGCCCGCCTGGCAACAGCCTCGATCGAGAAGCCGGCATAACCCGCCTCGCGCAACACGGCCTCGGCTGCCTCAATGATGGCATCGGCGCTCTCGGGATTGCGTTTCGCGCCGATCGACTTGCGCCCGCGAGCGGCGGCTTCGCCCATTCCAGTCTTCCTTAGCCGGTGAATCTGTCGCCGATCATATTGGCTTCACCGGCGAAACGAAACGACGCGTTTCCAGTTGCAAATCCGCCGGCCTAGGCGCGAAGGCGCGGCCAGAACGCCCCTTGCGCCGCGACGCGCTATCGGGCAAACCGGCCTTCCTTTCGCTCATAGCAGTTCCGGGGTTCCGATGTCCGCTACGATCTCGCCGCTCGCACCGAAGAAATATCCGAAGATGCCGGTCATCGAGGGTGTGCGCATCGCGACGGCGGAAGCCGGCATCAAATACCGGAATCGGACCGACCTGCTGGCCATGGTCTTCGATCCGGGCACCGCCGTCGCCGGCGTGTTCACCAGATCGAAATGCCCGTCGGCGCCGGTAGACTTCTGCCGCCAGAACCTGCCTGCCGGCAAGGCGCGCGTGCTGGTGGTGAATTCCGGCAATGCCAACGCCTTCACCGGCAAGAAGGGCAGAGCCTCGACCGCGCTGACCGGCGAGGCGGCGGCCAAGGCCGCCGGCTGCTCCGAAAGCGAGGTGTTCCTGGCCTCGACCGGCGTCATCGGCGAACCGCTCGACACCACCAAATTCAGCCATCTGCTCGCCGGCCTGGTCAAGGACGGCAAGCCGGACCTGTGGACCGAGGCCGCTAAGGCCATCATGACCACCGACACCTATCCGAAGGTGGCGACGGCGACGGTCAAGCTCGGCGACGCCGACGTCACCATCAACGGCATAGCCAAGGGCGCCGGCATGATCGCGCCCGACATGGCGACGATGCTCTCCTTCATCGCAACCGACGCGCCGATCTCAGCACCCGTGCTGCAGGACCTGCTGTCGCGCGGCACGGCCAAGACCTTCAACGCGGTGACCGTCGACAGCGACACCTCGACCAGCGACACGCTGCTCATCTTCGCCACCGGCAAGGCCGCGGCGCGCGGCGCGCCGGCGATCAGCGAAGCCAAGGACGCGCGGCTCGGTGCGTTCCGGCGAGCGCTCGGCAAGGTGCTGAAGTCGCTGGCGCTGCAAGTGGTGCGCGACGGCGAAGGTGCGCGCAAGCAAGTCGAGGTCACGGTCACCGGCGCCAAATCGGCGCGTTCGGCCAAGCGTATCGCGCTTTCGATCGCCAATTCGCCGCTGGTCAAGACGGCTGTCGCCGGCGAGGACGCCAATTGGGGGCGCGTCGTCATGGCCGTCGGCAAGGCCGGCGAGCCGGCAGACCGCGACCGGCTGTCGATCTGGTTCGGCGACAATCGCCTCGCGCATGAGGGCGAGCGCGATCCGGCCTATTCGGAGGAAGCGACGTCCGCCTATATGAAGCGCGACGACATCCGCATTCGCGCCGATATCGGCATCGGCCGCGGCAAGGCTACGGTGTGGACCTGCGATCTCACCAAGGAATATGTCGCCATCAACGGCGACTACCGGAGCTAATGGCGCCGGTGTCCAGGCATCCGGCAAGCGTTCTGGCGGTCGTGCGCCGCTACGAGGCGGCGGGCTTTCGCGCCTGGCCGGCGGCGGCCGTCCATTATGACGGGACCTGGGTGGTGCGGCTGACCGCCGGGCACCCCGCCAAGCGCCTGAACTCGGTCAATCCGCTCGATCCGGGCGACACTCATGCTATCGAGGAGCGCATCGGTCGCGCGGCGCGCCGCTTCGATGCCTACGGCAGGCCGCTGACCTTTCGCATGTCGCCGCTGTCGGGCCAGGTCCTGTCCACGCATCTCGACAAGGCCGGCTGGAACAGGTTCGACGAGTCGATGGTCATGCGGCTGCCGCTGAAGGACCTCGAGCTGGGCGCGGCCATGGACCAGATACCGCTCAAGGACATCAGCCGCTTCATCGGCGCGTCGTTGAGAACCAGCGGCTCGGACGCCTCGCTGCGGCCCGGCCTGTCGGAGGTCATCGGCGCCATTCAGCCCGAAGCGGGGCTGTTCGCGCTGGAGGACGGCAACGAGCCGCTGGCGACGCTGATCTGCGTCCATGATGGCGATCTCGCCGGCCTATTCGAGGTCGCCACCGAAAGATCGGCGCGCAAACAGGGCCATGGCCGCAATCTCATCCTGTCGGCGCTGAAGTGGGCGCGGCTGCGCGGCGCGCGCGAGGCCTGGCTGCAGGTTGAGGCGGGCAATGCGCCGGCGCTCTCGCTCTACCGGTCGTTCGGGTTCGAGGAAGTCTACCGCTACCACTATCGACGGCCGCCGGGCGCATGAACGAGGTGAAGGCAATCGGAAAGCGCCTGCTGCTGGTCGCCGCCTGCGCGCTGGTCGACACCGACCGGCGCGTGCTTCTGGCGCAGCGCCCCGAGGGCAAGCAGCTTGCCGGCCTGTGGGAGTTCCCTGGCGGCAAGGTTGAGCCCGGCGAGACGCCGGAGGAATGCCTGGTCCGCGAGCTGCATGAGGAACTCGGCATCGAGACGGAGATTCCCTGCCTGGCGCCGCTCACCTTCGCCAGCCACTCCTATGACGATTTCCATCTCCTGATGCCGCTTTATGTCTGCCGCCGCTTTCGCGGGATCGCGCAACCCAGGGAAGGGCAGGGGCTGAAATGGGTCCGGCCGCGGCAGATGCGCGACTACCCGATGCCCCCGGCCGACGCACCGCTGATCCAGTTCCTCATCGATCTGCTGTAATTTCGAGGCCTGCCTTCGCCGCCATTCACCGTTTGCCGAAAGCGTCGTTTTCCGGAGCTGCTTTAGCCAGCGTTAATGGAAGATTTATCTCGACGTGAAAAATTGCTTGAGCCGTTTCGCGCGGCAACATCGTTGATGACTGTGGGAAACACGGCATGACTCTCGAAAGAGACTGGGACTCGATCCGGCCCGACCGAGGCTTCCGCGCGGCGGATGCCGGCATGGGCATCCTGCGAATCTCGCTTCTCTTCGGCTCGGCCGCCGTGGCGCTGGCGCTGATCGCAACGCCTTTCCTTGATAGCCAGACGCGATTGCAGGGCGCTCGCGACGGCATGGCTGTCGGGCTCGATATGACAGCGACCGGATCGATCGGCCATCGCATCAATACATATACGGTGCGCCGCAGTGTGCTGCAGCCGATGCCCAGTTCAATCTGCGTCATCCGCAATGACGGCAGCCGCAGCGGCGAGTGCTGACATGGTTAATGATTTTTTGGCACACCGGCATTTCACCCGCTGTTAAGCTTTTGCTGTTAACCTTTCTTAACGGGTAGGACATTAGAATTTCTGCATAAGGGATGGATGACCATGAAAAACCTGCTGCAGCAATTCGTAAGAGATGAAACGGGCGCCACGGCCATCGAATATGGCCTAATCGTTGCTGTGCTCTCCCTTACAATCATCGGCGGCGTGGGCAAGGCCGCGGACGCGCTCCAGTGGTTGTTCAGCGACAACAACAGCAGGCTGGTCCAGGCCTTCTCCCACTGACGAAACCGATCCGGCAATCAGAGACGCGGTCAGCCCTTCGGCGGGTATTCCAGGATCGCCTTCAGCGATACCTTGGCTGACCCAGGCTTGAGCGGCTTTTGCTGCGAGGCGTCGGGCGCCCAGCCGGACATCCAGACAATCGAAAAGCCTGCGCGGACGCGGCCGTCCGGATCCGAGAACCGTTCGGCATAGATTTCGGCGGCGCGGGCAAACAGCCGCCTGCTGCCCGGCCGGCGGCTGCGGTCGATGAGCGGGCTGGTTTCGCCCATGGCGCGCAGATCGGCCGCGAGATCAAACAGTGTATCGTAGCGCACGACGACCGTTTCGACATCGGCGACAGGCAATGCCAGACCGGCGCGCTGCAACAGCGCACCCGCATCGCGCACATCGGTGAAAGGAAGGATGCGCGGGCTCGCGCCGCCGTAAAGCTCCGTCTCGGCCGCAAGCATGCTTTCGCGCAATTCGGCCAGCGTCCCCGCGCCGGCGAGAGCGCCAAGGAAAAGCCCGTCCGGTTTCAGCGCCCGGCGGATTTGCGCCAGCACGCCGGGAATGTCGTTCATCGCGTGCAGCGAGAGCAGGGAGACGACGAGATCGAGGCTGCCGTCCTCGAACGGCACGATCTCCGGCGGCGCTACCAGGCCCGGGGCGCCGGCCAGAAGCGCTTCGTCCATCTCGACACGCACGATCTCGCCGACCTTGCCGCTGGCGGCGAGCACCTCGAACGCCGCCGACGTCTGGCAGAACAGCGCGGCCGCCTTGCCGAAGCGGCGCTCGACGGCACCCAGCCGATCGGCAAGGTCTTCGGCCGCTCGCCGCATCAGGAAATCGGCACCCTCGACGGGGCGGGCGAGAGCCCGGCGCTTGCGCGCGAGCCAGAGCTCAGTGTCGATCAAAGGCTGCAATGAAAAGCTTCCTGTTGTCCGCACCCGCCGGAGTGGTGTTAAGGTGGCGCGAGGTTTCCTTTCACGTGGCCGATCCGGTGCACAAGATCAAGACCAGCGCGGTTCAGGACATGACGCGGCAGGCACTGGCCTTGCCGGCGCGTCTGTTGTTTCCGCCGGTTTGCGCCGGCTGCCGTCGCCATGTGTCGCAGCCTGGCGTCTTGTGCGGCGCCTGCTGGCCGAAGCTCAGGCTGCTGGAGAAGCCCTGGTGCCCGGTGATGGGCACGCCCTTCACCCACGACATGGGCGAGGGGTTTCTGTCCGCCGAGGCGATCGCTGATCCGCCACCCTTCGAGCGGGCGCGGGCGGCCGTCGTCTATTCGGGCGTCGCCCGGCAGATGGTCCAGGGGCTGAAATACCAGGACCGGACCGATCTGGCGCCCTGGATGGCGAACTGGATGATCCGCGCCGGCGCGGAGCTGATTGCCGAGGCCGATCTGGTCGTGCCGGTTCCGTTGCACTGGCGGCGCTTCTTCCGGCGCCAGTTCAACCAGTCGGCGGAGCTTGGACGCGCCGTTGCAAAGCTCAGCGGGCTGCCATTCTCGCCATCCGCGGTCAAACGCGTGAAGCTGACGCGCCAGCAGGTCGGGCTCGAACGACATGAGCGCGAAGAGAATGTGCGCGCCGCCTTCCGCGTTCCATCGGACGCTGAAATCGAGATCGCGGGCCGCCGGGTGCTGGTCGTCGACGATGTCTACACCACCGGCGCCACGGTGAGGGCGGTCGCCAAGGCGTTGAAGAAGGGCGGCGCCGGGGCGGTCGACGTCCTCACGTTCGCCCGCGTGCTGCCGGGGGACTTTCGGCCCGATGAGTCTGCAACTATATAGTGCTTAAGTAGTTGTTTTGGTGGATGTCGCTCTCGCATAAGTGTTGGACGACGTGCGCAGGCAGGATTGCTGATCGATGGTCGATGTGACGATCTATACCCGGATGATGTGCGGTTATTGCACGGCGGCAAAGCGGTTGCTCGAGCGCAAGGGGGTGGCCTATACCGAGCACGACGCTTCATTTTCACCGGAATTGCGCCAGGAAATGATTTCGCGGGCGCATGGACGCACCACTTTTCCGCAGATATTCATCGGCAACACACATGTCGGCGGCTGCGACGATCTCCATGAATTGGAGTCACAGGGCCGGCTTGACGTGCTGCTTGCCAACGGAGCGAGGGCTTGATCATGGGGGTTTTCAAGGCGGCGGCGGTGCAGATGCGTTCCGGGACCAGCCCGGAGCGCAACGCGGCCGACATGGAGGTTCTGGTCCGTCAGGCCGCCGACCAGGGCGCCACCTATGTCCAGACGCCGGAAATGACCGGCGCGCTGATCCGTGACAAGCAGGCGGGGGCAGCAGCCTTCACCACCGAGGACAAGGATGTCGTCGTCGCTACTGCGCGCAGGCTGGCGAAGGAGCTCGGCATCCACTTGCATATCGGCTCGACCGCGATCCTGCGCGCCGACGGCAAGCTCGCCAACCGCGCGTACCTGTTTTCGCCCGAAGGCACCCTGATCGCTGGCTATGACAAGATCCATATGTTCGATGTCGATCTCGACAATGGCGAGAGCTGGCGTGAATCCGCGTCCTACGAGCCGGGAACGGAAGCGGCCGTGACCGACATCAGCGGAACGAGACTGGGCTTTGCCGTCTGCTACGACCTGCGCTTCCCGCAGCTGTTCCGCGCCGAGGCGATGGCCGGGGCCGAGGTGCTGACGGTGCCGGCCGCCTTCACGCGTCAGACCGGCGAGGCGCATTGGCACGTGCTGTTGCGTGCCCGCGCCATTGAGAACGGCGCCTATGTGATCGCCGCCGCGCAGGGCGGCCTGCACGAGGACGGGCGTGAGACCTATGGCCATTCGCTGATCGTCGACCCTTGGGGGCGCATCATCGCGGAGGCTGCGCATAACGAGCCCGGGGTGATCGTCGCCGAGATCGATCCGTCCCAGTCGCTTGCGGCGCGCCGCAAGATCCCCAATCTCAGGAATGCGCGTGATTTCACCGTCAATGCCGACGCAAGCGAGACGCCGCGTCTCAGGGGTGCAGCCTCTTGATCCGCTTTTCCCTGATCTGCGAACACGAGCACGAGTTCGAAGCCTGGTTTCGCAGCAATGACGACTTCGACATCCAGAGGAGGCGCGGCTTCATCGATTGCCCGAGCTGCGGCTCGCACAAGATAGAGAAGGCGCTGATGGCCCCGGCTGTCTCGACCTCGCGCAAGCAGGAGAAGATGGCTTTGGCCATGGGCGAAGCCCAGAAGCAGGCGCTGGCGCAGCTGAAGGCGCTGGCCGAGAAGGTGCGCGAGAGTGCCGACTATGTCGGCGACAAGTTCGCCGAGGAAGCGCGCAAGATCCACTTCGGCGAGACCGATCCGCGCGGCATCTATGGCGAGGCGACGCCGGAAGAAGCGGAAAGCCTGATCGAGGACGGCGTCGAATTCATGCCGATCCCGAGCTTTCCGGACGACCAGAATTAGGACGGCGAACCCAAGCTTCTGATCAGTTTTTCCAGCAGTTTTGCCAGCACTTCCCGGTCCTCTTGCGTAAGGCCGGCGAGGATCTCATGCTCGTTGGCGACATGGGCGGTGAGTGCGGTGTCGGCGAGCTCGCGGCCTTTCGCGGTGAGTTGCACAACCACGCCCCGCCTGTCGCTGGGGTGCGGCGCGCGCTGGGTCAGCCCGGCCTTTTCCAGGCGATCGAGGCGGGCGGTCATGGCGCCGGACGTCACCATCGTCGCCTCATAAAGCTCGGTCGGCGTCAGCGCGTAAGGTGAGCCCGACCGGCGCAATGTCGCCAGCACATCGAATTCGCCGGGCTGCAATCCGAAACGGGTGAAGACCGGCGCGAGGCGATCGCGCGCGATGAGGGACGAGGCTTCGTTCAGACGCCCGATGACGCGCATCGGCGACACGTCGAGATCCGGCCGCTCCCGTCGCCACTGCTCCATGGCCCTGCTAGCTCTATCCATATCTCTCACCGAAAAGTATCTTGACATAAAGAATCTTTACGCTATCGTACCGTAAGATGAACCGGCCGCCAAGCGGTCGCGCAGCGACAGGACAGCCCGATGAAATTTCTCTGGGATTCGGCTATCGGCCTTCTGGTCGTGACCGGCGGCCTGCTCGGCATGACGCTGCCGTTCGGCAAGCTCGCCACCGCCGCTGGCGTGCCGGCTATGATCTGGGCCTTCGTTATCTCGTTCGGTGCCGGCGGCGTGCTGTTGCTTGCGCTTCTGCTGCGCGGCGAGCCCATCCGGTTGACGCCGCACAAGCTGCGCTATTTCTTCGTCACCGCCGCGATTTCCTATGCCATCCCCAATCTTTTGATGTTCTCCGCCATCCCGCATCTCGGCGCCGGCTATACCGGCATCATGTTCACGCTGTCGCCAGTGATCACGCTGGTGTTCTCGATCCTGCTCGGCGTCAGGAGTCCGAACCTGCTCGGCGTCACCGGCATCGCCGTCGGCTTCGTCGGCGCGGTGATGGTCGCGCTCACGCGCGGCGAGGCCGGTCAGGCTGCGGATTATTTCTGGGTGGCGATCGGGCTGCTCATCCCGGTCAGCCTCGCCGCCGGCAACATCTACCGCACCGTTGACTGGCCCAAGGGCACTGGGCCCATCGAACTGGCGGTCGGCAGCCATCTGGCCTCGGCCACGTTGCTGCTCGTCGGCATTTTGACGCTTTTGGGTTGGCAGGCCTTCGCGCCGCTTGTCGGCGTGCCGCTGGTGATCGTCGGACAGATCGCCTCGGCCTCGGCAATGTTTGCTTTCTTCTTCCGGCTGCAGGCCGTCGGCGGGCCGGTCTATCTCAGCCAGATCGGTTACGTGGCGGCGGCGGTCGGCCTGTTCGCCGGGACGATCCTCCTCGGCGAGCACTACCAGCTTCTGACTTGGCTCGGCGCCGCCATCATAACCGCCGGCGTGTTCATCACGACGAAGGCGCAAAGCCAGACTGGTGCGCCTGTACCAGTTCGCATCGAGCCGGCATCGTCCCGCAGCTAATCCTCGTTGCTGTCGGCGGGTTCCGGCTGCAGATGCCGGCGACGATGGGTGGCGGCGCCTTGGCTCGACCGCGGCACGCATTCGATCGCCATCGGTCGGTTGAAGCTGTCAGGACCGAGGATGCCGGGCGGGAACTGATACTGGCGGGGCGGCTATCGGCCGTTGGAAGCTAAGGCCTGACGCGATCAGACCGAGGCTTTCTCCGCCAGCACCATATAGTTGACGTCCATATCCTTCGAGCGCTGCCAGCGGTCGGCCAGCGGGTGGTACATGACGCCGGTACGGTCGATCACCGTGAGCCCGGCTGCGCCTAGCGCCTTTTCCAGTTCGTCCGGCCGCACCAGCTTGCCGAATTGGTGCGTGCCGCGCGGCAGCCAACGCAGCACATATTCGGCGCCGATGATGGCAAGGCCGAGCGCCTTCAGCGTGCGGTTGATGGTCGCGACGAACATGATGCCGCCCGGGCGAACCATCTGGCCACATTTGGCGACGAACAGATCGACATCGGCAACATGCTCGACCACTTCCATGTTGAGAATGACGTCGAAGGTCTCGCCGGCGTCGGCCAGTTCCTCGGCCGACGTGGCCCGATAATCGATGCTGACGCCGACCTCCGCCGCGTGCAGCTTGGCCACTTCGATGTTGGTGGCGGAAGCGTCGGCGCCGACCACTTCAGCGCCTAGCCTGGCCATCGGCTCGCACAGCAAGCCGCCGCCGCAGCCGATATCGAGGAAACGCAGGCCCTCGAACGGCCGGGCCGCGCGCGGATCGCGGCCAAAACGCGCCGCCACCTGGTCGCGGATATAGGCAAGCCGCACCGGATTGAATTTGTGCAGCGGGCGGAACTTGCCGTTCGGGTTCCACCATTCGGCGGCAAGGGCGGAGAAGCGTTCGACTTCTCCGGCATCGATGGTCGATCGGCGGGGTTCTGGCATGGTGGGCCCTCCTCGGACGTTAGGAAGTCGGGTCCTTGGCGCCAAAAGTCAAGGCAGGGTTTTTCGGCTGCTGCCACACGCGATGCCGGCAAGCATCCCGCGCGCCGGTCGTTGCCCCTCCTGCCGCCTATCTGGCCGTTCCCGAGCTCAGGCTCACGCGCCTCGACCAGACCCATCGACGGCTGGACGAAAACCGCTACGCTTATGCCGCCCCGGCCTTCGGCTATGGCGCCATCCCGGACGTTTTGCCAGCCGGTTTCGTGCTTCACTATCCCGGCCGGTAGCAAGCGCTGCCCTGACCCGTTCGCCTAGCGGAAGACGTGGGCGGGTGGTCAGCCTAGCGAGACAGCGCAACCTCGGCGTGGCTCACGGCGACGCTGGTGGGCTCGATCGCCTGCATGGCCTCGCTGTCGCCGATTTCGGCCATGATGCGGTCCGCCGCCTCCTGGGCCTGATCCAGGCTCTCCCAACGCACGACATCCACCCAGGTGCCATCCTCACGCTTCCCGAGGTGACGGGCAAGAAAGCCCGGCTGCCGGGCAAGCCAATCGGTCATGATCCCGTTATTGGCGACAAAGCCGGCTTCGGTGCCGGGCTTGAGGCGGAACGTGACGATTTCCAGGGTCTCGATCACAGGAATCTCCAAAGGCCGGTTTCGGCCGTCTTATGGCATGATCAGCGACAGGAATCCGCCAGGATGAGCGTTGTCCGGCCGGCCACAATTGCGCTTGCTTGCGAAGCCTTGCTGTTTTGGCTAAGGAGGCCGCGCATTTCCTCGCCCGGCTTAACCCTGGCGTTTCTTTCCGGTTCCGGCCCTGTGCCGGCTTCAGTCAAAGGCATTTTGCTTCCATGGCGCGTATCGTGATGAAATTCGGCGGAACCTCGGTCGCCGACATCGCCCGCATCCGCAATGTGGCGCGCCATGTCAAACGCGAGGTCGATGCCGGCCATGAGGTGGCGGTCGTGGTGTCGGCGATGGCCGGCAAGACCAACGAACTGGTCGCCTGGACGCGCGAGGCCTCGCCGATGCATGACGCTCGCGAATATGACGCGGTCGTCGCCTCGGGCGAACAGGTCACCGCCGGCCTGTTGGCGATCACGCTGCAGAGCATGGGGGTGCATGCCCGCTCTTGGCAGGGCTGGCAGATCCCGATCAAGACTGACAATGCGCATGGCGCGGCGCGCATCCTCGACATCGACGGCGCCTTCCTGATCAAGCGCTTCGGCGAGGGCCAGGTGGCGGTGATCGCCGGTTTCCAAGGCATCGGGCCGGACAACCGCATCGCGACGCTCGGCCGCGGCGGCTCAGATACAAGCGCCGTCGCGATTGCGGCGGCGGTCAAGGCCGACCGCTGCGACATCTACACCGATGTCGACGGCGTCTACACCACCGATCCGCGCATCGAGCCGAAAGCCCGGCGTCTCGCCAAGATTTCCTTCGAGGAAATGCTAGAAATGGCCTCGCTCGGCGCCAAGGTGCTGCAGGTGCGCTCCGTCGAGCTTGCCATGGTACACAGGGTGCGTACCTTCGTGCGGTCGTCCTTCGACGATCCCGATGCGCCCGGAATGGGGGATTTGCTCAATCCGCCCGGAACGCTCATTTGCGACGAGGAAGAGATCGTGGAACAGCAGGTCGTCACCGGAATTGCCTACGCCAAGGACGAAGCGCAGATTTCGCTGCGCCGCGTCGGCGATCGTCCAGGCGTCGCCGCCGGCATCTTCGGCCCGCTGGCCGAGGCCAACATCAATGTCGACATGATCGTCCAGAACATCTCCGAGGACGGCAAGTTCACCGACATGACCTTTACCGTGCCGTCCGGCGACGTCGACAAGGCGCTTTCGGTGCTGGAGAAGCTGAAAGCCGAAGTCGGCTACGACGTCGTTCAGTCGGAAGCCGGCATGTCGAAGGTCTCGGTCATCGGCATCGGCATGAGGAGCCACGCCGGCGTCGCCGCCACCGCGTTCAAGGCGCTGGCCGACAAGGCGATCAACATCCGTGCCATCACCACTTCCGAGATCAAAATCTCGATACTGATCGACGGTCCCTATACGGAACTTGCAGTTCGTACTTTGCATTCCGTCTACGGTCTGGATAAGCAATAGCAAGAACTGAGTCAGTTGTTGCGTGAGCGCCGGCCGCGGGAGAAACTGCGGCGGGCGAAATGCCCATTGGAGAACAAGCCGCGATGCGTGATACGGCCGGTGGCCCGCGCGTTCTGCTCAAACGGCTTCGCGAGCTCATGCAGGAGCCGCTGGAGCCGCAGGAGCGGCTCGACCGCATCGTGCGCGACATCGCCTCCAACATGGTGGCCGAGGTCTGCTCGCTTTATGTGCTGCGCGCCGACTCGGTGCTCGAGCTCTATGCCACCGAGGGTTTGAACCCCAACGCCGTCCACCTGGCGCAGTTGCGACTCGGTCAGGGTCTTGTCGGCACGATCGCCGCCAGCGCGCGGCCGCTCAACCTCTCCAACGCGCAGGAGCATCCGGCCTTCGCCTACCTGCCGGAGACGGGCGAAGAGATCTACAATTCCTTCCTCGGCGTGCCAGTGCTGAGGGCGGGGCGCACGCTGGGCGTGCTGGTAGTGCAGAACAAGACGATGCGCCATTATCGCGACGACGAGGTCGAGGCGCTGGAAACGACGGCGATGGTGATCGCCGAGATGATCGCCACCGGCGATCTCGCGCGACTGACCCGGCCCGGGCTGGAGCTCGACCTGCGCCGCCCGGTGAGCTTCACCGGCCTTTCCTTCAACGAGGGCGTCGGGCTCGGCCATGTCGTGCTGCACGAGCCGCGCATCGTCGTCACCAACCTCTTCAACGAGGACAGCGAGGAGGAGGTGCGCCGGCTGCAATCCTCGCTCGGTTCGCTCAGGCTTTCCATCGACGACATGCTTGAGCGGCGCGAGGTCGCCTTCGAGGGCGAGCACCGCGAGGTGCTCGAGGCCTATCGCATGTTCGCCAATGACAGCGGTTGGGTGCGCAGGCTGGAAGAGGCGATCCGCAACGGCCTGACGGCGGAAGCCGCGGTCGAGAAGGTGCAGAGCGACATGCGCGCCCGCATGCTGCACATGACCGATCCCTATCTGCGCGAGCGGATGAGCGATTTCGACGACCTTGCCAACCGGCTCTTGCGCCAGCTGATGGGGCGCGGGCCGGAGGATGTCGCGGCTTCGCTGCCCAAGGACGCCATCATCGTCGCCCGCTCGATGGGCGCGGCCGAACTGCTCGACTATCCCAGGGACAAGCTGCGCGGCCTGGTGCTGGAGGAAGGCGCCGCGACCAGTCACGTCGTCATCGTCGCACGCGCCATGGGCATTCCCGTCGCCGGCCAGATGAAGGGCGCCGTTTCCATGGCGGAAAACGGCGACGCCATCATCGTCGACGGCGAGGAAGGGACCATCCACCTGCGCCCGCAGTCGGACCTCGAGGCCGCCTATGCTGAAAAAGTCCGATTCCGGGCGCGGCGGCAGGAAGTCTATCGCGAGCTGCGCAAGAAGCCGTCGCTGACCAAGGATGGCGTTCCGGTCGATCTCCTGATGAATGCGGGTCTTGCCGTCGACCTGCCGCAGCTGACCGAATCGGGCGCCGCCGGCATCGGGCTCTTCCGCACCGAATTGCAGTTCATGGTTGCCTCAACCTTCCCGCGCGCCGAGGCGCAGGAGCGGCTCTACCGCGACGTGCTCGATGCCGCGCGCGGCAAGCCGGTCACCTTCCGCACAATCGATATTGGCGGCGACAAGGTGCTGCCTTATTTCAAGGGCGCGATCCAGGAGGAAAACCCGGCGCTCGGCTGGCGCGCGATCCGGCTCACGCTCGATCGTCCCGGCCTGCTCAGAACACAGATCCGGGCGCTCCTGAAGGCCAGCGGCGGCCGCGAATTGAAGCTGATGCTGCCGATGGTGACCGAGCTGTCCGAGATCGCGCAGGCGCGCGAGATCATTGACCGCGAGGTCCGGCACCTGTCACGCTTTGCCCATCACCTGCCCACCAGTCTCAAGCTTGGCGCGATGCTGGAAGTGCCCTCGCTCCTGTTCCAGCTCGACGAACTGATGAAGGCAGTGGATTTCGTTTCGGTCGGCTCCAACGACCTCTTCCAGTTCATCATGGCCGTCGACCGCGGCAACACCCAGCTTGCCGACCGTTTCGACACGCTCTCGGCGCCGTTCCTGCGGGTGCTGAAGACGATCGCCGATGCCGGCGCCCGCAATCACACGCCAGTGACGCTTTGCGGCGAATTGGCAGGTAAGCCCATCTCGGCGATGGCGCTGATCGGCCTCGGCTTCCGCTCGATCTCGATGTCGCCGGCCTCGATCGGTCCGGTCAAGGCGATGCTGACCGAACTGCCGCTGCAGGAACTGCAGGCCTTTTTCCGGGACAATCTGATGGCGCCCACCCTGGGAACGCCGATGCGGGCGCTGCTGCAGGCCTTTGCCGACGACCGCTCCATTCCGCTATAGCAGCCCAATCATGATCAACCTGCCCCGCGACCGTATGGATCAAGTCGTCAAGCGTTTCGACATGCTCGAAGCGCAGATGGCGGCTGGGCCCGCCGCCGATCAATATGTCAAGATGGCGTCGGAATACGCCGACATCCAGGAGATGGTGGGCAGGATCCGGGCGTTGCGCGCCGCCGAGCAGGAACAGGCGGATCTCGAGGCGATGCTCTCCGACAAGGCGACCGACGCCGAGATGCGGGCCTTGGCCGAGGCGGACCTGCCGGAGGTCGAGAGCCGGATCGAGGCGCTGCAGAAGGACATCCAGATCCTCCTTCTGCCCAAGGATGCGGCCGACGAAAGGAACGCCATCCTCGAAATCCGCGCCGGCACCGGCGGCGACGAGGCGGCCTTGTTCGCCGGCGACCTCTTCCGCATGTACGAGCGCTATGCCGCCTCGCGCGGCTGGCGGTTCGAGGTCGTTTCGGCCAGCGACGGCGAGGTCGGCGGCTACAAGGAAATCATCGCCTCGGTGTCGGGCAAGGGCGTATTCGCGCATCTGAAGTTCGAATCCGGCGTTCACCGCGTCCAGCGCGTGCCGGAAACCGAAGCCGGCGGGCGCATCCATACCTCGGCGGCGACGGTCGCCGTGCTGCCCGAAGCCGAGGAGGTCGATATCGAGATCCGGGCCGAGGATATCCGCATCGACACGATGCGCGCCTCGGGCTCCGGCGGCCAGCACGTCAACACCACCGACTCGGCGGTTCGCATCACTCACCTGCCAACCGGCATTATGGTGGTGCAGGCGGAGAAGTCGCAGCACCAGAACCGGGCGCGCGCCATGCAGATCCTGCGCGCGCGGCTCTACGACCTGGAGCGCAGCCGGGCCGACGAGGAGCGCTCGGAGTCGCGCAAGTCGCAGGTCGGGTCCGGCGACCGGTCGGAGCGCATTCGCACCTACAACTTCCCGCAGGGGCGCGTCACCGACCACCGCATCAACCTCACGCTCTACAAGCTCGACCGGGTGATGATGGGCGAGCTCGACGAGATCATCGATGCGCTGATCGCCGACCATCAGTCGAAGCTGCTTGCCGATATGAGCCTCGATGGCTGATCGACTGCCCGCCGCCCTCGGCCCGCTGCTCAGGGTGGCGCGCGAGCGTCTGGCCGCTGCCGGCATTGACGATCCGGCACTCGATTCCCGGCTGATCGTCGAACATTTTTCCGGCATGACCCGCACCCAGGCCATTGCCGAACCACGGCAAAAGGTGGGTTCCGCGGCGCTTTCGGCCATCCAAACGGCCCTGGGGCGTCGCGTCGCAGGTGAGCCGGCGCACCGCATCCTCGGCTACCGCGAATTCTACGGCTTGCGCCTGTCGCTTTCGCCGGCGACGCTTGAGCCGCGGCCGGACACCGAGACGCTGGTCGACGCCATTCTGCCTTTCGCCAGGACGACTGCCGAACGGCTGGGCGGATGCCGCATTCTCGATCTCGGCACCGGCACCGGAGCCATCGCGCTGGCTCTGCTCAACGCCGTTCCGGCCGCGATCGCGACCGGCGTCGATATTTCCGAGGGGGCGTTGGCGAAAGCGACCGAAAATGCCCGGGATCTAGGGCTCGGCGGGCGTTTCAAAGCGTTGCATTCCAACTGGTTTGAAAAAGTTTCGGGGTCCTACCATGTAATTGCCTCGAACCCTCCCTATATACCCAGTCAAGAGATTGGGAATCTGCAGGGCGAGGTCCGCGATTTCGACCCGCACCGGGCCTTGGACGGCGGTGCGGATGGTTTGGACCCCTACCGGGTCATCGCCGCTGAAGCGGCAGGATTTCTGGAAGCGCAAGGCAAGGTAGCGGTCGAGATCGGCCACACGCAGAAGAACGAGGTAACCGGGATATTCGCGGCAGCCGGCTATAAGATCGCCGGCGCCTATCGCGACCTCGGCGGCAACGACAGAGTTCTGGTGTTCGAGCGTTGAAAGGCTTGATGCAGCGCGAAAAAACCGCTTGGCAACGCCGGGGAATGCAGTTAGGGTCCGGCTCAACCGGATGAGACGAAGCAGGCAGTGCTCCCAGCGATTCGGTTTTCCTTGGAAATAGCTGCCTTCTTGCGCAAACGACGCCCAAGCTTCGTGCGGGAATCATCCGGCAAGTGATGTAACCGGAACAGGATGGCACGTGGCGCCAACGCAATTGATGCGGGCGAACGCCGGTGAAGAAACGAAACGGCTGGCTGCATGAGCGCCTCCGTTCGTGAAGAGTTTTCGAAAATTCACTATGAAGAGAGTCTAATGAGGCCACAACAGCAGAACAGGCGCATGCGCGGTCGCAACAACACGGGCGGCGGCGGTGGCAACAACCGCAAGGGGCCCAATCCCCTGACCCGCAGCTATGAGAGCAACGGCCCGGACGTAAAGATCCGCGGATCGGCTCAACAGATAGCCGAGAAATACGCTGCACTCGCCCGCGACGCCCAAAGCTCTGGCGACAGGGTGATGGCGGAGAATTATCTCCAGCACGCCGAGCACTACAATCGCATCATTGCCGCAGCGCAGGCGCAGATGCCGATCCAGAACGCCCAGCAGAACCGCGACGACTTCGATGACGATCTGGACGAGGATCGTGACGAGTTCGATGCCGTTGGCAACACTAACGTCAACGGGACCGAGGCACCAGCCGCAGCGAACGGCTCGGGGCCGCAGCCGGTGATCGAAGGAACGCCGGCAGAACTCGCCTACAATCAGGAAAGTGGCCGCGACAACAACAGGCGCGACAACAATCAGCGTGACAATCGCGACCATAATGGCCGCGACCGGCATCGTGATCGTCGCAACGGCGGCTACGGCCAGTATGGCCAGAACGGTCAGCGTGGCGAAAACGGCCAGCGTGGCGAGCATGGCGGCCAGCAGTTCGACCAGAACCGGCGCAACGAGACCCCGGCGCAGCCCGAGGCCGCTGGAGAGGCCGGAACCAAGGCCGAGCAGGCGCCGCAGTTCGACAGTTTCTCGCCGGCAGCGCTCGCCGCACAGGCAGAGCTCAACGAAGCCGCCAAGGACAATGGTGGCGGTCGCCGGCCGCGGCGTCCGCGCCGCCCGCGCGGCAACTATGCCGATCAGGCCGGCAATGGCGAGCAGGGCGACCAGCCGCAGAGCGCAAGCCCCGAAAATTCAGGCGAAGCACATAACGCGCCGAACAATGGCGGCGAAGCCGGCGCCAAGCCCGCCGAAGAGGCAAGGCCGGCGAGCGAACCTGTCGCCAGCGAGCCGACGCCGGTCGTCGGCGAAGCTGCTGGCGAGCCTGTGACCGCGGACGCGAACAACTAACCGAAACGCCATTTCAGGCATTAGAGACGGCGGGGATCTTTCTCCGCCGTCTTCATTCGTGCAGGGCTAAAGCGCGCCGCGGCGCTCTAGCTCTCTTTGACCGATGCATGTCGCTTGCCCCAAAACCGCAGCGCACTTCTGGGGCGACATGCAGTGAGATATTCTGCTTTGATCGACGTCAAGGCGTCTTGAGGGACCGCACCCCATACACCATATCTCGGCTGAACAGGGCTCGGCTCTTTTGAGCGGGTCCGTCACCGCAATCTGATCCGGTGCCGCAAAGCGGGCCGGTGACGGAAGGAGACAGATATGAATCTTGAAAAATACTCGGAGCGCGTGCGCGGCTTCATCCAGTCCGCGCAGACCATGGCGCTCTCGCGCAACCATCAGCAATTCACGCCTGAACATATGCTGAAGGTGCTCGTCGACGATGACGAGGGCCTTGCCGCGTCCCTGATCGAGCGCGCCGGCGGCAATGCCCGCGACGTCAAGCTCGGCGTGGAGACGGCGCTCGAGGCCATGCCCAAGGTCGAAGGCGGCAACGGCCAGCTCTATCTTGCCCAGCCGCTCGCCAAGGTGTTCTCGACCGCCGAGGACCTGGCCAAGAAGGCCGGCGACAGCTTCGTCACCGTCGAGCGGCTGCTGCAGGCGCTCGTCATGGAGAAGTCGGCCAAGACCGCCGATATCCTGTCCAAGGCCGGCGTCACCGCGCAGGCGCTCAACCAGGCCATCAATGATATCCGCAAGGGCCGCACCGCCGATTCGGCGAGTGCCGAGCAGGGCTATGACGCGCTGAAGAAATACGCGCGCGACCTGACGGCCGACGCCCGCGCGGGCAAGCTCGATCCGGTCATCGGCCGCGACGACGAGATCCGCCGCACCATCCAGGTGCTGTCGCGGCGCACCAAGAACAACCCCGTGCTGATCGGCGAGCCGGGCGTCGGCAAGACGGCGATCGCCGAGGGCTTGGCGCTGCGCATCGTCAATGGCGACGTGCCGGAATCGCTGAAGGACAAGCAGTTGATGGCGCTCGACATGGGCGCGCTGATCGCCGGCGCCAAATATCGCGGCGAGTTCGAGGAGCGGCTGAAGGCCGTGCTCAACGAGGTAACCTCGGCCAGCGGCAACATCATCCTGTTCATCGACGAGATGCACACGCTGGTCGGCGCCGGAAAGGCGGACGGCGCGATGGACGCGTCGAACCTGTTGAAGCCAGCGCTGGCGCGCGGCGAGCTGCACTGCGTCGGCGCGACCACGCTCGACGAATACCGCAAGCATGTCGAAAAGGACGCCGCCCTTGCCCGCCGTTTCCAGCCCGTCTTCGTCGACGAGCCGACAGTGGAGGACACGGTATCGATCCTGCGCGGCCTGAAGGAGAAATACGAGCAGCACCATAAGGTGCGCATCTCCGATTCCGCGCTGGTGTCGGCGGCGACGCTTTCCAACCGCTACATCGCCGACCGCTTCCTGCCGGACAAGGCGATCGACCTGGTCGACGAGGCCGCGTCCAGGCTGCGCATGCAGGTCGATTCCAAGCCCGAGGCATTGGACGAGATCGACCGTCGCATCATGCAGCTGAAGATCGAGCGCGAGGCGCTGAAGGTCGAGAAGGATGATGCCTCGAAGGACCGGCTTGCCCGGCTGGAGAAGGAGCTCGCCGGCCTAGAGGAGGAATCGACCGCGCTGACCACGAAGTGGCAGGCCGAAAAGCAGAAGCTCGGCCTGGCCGCAGACCTGAAAAAGCAGCTCGACGAGACGCGCAACGAATTGGCGATCGCGCAGCGCAAGGGCGAGTTCCAGCGCGCCGGCGAGCTTGCCTATGGCAAGATCCCGGAGCTGGAGAAGAAGCTCAAGGAAGCCGAGGCTCAGGACGGCAAGACCGGCATGGTGGAAGAGGTGGTCACGCCTGACCACGTCGCTCATGTCGTGTCGCGGTGGACCGGCATTCCGGTCGACAAGATGCTCGAAGGGCAGCGCGAGAAGCTGCTGCGCATGGAAGACGAGATAGGCAAGCGCGTCGTCGGCCAGGGCGAGGCCGTGCAGGCGGTGTCGAAAGCCGTGCGCCGCGCCCGCGCCGGGCTGCAGGATCCGAACCGGCCGATTGGCTCGTTCATGTTCCTCGGGCCCACCGGCGTCGGCAAGACTGAGCTCACCAAGGCGCTGGCGAGCTTCCTGTTCGACGACGAGACGGCGCTGGTGCGCATCGACATGTCGGAGTTCATGGAGAAGCACTCCGTCGCCCGGCTGATCGGCGCGCCTCCCGGCTATGTCGGCTATGAGGAAGGCGGCGCATTGACCGAAGCGGTGCGGCGCCGGCCTTATCAGGTCGTGCTGTTCGACGAGATCGAGAAGGCGCATCCGGATGTGTTCAACGTGCTCCTGCAGGTGCTCGATGACGGAAGACTGACGGACGGTCAGGGCCGCACGGTCGATTTCCGCAACACGCTCATCATCATGACGTCCAACCTCGGCGCCGAATACCTGGTCAGCCTCAGCGACGACCAGGATGTCGATGCCGTGCGTGACGAGGTCATGAGCGTGGTGAAAGCCTCGTTCCGGCCGGAATTCCTCAACCGCGTCGACGAGGTGATCCTGTTCCACCGGCTGCGCCGGCAGGATATGGACCGCATCGTCGAGATCCAACTGAAGCGGCTGGAGAACCTGCTCGTCGATCGCAAGATCACGCTGTCGCTGGATCACGATGCGATCGATTGGCTGGCGGCCAAGGGCTACGACCCGGCCTATGGCGCCAGGCCGCTGAAGCGGGTGATGCAGAAGGAACTGCAGGACCCGCTGGCGGAGAAGATCCTGCTCGGCGAGATCCTCGACGGTTCGACCGTCAAGGTCACGGCGGGTTCCGATCGGCTGAACTTCCGCTCGAAGCCGACCGTGGTGGCGACGGAAGCCGCCGCCTGATCCCCGGCACGTTGGAATGAACAGGCGCGTCGCACCGGTCCGGTGCGGCGCGCTTTGTTATTTTCGGGGACCGACCATAATCAGCTGCCGATTCGGATGCGCGGAAGGACTCGATGAAGCTCGACGATTACAACGGCTTTTGCGCTTCATTGCCCGCCACGACGCATGTCGTCCAGTGGGGCGGCGCCCACGTCTGGAAGGTCGGCGGCAAGGTGTTTGCCATCGGCGGCTGGAATGAGGGCGGCGAGTTGTTCGTCACCTTCAAATGTTCAGAGATGGCCTATGACGTGCTCAAGGATCAGCCGGGCTGCCGGCCGGCGCCCTATCTCGCTTCGCGCGGCATGAAATGGATCCAGCGTCAGACAAGCCAAAGCATGAATGATGCGGCGCTCAAGGACTATCTGCGAGAGCTATCGCCTGGTCGTCCTGAAGCTGACCAGACAGGCACGCAAGCAATTGGGACTTGCCGCAGACTAGCCAATGTTCCCTAAGGCACTGGAAAGCCGCCATCTTCATGCCCGGTTCATGTTGGAACCTTAATTTGGGTAACTGGTTTGCTGGCGAAGATTCGCCCGCCAGAAGCCAGAATCGACCGGAGAGCTTGACCCCCATGCTGCGCTTGATCTTTTCCCTTTCGGCACTCGCGGCCGGGCTGGCGTGTTCCGGCGCGTTCGCCGCGCCGAGCGTGGATGGCCCGCAAGGCGTGCGCCCGGCTGAGCGCGGCGCGCTGATGCTGGCCCAGGAAGGCAATATCGATATCTATCACGACGCCAGGGGCAACCGGGTGCTGGTCGATGCCGACAGCGGCAAGGTGATCGCCATCCAGCCGCCGGGGAGCAGGCTCGACCGCCGCGCGCTTCGCCGGCAGATGCGCACGCAGGAGCTCGGCCGCGCGCCGGCCGAGGACGGCGACCGCTATTATCTCGACAATCCCGAGGACATGGCGCGCTTCCGCCGGCGGCAGCTGGAGGAGAATGGCCGGGTCATCCCGTCGCCGGCCGACCAATACGATCCCAACAGCGACGACAATTCCGTCGATGCCTATCCCCCGGCGCCCAACAATGATGAAGGCTATGCCACCACCTATCCGGAGGAGCCGAAGTCCAACGCCATCAAGCGCCAGCCGCTGAGCGAGGCGTCGATCGACCCGGAGCAGCCGGGCCAGGGCGAGGTGCTGCAGACCAATCCGGAGACCTCGTTGCCGCCGAACACGGGCGGCAAGGCCAGTGTCGATCCGTCGCTGTCGCTCGGCGTGCGTCAGGATGTTGCCGCGCTGCAGGTGCTGCTCGATCGCGGCGGCGCTTCGCCGGGTGTGATCGATGGGCGCTTCGGCTCCAATGTCGACAAGGCGCTGGCCGCCTACAATGAAATAAACGGCACGAATCTGAAATCGACCGACGCGGTAGGCATCCAGGCGGCGCTCGCCCAGTCGGGCGGTGAGCCTTTTGCTTCCTACACGATCACGCCGGAAGATGTGGCCGGCCCGTATGTCGCTTCGATTCCAGAGGATTACAGCCAGAAGGCCAAGCTTGACTGCATGTGCTACACCTCGGTCACCGAGGCGCTGGCCGAGCGCTTCCACATGGACGAGACCTATCTGAAGTCGATCAACAAAGGGGTCGACTTCAATCGCCCCGGCACGATGATCAAGGTCGCCAATTTCGGCAAGCTGGTTTCGACGCCGGTGACGCGCATCGTCGCCGACAAGACCAAGAAGGAAGTCTACGCCTATGATGGCAGCGGCAAGCTGGTCGCGGCCTATCCGGCGACCATCGGCTCGGCCGACACGCCGTCGCCGACCGGCATCCATGCCGTCTCGCGCATCGCGCTCGACCCGAATTACACTTACAACCCCAACATCAATTTCAAGCAGGGCCAGAACGACAAGATTCTCACCGTCCCGCCGGGCCCGAACGGTCCGGTCGGCTCGGTGTGGATCGCGCTCGACAAGCCGACCTACGGCATCCATGGCACGCCCGATCCCTCCAAGATCGGCAAGACCGAGAGTCATGGCTGCGTGCGCCTGACCAACTGGGACGCGCGGGAACTCGCCAAGCTGGTGTCGCCTGGCGTCACTGTGGAATTCGTCGGCGGACCAGCAATCGCGGAGGTCGGCGGGACCTCAACCGATGAGTTTACGCAGCAGTGAGGCGCGCGGCGCCGCGGCATAGATGAGCTGCACCAGCAGAATGAAGACGATGCTGAGCAGCGGCGTGATCAGGCAAAGCGCCGCGCCGACCGCCCACCGTGCCTGCGCCTTGACGATACGATTGTAGACGGTGCGTCGCGTCTCCGCGTCGACATCCTCGGCTATCATGCCGTTCCTGTCGGCGTACCACCAACTCGCGAACAGCGAGACGCCGAGCATCAGCAGATTCAGCCAGTAGACCAGCACCGCGATCCTGAACTCGAGGAAATCGGCAAGGAGGTCGGTCGAGAAGGGCAGCAGCGCGATGAAGGCGAGAAAGCACAGGTTGAGCGTCGCCAGCCTGCGGTCCGACTTCGCGATCAGGCCATGCTGCGCCTGCTGCCCGAACCAGAAGATGGTGAGCGTCAGGAAGCTCAGCGCGTAGGTCAGGAACCGTGGCGCCAGCGCCAGGATTGCGGCGAGCAGCTCGCCTTCCGAATGCACCGCCTCATGCGCCGGCACCCTGATCTCCAGCACGATCAAGGTCAGCGCGATGGCGAAGACGCCGTCGGTTATGCCGACGATGCGCCCGCGTCCTTCCGCCGACGGTTCGAGCGGCCGCTTCATGGCTTCCCCCCTTTATAATTCGTAATGTCGGAACCTAGCACGCGATCGGCGGTTGCGTTCAAGATTGCCGCTCACCTCGCCACCCGGCCTAAATCAAGAAAAGATGGAGCATGATGTCGTGCGAAAACCGCTCTACACTTTTCGGCATCATGCTCTGTCACCTGGTTTCAAGAGCAGCGATGCTCTGGCTCGTTGTTGCGATCACTCCGGAGGGCTAAGCAGGAATCATGTCATCCGCGAACGAAACGACTGTCGATTCGCATTCGCCCGCGCGCGCGAACGGCACCTTCTGTCCCCAGATGCAGCGCAAATTCGTGCTGGTCGCAGCGATTCTTGCCTCGGCGCTCGGCTTCATCGACGGCTCGATCCTGGCGATCGCCATGCCGGCGCTGCGCGCGGATCTCGGCGCCAGCCTGGCTGAGGCGCAGTGGATATCCAACGCCTATGCGCTGACGCTCTCGGCACTCATCCTGGCGGGCGGTGCCGCAGGCGACCGGTTCGGGCTGCGGCGCGCCTTCGTCACCGGGATCGCGCTGTTCATCGCGGCCTCGCTCGCCTGCGCGGTCGCCCCCGATCCAGCGATATTGATCGCGTTCCGCGCCATCCAGGGCATCGGCGCGGCGATCATGGTGCCGGGCAGCCTCGCCATCATCGCCAAAGCCTATCCGAAGAAGGAGCGCGGCCGGGCGATCGGCATCTGGGCCGCCGCTTCGGCGCTGACCACGGCGCTCGGCCCCGTTCTGGGCGGCTTCGTTTTGACGACGTTCGGCAACGGGGTCTGGCGCGCGATCTTCGCCATAAACCTGCCGCTCGGGCTGATCTCGATCTATCTGCTTCTGGCCAAGGTGCCGGCCGACAAGCCGACTGAGAAACGCAGCCTCGATCTCGGCGGCGCCGCGCTGGCGACGCTCGCCTTCGGCCTGCTCGCCTACGGGCTGACGGCAATGAATGCCGAAGGTACCGGATTGATGTCGGGCCCGGCGATCGTTGCCGGTGTGGTCCTGCTCTTTGTCTTCATCTTTTATGAGTTCAGGCGGCGCGATCCGATGATCGATCTCGGCCTGTTCCGCATCCACGCCTTTGCCGGCGCCAATCTGGCGACGTTTTTTCTCTATTTCGCTCTGTCGGCCAATCTGTTCTACCTGCCGATGCTTCTGATCGCCGGCTGGAGGCTGAGCGAGGCCGAGGTCGGCTTCATCTTCCTGCCGCTGTCGGCGTTGATCGCGCTTCTATCCGGCCCGGTCGGCCAGTGGTCGGACCGGATCGGTCCGCGCTTCCCGATCGCCAGCGGCAGCATGGTCGTCGCCATCGCCTTCGCCGGCCTCGCGCTGCTCGCTCATTTCGGCATCCACAATTTCTGGACCGGGACCTTTCCCCTGATGGCGCTGATGGGGCTCGGCATGGCGCAGGTCGTGTCGCCGCTGTCGACCGCGGTCATGACATCCGTCGAGGACAAGGATACCGGGGCCGCCTCCGGCATCAACAATGCTGTCTCGCGCGTCGGTGGCCTGATCGCGGTGGCTGCGATGGGCTCGCTGGCGGCCTGGGTTTATGCGCGGATGACCGGCAGCGCTACCGGGATACCCGGTTTCGGCGAGCCGCCCGCTTCCGGACTTGCCGCCAATCTCGACGCGGCCAGAGTTGCAGCAAGTGATTCGGCTTTTACCGCGGTCGCGGTGGTCACAGCGCTGCTTTGCGTGCTTGCTTCCCTCACCGCCTGGTTCACGGTTCCCGGACAGGCATCGCCCTGGCCACGGCAGTCAGATGATGAGCGTGATTAGCTGCGGTTCCAGGAAAAGCATGAGCGGTTGAGCTCGGCGGTTTTGCCGTCGCCTTCCGTCCGCGATTGCGTTGAATGAGGTAGAGTAGTTCCGGAACTGCTTAGTTCGGAAGCTGCGTATCAGCCTTGGCGCTGGCGACTTTCAGCGAGTTGCCGTCTTCTTGCTTCAGAAGATCGTCGATGCGCTCGCGCTCTTTCTTGAAGGCCACGAGATCGTCACCCTTCAGCACTTTGCCGACCGGCAGGCGCACGCGCATCGAATCGACCTTGGTGCCGTTGACGATCAGCTCGTAATGAAGATGCGGGCCCGTCGACAGGCCGGTCTGGCCGAGATAGCCGATGACCTGCCCCTGGCGCACATGCACGCCGGGCTCGATGCCTTTGGCAAAAGCGCTCTGGTGGTTGTAGGACGTCTCATAGCCATTGGCATGGCGCAAGATGATCTGCTTGCCATAACCGCCGGCCCAGCCGGCCTTCTCCACGACGCCATTGCCGGCCGCGATGATAGGCGATCCGATCGGGGCGGCCCAGTCGGTGCCTGTATGCATGCGCACATAACCGAGAATTGGGTGACGGCGCGCGCCGAAGCCGGAGGTGAAGCGCCCGTTGGGCAGAGGGTTGCGCAGCAGGAATTGCTTGGCGCTCGAACCATTCTCGTCGAAATAGTCGGTGCTGCCGTCCTGCATCTGAAAGCGATAGAAATTCCGCGTCTGCCCGCCAAAGGTCGCCGACACGTAGAGAAGCTCCGAATTGTCGGAGGTCTGGTCGTCACCATCGGGCTGCGAGAACAAG
>NZ_JARTVT010000003.1:45000-47500 GCF_029625685.1 Mesorhizobium sp. WSM4976
CGAAAGCGAGTCTGAACAGGGCGTTCAGTTCGTCGCATTAGACCCGAAACCGAGTGATCTAGCCATGAGCAGGTTGAAGGTAAGGTAACACTTACTGGAGGACCGAACCCATAACTGTTGCAATAGTTCGGGATGACTTGTGGCTAGGGGTGAAAGGCCAATCAAACTCGGAAATAGCTGGTTCTCCGCGAAATCTATTTAGGTAGAGCGTCGACCGAATACCCCAGGGGGTAGAGCACTGGATGGGCTAGGGGTCCTCACCGGATTACCAAACCTAACCAAACTCCGAATACCTGGGAGTACTAGTCGGCAGACACACGGCGGGTGCTAACGTCCGTCGTGAAAAGGGAAACAACCCTGACCTACAGCTAAGGTCCCCAAGTTATGGCTAAGTGGGAAAGGATGTGAGGATCCCAAAACAACCAGGATGTTGGCTTAGAAGCAGCCATCATTTAAAGAAAGCGTAACAGCTCACTGGTCTAAATAAGGGTCTTTGCGCCGAAAATGTAACGGGGCTAAAGCCATACACCGAAGCTTAGGGTTCGTGAGCAATCACGAGCGGTAGCGGAGCGTTCTGTAAGCTGATGAAGCCGTACCCGTGAGGGGCGGTGGAGGTATCAGAAGTGCGAATGCTGACATGAGTAACGTAAGGGGAGTGAGAGACTCCCCCGCCGAAAGACCAAGGGTTCCTGCTTAAAGTTAATCTGAGCAGGGTTAGCCGGCCCCTAAGACGAGGCGGAAACGCGTAGTCGATGGGAACCACGTTAATATTCGTGGGCCTGGAGGTAGTGACGGATCACACAAGTTGTCCAATCTTATCGGATTGAACGGGCAGCGGAGTGGTTCCAGGAAATAGCTCCTCCTTATAGACCGTACCCGAAACCGACACTGGTGGTCAGGTAGAGTATACCAAGGCGCTTGAGAGAACTATGCTGAAGGAACTCGGCAAATTGCACGCGTAACTTCGGAAGAAGCGTGACCCTTTTTAGCGCAAGCTAGGGAGGGTGGCACAGACCAGGGGGTAGCGACTGTTTATCAAAAACACAGGGCTCTGCGAAGCCGCAAGGCGACGTATAGGGTCTGACGCCTGCCCGGTGCTGGAAGGTTAAGAGGAGGGGTGCAAGCTCTGAATCGAAGCCCCAGTAAACGGCGGCCGTAACTATAACGGTCCTAAGGTAGCGAAATTCCTTGTCGGGTAAGTTCCGACCTGCACGAATGGCGTAACGACTTCCCCGCTGTCTCCAGCATAGACTCAGTGAAATTGAATTCCCCGTGAAGATGCGGGGTTCCTGCGGTTAGACGGAAAGACCCCGTGCACCTTTACTATAGCTTTACATTGGCATTCGTAGTGGCATGTGTAGGATAGGTGGTAGGCTTTGAAGCCTGGGCGCCAGCTCAGGTGGAGCCACCCTTGAAATACCACCCTTATTACTATGGATGTCTAACCGCGGCCCGTTATCCGGGTCCGGGACAATGTATGGTGGGTAGTTTGACTGGGGCGGTCGCCTCCTAAAGAGTAACGGAGGCGCGCGATGGTGGGCTCAGAACGGTCGGAAATCGTTCGCTGAGTGCAATGGCATAAGCCTGCCTGACTGCGAGACTGACAAGTCGAGCAGAGACGAAAGTCGGTCATAGTGATCCGGTGGTCCCGCGTGGAAGGGCCATCGCTCAACGGATAAAAGGTACGCCGGGGATAACAGGCTGATGACCCCCAAGAGTCCATATCGACGGGGTTGTTTGGCACCTCGATGTCGACTCATCGCATCCTGGGGCTGGAGCAGGTCCCAAGGGTATGGCTGTTCGCCATTTAAAGCGGTACGTGAGTTGGGTTCAGAACGTCGTGAGACAGTTCGGTCCCTATCTGCCGTGGGTGTAGGAATATTGAAAGGATCTGTCCCTAGTACGAGAGGACCGGGATGGACGGATCTCTGGTGGACCTGTTGTGGCGCCAGCCGCATTGCAGGGTAGCTATATCCGGACGGGATAACCGCTGAAGGCATCTAAGCGGGAAACCCACCTTGAAACGAGTATTCCCTGAGAACCGTGGAAGACGACCACGTTGATAGGCCGGGTGTGGAAGAGCGGCAACGCTTGAAGCTTACCGGTACTAATAGTTCGATAGGCTTGATCGTTCTCATTACTCATATCCATCAGCGCTCACGCATGAGCGGCCCCTTCGGGGCCAAAGCTTAAGCGAGGGCGCCGGACGACCGGCGACGCGCAGTCGCGCTTGCGGGCATCGCCCGTCGGCAAAACGCAAATGTCGCCTTGGCACAGACGCGACGATCCCTCGGATCGCGCTTGAACAGCTTCTCGATTGAACATGCGTTTTGCCGACCTGGTGGTTATGGCGGAGCGGCTGCACCCGATCCCATTCCGAACTCGGCCGTGAAACGCTCCAGCGCTGATGGTACTTCGTCTCAAGACGCGGGAGAGTAGGTCGCTGCCAGGTCTGCAAAGCGCATGTTCAACTCTCATCTTCTCTCTACGATAACGGCCC
>NZ_JARTVT010000003.1:52500-64404 GCF_029625685.1 Mesorhizobium sp. WSM4976
TTTGGGGTCGCGCGGTCTTGCCGCTGTGGTTTCCAAGTATCGCTAATAGGTAACTTATCCTGAATACATAGGGATAAAGTGGCGAACGCGGGGAACTGAAACATCTAAGTACCCGTAGGAAAGGACATCAACCGAGACTCCGGAAGTAGTGGCGAGCGAACCCGGACCAGGCCAGTGGCGATTGAGAGACAAGCGGAACCTTCTGGAAAGTAGGGCCATAGCGGGTGACAGCCCCGTACGCGTAATGCGATCAATCGTCCTCGAGTAAGGCGGGACACGTGAAATCCTGTCTGAAATTGGGAGGACCACCTTCCAAGCCTAAGTACTCGTGCATGACCGATAGCGAACTAGTACCGTGAGGGAAAGGTGAAAAGCACCCCGACAAGGGGAGTGAAAGAGTACCTGAAACCGATTGCCTACAAACAGTGGGAGCCCGCAAGGGTGACCACGTACCTTTTGTATAATGGGTCAGCGACTTAGTGTGACGAGCAAGCTTAAACCGGTAGGTGTAGGCGCAGCGAAAGCGAGTCTGAACAGGGCGTTCAGTTCGTCGCATTAGACCCGAAACCGAGTGATCTAGCCATGAGCAGGTTGAAGGTAAGGTAACACTTACTGGAGGACCGAACCCATAACTGTTGCAATAGTTCGGGATGACTTGTGGCTAGGGGTGAAAGGCCAATCAAACTCGGAAATAGCTGGTTCTCCGCGAAATCTATTTAGGTAGAGCGTCGACCGAATACCCCAGGGGGTAGAGCACTGGATGGGCTAGGGGTCCTCACCGGATTACCAAACCTAACCAAACTCCGAATACCTGGGAGTACTAGTCGGCAGACACACGGCGGGTGCTAACGTCCGTCGTGAAAAGGGAAACAACCCTGACCTACAGCTAAGGTCCCCAAGTTATGGCTAAGTGGGAAAGGATGTGAGGATCCCAAAACAACCAGGATGTTGGCTTAGAAGCAGCCATCATTTAAAGAAAGCGTAACAGCTCACTGGTCTAAATAAGGGTCTTTGCGCCGAAAATGTAACGGGGCTAAAGCCATACACCGAAGCTTAGGGTTCGTGAGCAATCACGAGCGGTAGCGGAGCGTTCTGTAAGCTGATGAAGCCGTACCCGTGAGGGGCGGTGGAGGTATCAGAAGTGCGAATGCTGACATGAGTAACGTAAGGGGAGTGAGAGACTCCCCCGCCGAAAGACCAAGGGTTCCTGCTTAAAGTTAATCTGAGCAGGGTTAGCCGGCCCCTAAGACGAGGCGGAAACGCGTAGTCGATGGGAACCACGTTAATATTCGTGGGCCTGGAGGTAGTGACGGATCACACAAGTTGTCCAATCTTATCGGATTGAACGGGCAGCGGAGTGGTTCCAGGAAATAGCTCCTCCTTATAGACCGTACCCGAAACCGACACTGGTGGTCAGGTAGAGTATACCAAGGCGCTTGAGAGAACTATGCTGAAGGAACTCGGCAAATTGCACGCGTAACTTCGGAAGAAGCGTGACCCTTTTTAGCGCAAGCTAGGGAGGGTGGCACAGACCAGGGGGTAGCGACTGTTTATCAAAAACACAGGGCTCTGCGAAGCCGCAAGGCGACGTATAGGGTCTGACGCCTGCCCGGTGCTGGAAGGTTAAGAGGAGGGGTGCAAGCTCTGAATCGAAGCCCCAGTAAACGGCGGCCGTAACTATAACGGTCCTAAGGTAGCGAAATTCCTTGTCGGGTAAGTTCCGACCTGCACGAATGGCGTAACGACTTCCCCGCTGTCTCCAGCATAGACTCAGTGAAATTGAATTCCCCGTGAAGATGCGGGGTTCCTGCGGTTAGACGGAAAGACCCCGTGCACCTTTACTATAGCTTTACATTGGCATTCGTAGTGGCATGTGTAGGATAGGTGGTAGGCTTTGAAGCCTGGGCGCCAGCTCAGGTGGAGCCACCCTTGAAATACCACCCTTATTACTATGGATGTCTAACCGCGGCCCGTTATCCGGGTCCGGGACAATGTATGGTGGGTAGTTTGACTGGGGCGGTCGCCTCCTAAAGAGTAACGGAGGCGCGCGATGGTGGGCTCAGAACGGTCGGAAATCGTTCGCTGAGTGCAATGGCATAAGCCTGCCTGACTGCGAGACTGACAAGTCGAGCAGAGACGAAAGTCGGTCATAGTGATCCGGTGGTCCCGCGTGGAAGGGCCATCGCTCAACGGATAAAAGGTACGCCGGGGATAACAGGCTGATGACCCCCAAGAGTCCATATCGACGGGGTTGTTTGGCACCTCGATGTCGACTCATCGCATCCTGGGGCTGGAGCAGGTCCCAAGGGTATGGCTGTTCGCCATTTAAAGCGGTACGTGAGTTGGGTTCAGAACGTCGTGAGACAGTTCGGTCCCTATCTGCCGTGGGTGTAGGAATATTGAAAGGATCTGTCCCTAGTACGAGAGGACCGGGATGGACGGATCTCTGGTGGACCTGTTGTGGCGCCAGCCGCATTGCAGGGTAGCTATATCCGGACGGGATAACCGCTGAAGGCATCTAAGCGGGAAACCCACCTTGAAACGAGTATTCCCTGAGAACCGTGGAAGACGACCACGTTGATAGGCCGGGTGTGGAAGAGCGGCAACGCTTGAAGCTTACCGGTACTAATAGTTCGATAGGCTTGATCGTTCTCATTACTCATATCCATCAGCGCTCACGCATGAGCGGCCCCTTCGGGGCCAAAGCTTAAGCGAGGGCGCCGGACGACCGGCGACGCGCAGTCGCGCTTGCGGGCATCGCCCGTCGGCAAAACGCAAATGTCGCCTTGGCACAGACGCGACGATCCCTCGGATCGCGCTTGAACAGCTTCTCGATTGAACATGCGTTTTGCCGACCTGGTGGTTATGGCGGAGCGGCTGCACCCGATCCCATTCCGAACTCGGCCGTGAAACGCTCCAGCGCTGATGGTACTTCGTCTCAAGACGCGGGAGAGTAGGTCGCTGCCAGGTCTGCAAAGCGCATGTTCAACTCTCATCTTCTCTCTACGATAACGGCCCGCCAAACGGGAGCCCGGGCCGCAAACGCGGCCCTTTCATTTGGTGAGCCACCTACCTATTTGTAGGCCTTCCTGTTCCTAGGCTCGGGCTTACGTCCAGGAATGCAAGCAAACGCTTGCTCGTAGTCGCAAGCAAACGCTTGCTCGTAGTCGCAAGCAAAACGCTTGCTCGTAGTCGCAAGCAAACGCTTGCTCGTAGGTGACGCGGGGTGGAGCAGCCCGGTAGCTCGTCAGGCTCATAACCTGAAGGTCACAGGTTCAAATCCTGTCCCCGCAACCAAAAAACGCCCGCCTCGCGCGGGCGTTTCGATATCCGCCTGACAGCCGCCGGATCATTATCCGCCTGACAGCCGCCGGATCATTGGAAAAGCTGGTACGAACACTCCCGCGAGCCCAAATCCGGGATTGTTCCTTGCGATCGGATGGTAAGGAACCGGTTTCATAGCAGTGCCGCTGCTTGGCGGCGGCACCTCATCGGGCTCATCATCGGCGGCGGCGTGACCCAGTTCGGCGTGCCGCCGATCATCCTGAACTTAACCACATCACGCCAGCCTTGCTGCCGGCCAGAAGCATTCGGGCGGGCTGTTCGCGGTCGGCGTCAAGGGCCTGACGCTGCCGGCGTTCACGGGGTAGCGCCTTCAATAGAGGCCACCGCTGCCGCCAGCGGCGTACTCGACGAGGCGCCCGGTTCGCCGATCTCAAACGCTCTCGAGATAGGTCTCGATTTCGAAGTCGCTGACATTCAGCGCGAACGTGTTCAATTCCTGGCGCTTGCACGCGACAAAAGCGTCGCGCAGCATCGTCGGAAAAATTTCGGCAACGCGCGGGCCGGCCTCGAAGGCGGCGATGGCCGACGCCCAGTCCGGCGGCAGCTTGGCGAGCGTGAGCCCCTGGCCCTCGCCGCCGGTCGGCTCGCCGGGCGAGAGCTGGCGCTCGATGCCGATCAACGCCGCGCCGAGGATTGCCGCCAGCACAAGATAGGGATTGGCGTCGGCGCCGGAGACGCGATGCTCGATGCGGCGCGCGGCCGACGGGCCGCCCGGAATGCGGATCGCCACCATGCGGTTCTCGTAACCCCAGGCGACGGCGGTCGGCGCATAGGATCTCGGCCGCAGCCGGCGGTAGGAATTGAAGTGGGGTGCGAACACCAGCGTGCTTTGCGCCATCGCTGCAAGCAGGCCGCCGACGGCATGGCGCATGGTGTCGGAGCCCTGGTCGGAGCCGTCGTCGAAGATGTTGCGGCCGTCCTTGTCGAGCACGCTGAAATGGACATGCAAACCATTGCCGGCGCGCTCGCCATAGGGTTTGGCCATGAAGCAGGCGGCGAAGCCATGCTTGCGGGCGATGCCCTTCACGGTGCGCTTGAACAGCACAGCGTCGTCCGCTGCGCGCAAGGCATCGGGCACGTGGTTCAAATTGATCTCAAACTGGCCGACGCCGTTCTCGGCAATCGCGGTGTCGACCGGAATGTCCTGCATGCGGCAGGCTTCGTAGATATCGTGAATGAAGGCTTCGAAATCGTCGACCTCGTCGATCGAGAGCGCCGCGTCGGAATCGAGGCGCCTGCCGGTGACCGGCGAGACGGGGCCGACAGGTCGCTGCGAGGTCGGATCGACGAGGTAGAATTCCAACTCGGTCGCGGTGACGGGCGTCAGGCCGAGCGCCGCGTAGCGGTCGAGGATGCGGGCGAGCGCGCGGCGCGGATCGCCGAGATAGGGAGCGCCGCTGTCGTCCGCCAGCCAGAGCGGCAGAAGCGCGGTCGGATGGGCCGTCCAGTTGACCGGCAATATGCCGCGTCCGGTCCAGTGGCAAAGCCCGTCGGCGTCGCCGGTCGAGAACACCTGGGCGTTGCCTTCGATGTCCTCGCCCCATATATCGAGGCCGATGGCAGAATAGGGCATGCGCAGCTTGCCTTCGAGCGCCTTGCGCGCCTGCTCGACCGGAATGCGCTTGCCACGCATGATGCCGTTCAGGTCGCACACCGCGGCCCTCAGGCTCTGGATGTCCTTCCTTCTTTCAAGCCAGTTCAAAACGTACGCGATCGCATGCTCAATTTCCAGCCCCTTTTTAGGTGCTGTAGCCCTTGCAGGCTACGATATCCAATTTTCAGCTTGTGAGTTTATGAAGGCCGTATCGGCTGGCGCCGAATGGCTTTTCTTCATTTTTTCAATCCACTAGCTGGGATATCGGGAGGCATTTTCAGGTCCGTTTCCGCGATCTGCGATCGCAACATAGCGGTGTGGCCGGCGAAAGCCAAGCCGGATTCGGCGTCCATTGCCTAGTGGCGCAGTTCGGGGAATTTCACTTGGCCGAGGATATGCATGGCGCCCTCGTCGATGTCGCGCACGATCGCCCGACGCGCCCGCTCGCCGTCGCCGGTCTCGATCGCCGCCACGACCTCCTCATGATAGTCGATCCCCAAAATGCCGGCGAGATCATCCTCGAAGCCGATATGCAGGTTCCGCAGGAAAGGCCCAACCTGCATCCACACCGTCTCGATGAGGAAGATCATCTGCTCGTTGCCGCAATGGCGGTAGATCGAGAATTTGAAGTCGTGGTTCTTGCGCAGATAGTTTTCGATCCCGCCATTGCGGGCAGCCTCAGTGAGCTCGGCGCAGTGGCGCCGGATCGCGCGCAGATTGTTGCCGTTGATGCGTTTTGTCGCAAGCTCGGTCGCCGTGCCCTCCAGGATGGTGCGCACCGCGGTCAATTGCGAGAAGCGATCGGCGGAAATCAGAGGCACCTCGACGCTGCCGTTCGGCATCGGGCTCAGTGCCCTCAGCGCCTGCAGCCGGGTGAAGGCGCTGCGCACCGGCATGTCGCTGGTGCCGAGCTCCTTGGCAAGCTTGCGCGAGGTCAGCTTCTGGCCAGGCTGCAACTGTCCGGACATAAGGGCCCGAACGAGCTCCAGATAGACTTTCTCATGCAGGGGAACGGTATCGACAGCGGTCAGTCCGATTCGCGATTTGTCGGCCATTGGCTATGCGTTACTTCGTTCGCTCTGAAATCTGCTTCGTCGCTCTATTCGCCGGGATAGTTTCCGATGGCGTTGGAAGACCCACGATAGACGGTTAACGCGCGCCGCCGCAAGGGAGCGCGTCCGTCTCCCCAACCGCCTCATTGCGACTGCGGCGTTATCGAACCCCGATGCCCGCCAGAAGGCCGCCGTCTATCCTGTAGTCGGCCCCGGTGCAAAAGCTTGCCTTGGACGAGCACAGGAACGCGATCAGTTCCGCCACTTCCTCCGGCTCGCCGATGCGCCCGAGCGGGTGCGCTTCGCCGAAGCGTTTGAAGGCAGCTTCGACATCGGCATTGGGATCGTCGGCGCGGGCGGCGCGTTCGAGGATCGGGGTGCGGATGGATCCCGGACTGACGGAGTTCACGCGGATGCCTTTTCGGGCATAATCGAGCGCCAGCGAGCGCGTCAGCGTGTGGATGGCGCCCTTGGTGGTGGCGTAGGCCGCGACATTCTCCTGGCAAGCGGTGCCTTGCACCGAGGCAACGTTGACGATGGCACCGCCGCCGCGCTTGATCATTTCGGGTATGCCGAAACGGGCGGTGAGGTAGATCGACCCGACATTGACCGACATCGCCCGGCTCCAGGTCTCGAAATCCGTCGTTGTCGCCGTGCCGTAAGGATGCACGGCGGCCGAATTGACGATGACGTCCAGCCCGCCGAATTTCTCGACGCCAGCGGCGACCGCCCTCTCCACCTGGTCCGGTACAGCAACATCCGTGGCGAGCACGAGCGCGGCGGCGCCCGCGCGGTTGAGCTCGGCCTGCAGCATCGCGTTGGCGGCCTGGTCGATGCCCAGCGCGATGATCGCGGCGCCGCCCTCGGCAAGACGGCGCGCGGTTGCCTCGGCGATGCCGGTCGTTCCCGTCACCAGGGCGACCTTGCCGTCGAAATCGTTCATGGACAAAACTCCTGCAATGTTGGACGGAAGCGCCAGTCGGTGGTTCGCAGCAGCGCCGAAATCACCTGAATTGACGGCCATTGTGATCCGACAATATGGTCGATCGCAACCACGCTGAAGCGCTCGCGCTGAAACGGATTCGGTCGACGCGGCTTTACGTCCTTGTTTTGATGCATGGCGACCATCAGAACCGACGTGTATGAAAACGAATGCTTTGAGAGGAAGTCATGGAACAATGCTGGCGTTGGTACGGCCCGAACGATACGGTCACGCTCGATCATATCAAGCAGGCCGGGGCAACAGGCATCGTGACGGCGCTGCACAACCTCTATGACGGCAGCGCCTGGCCGCTCGACGCCATTCTCGAACGCAAGCGCATCATCGAGGCCGCGGGCCTGGCATGGTCGGTGGTCGAAAGCATTCCGGTCCACAACTCGATCAAGACCGGAACGCCGGAACGGCAGCGTTACGCCGGCTGGTACAAGGATACGATCCGGGCGCTGGCCAAGGCCGGCATCTCGACGATCTGCTACAATTTCATGCCGGTGGTGGACTGGACGCGCACCGATCTGATGTACCGGCTGCCGACCACCGGTTACGCGCTGCGTTTCGATGCACTCGATTTCGCCGCCTATGATGTGTTCGTGCTGAAGCGGCCGAATGCCGAGGCGAGCTACAGTCCGGCGCGCCTCAAGGAGGCAGAAGCGCGGCTCAAGACCTTGAGCAACGACGACATCGACAGGATAGAACGCAACCTGATCGCCGGCCTGCCGGCTACAGAGCGCACCTACAATCGCGAGACGATGCGCGATGCCCTTGCCGACTATGCCGCGATCGGTCCCGCCGAACTGCGTGCCAACCTCGCCTGGTTCCTGAAGGAGATCATCCCGGCGGCCGAGGAAGTCGGGGCGCGCATGTGCATCCATCCCGATGATCCGCCCTTCTCGCTCTACGGCTTGCCGCGCGTGGTTTCCACCGCCGACGACGCGCGCTTCATCGTGAGGGCGGTCGACAGTCCGTCGAACGGGCTGACCTTCTGCACCGGCTCCTACGGCGTGCGCGCCGACAACGACCTGGTCGCGATGATCGAGGAGTTCGGACCGAGGATCCATTTCGCGCATCTGCGCAACGTCACGCGCGAAGAGGACGGCTCGTTCTACGAGGCCGAGCATCTGGATGGCTCGACCGACATGGCCGAAGTCATCCTGGCGCTGATGAAGGAAGAGGCGCGCCGGCGCAAGGAAGGGCGGTCCGACTGGCGCATCCCGATGCGGCCGGACCATGGCCATCTGCTTGCCGACGATATCGGCAAAACCAAGATCAATCCCGGCTATTCGCTGATCGGCAGGCTGAAAGGTCTTGCCGAGCTGCGCGGCATCATGCGCGCCGTGGAGCGGTTCGAGCTGACCTGATCGGACGCCGGAGCGTTTGACATGGCGGCCTGATCCGATGAGCTCGCCGCTGAGCCGGGCCGCCGCTCAGTTGTTGGGAACGCTCTCCTATCGGCGTTGACTCCCGCTCGTCCTGGTGACGTAGCTGCGCCAGCCGCCATAGGCCGAGATGTCTGTCGCCGCCAAGAGGCCGGCAGTCTCGGCCAGGAAACCCTTCGGCGAGGTGCCGTCGTCGAGCTCGATGGTGCCGATGCCGAGCGGCGCCGGGATGGCGGCGACGAAACGGCCGAAGGCGTCGGCGCAAAGGCGCCAGACCTCGATCTCGATGGCGCTGCCGCCATTGCCGACCCGGACAAGGCCTGGCTTGGGCGGGGTGTGGCCGGCGAGCTCATAGAGCTTGTAGGAAGGCGCCGTCCGCGCCGACCTGCTGAAGCTTGCGCCGGCCTCCTTCAATTGGCCGTTGAGCGGCATTCCCGAAAGATGCGCGCCGACCACCACCAGCTCGATCGTGCCGTCATCGGCTGGCGCGCCGACAGGCTGCGCGCTCGACTGCCGCCATCCGGTCGCGCCGAGAGTGAGCCCGCTCGCCGCATGGAGATCTCGCGCCACCGCCGCGATGAAGCCGTCGCGTCCGGCGGCCGCAAGCAGGGTAACGCTCATAGGCAGGCCATCGTCGCGTGTGCCGGCGGGCACGGCTATGCCGCACATGTCGAGCAGATTGACGAAATTGGTATAGGTGCCGAGCCGGCTGTTGATGGCGATCGGATCGGCAAGCACGGCATCGACTGTATAGTGGGTCGGCGCGGTCGGCACGCAGAAGAGGTCGACGGAGGCAATCACCGGCGCGAGCCGCGCCTTGTAGGCCTGCAAGGCATAGAGCCCGCGGAAAGCGTCGGCGGCCGAAAGGTTCTTGGCGCCACCGATGATCCTGCGCGTCACCGGATGGAGGGCTGCTTCATTCGCCTCGAAGAAATCGCGGATCGCCGCATAGCGTTCCGCTACCCAGGCGCCTTCGTAGAGAAGGTCGGCGGTGACGTAGAAGTTGCCGAACGGGATTTCGACGAGCCGTGCGCCGAGCGTCTCCAGGGCGGCGAGAGCTGCCTCGAAGCCGGCCTGCATCGACGCATCGCCGAAGAATTTCAAATCGGCCTTTGCCGGGATGCCGACGGTCAGCACCGGTGGGCGGGCGGCGAGGGGCTGGACGGCGACCGCGCGCGAATAGGGATCGGCGGCATCATGCGCCGCAGCGACCGAAAACACCGCATAGGCGTCATCGACCGTCAGCGCGAAGACCGAGACGCAGTCGAGCGTCCGGCAGGCCGGCACGACGCCGGTCGTGGACAGCGCACCCACCGTCGGCTTCAGGCCGACGATGTTGTTGAGGCCGGCCGGAATGCGTCCCGAACCGGCGGTGTCGGTGCCGAGCGCGAAGGAAACGATGGCGCGCGCCGTCGCCACCGCCGAGCCGGAGGAGGAGCCACCCGGCACCAGTTTCGGATCGATCGCATTTCTTGGGATCGGCCACGGCGTGCGCACGCCGACAAGGCCGGTGGCGAACTGGTCGAGATTAGTCTTGCCGACGACAAAAGCGCCCGCGGCCTTGAGCCTCGCTACAACCGTCGCGTCTTTGTCCGGCGTATAGGCAAATTCGGCGCAGGCCGCCGTGGTCGGCATGCCGGCGACGTCGATATTGTCCTTGACAGCGAAGGGGATGCCCCAGAGCGGCTTGGCCACAGGGTCGAACGGTCCGAGAGTTTCGGCTTCGGCCAGCATCGCGGCTTTCGTCGCAAGATGGATGAAGATGCCGGAGTCGGCCGCTGCCGCGATGCGGGAGAGAACCGTGTCGATGACCTCGGCAACGCTGGCGCCGGCCTGGTAGGCCGCGTGCAGGCTGCCGATGTCGAAGCGGATGTCGTTCATTTCGTTTCCCCCAGAATGATCACCGGCAGGTCCCACTGGATCAGCACGACACATCCGTCCTTTGTCCACACCGAATGCTCGGTGCCGACCGGATTGAGGATCACGCTTCCCGCTGAATAGTCGCCGTTCTCGTCGCTCTGCGTGCCGTCCAGCACGACGATGGTTTCCAGCCCGGCATGGCGGTGGCGCGGCACGCCGGCGCCCGGCTGATATTTGAGGATAGCGACCGACGGTTCGACCGGGCCGCCCTTGAGCAGCCAGTGCGCGGTGACTCCGTCGCGGAAAGGCTCGAACGCCAGATCGCGCCAGCCACCGTCGACGAGGCCGGCAAAGGCAAGATTAGGCATTCGCAATTCCCTCAAGCACCTGGTCGGTGGTCGCCGTCCAGCCGACGATCGCGCCTTGCGCCCGGATCATGGCGAGCGCCGACGCCTTGAATTCGGGGAAGTAGCTTTCCGTCGCATCCTCGGCGACCAGGCATTCGTAGCCGCGGTCGTTGGCCTCGCGCATTGTCGTCTGCACGCAGACTTCGGTCGTCACGCCGGCGAACACCAGTTGCTGCGCGCCGATACGTTTCAGGTCATCGCCGAGGCCGGTCGCGTAGAAGGCGCCCTTGCCAGGCTTCTTGATGACGATCTCGCCGGGCAAGGGAGCGAGATCGTCGAGGATCGCGGTGCCGGGCTCGCCGGCGATCAGCACGCGGCCCATCGGGCCGACATCGCCGATGCGGATCGAGGGATTGCCGCGGTCGCGCTTGGCGGGAGGGAGGTCTGAAAGGTCGGGCCTGTGGCACTCCATGGTGTGGATCACCGGGAGGCCAGCGGCGCGAAAGCCCTCGATCAGCCGCTTCACCGTCGGCACGATCGCTGTGACCCGGCTGACGTCGTTGCCGAGACTCGCTCCGAACCCGCCCGGCTCGGCAAAGTCGCGCTGCATGTCGATGACGATGAGCGCCGTCGTCTCGGGCCTGAAGGCAAAGGCGAAGGGCTGCGCTGCGATTTCCGCCATCAGTGATGCCCCGACATGTGCTCGCCGATCGTTTGCACGCTCGCCTGCGCAATCGGCGTCTCATAGACCAGCGCGCCGTCGGACATGACGAGAATGCGGTCGGAGAGTTCCAGCAGCTCGTCCAGGTCTTCCGACATCAGCAGCACCGCGGCTCCGGCGTTGCGCGCCTTCATGATGCGGGCACGGATCTCGGCGACGGCGGAGAAATCGAGGCCGAAGCAGGGGTTGGAGACGATCAGCAGGTCGACCTCGCCGGTGAGTTCGCGGGCGAGCACGGCGCGCTGCACATTGCCGCCCGACAGCGAAGCGATCGGCGAAGACAGCGATGCCGTCTTGACCTTGAACTGCTCGACCAAGCGGGCGCTGAAAGCCTTGATGGCGCCGGCGCTGATCCAGCTCACCGGCCTGCCCTTGCCGTCCACGTCGAAGGTGCGGAAGGCGATGTTCTCGGCGACCGTCATCCTCGGCGCACAGGCATTCTTCAGCGGCTCCTCCGGGATGAGCCGGACATTGAGCGCGCGCGCCTCGGCGCGGGGGGGGGGGGGGGGGGGGGCGGCCCGCGCCCCCCCCCCCCCCCCGGGGGGGGGGGGGCGCGCCCCCCCCCGCCGCGAGCCGCGAGGGGCGGGGGGGGGGGTGGGGGGGGGGGGGGGG
>NZ_JARTVT010000003.1:64414-344797 GCF_029625685.1 Mesorhizobium sp. WSM4976
CGATCTCGGCGTCCGGCTTCGGCGCCGCGCGGCTGTCGAGCGCGGCGATCGGCTGGTCGCCGATCATCATCGCGGCCATGGCCTTGTGGGTGAGCTCGGAGACCTTGCCGGTTCCGGTGAGCCTGCCCTTGCGCAGCACGGTGATGTCGTCGGCGAATGCGGTGACCTCGTGGAATTTGTGCGAGATCATCAGCACGGTGAGATCGCCGGCCTTGGTCATGCCGCGCACCAGCCCGAGCACTTCCTGCGCCTCGCCTGGGGTGAGCACGGATGTCGGCTCGTCCAGCACCAGGAAATTGCGGCCGAGATAAAGCTGCTTGATGATCTCCAGCTTCTGCTTCTCGCCGGCGGCGAGTTCGGCCACCTTGACGTCGAGCGGCAGCTTGAAGGGCATGCGCTCCATGAATTGGGCAAGTGCTGTGCGTTCCTTGCGCCAGTCGATCACGCCCGGCACCTTTTCGCGCGAGATGACCAGGTTCTCGGCGCCAGTCAGCGACGGCACCAGCGTGAAATGCTGGTAGACCATGCCGAGGCCGAGTGCTGAGGCATCCCTGGGGCTGGCTATCGCGACCTGGCGTCCGTCGACCAGCATGTCGCCCGATGTCGGGTGGTAGAAACCCATCATGCATTTGACCAGTGTCGACTTGCCGGCGCCGTTCTCGCCGAGCAGGGCATGGAAGGAGCCTGCCGGCACCTTGATGGAGACATCGTCAAGCGCGGTGAAGGCGCCGAAACGCATGGTCATGCCGATGGTCTCGACGCCGATCGCCTTTCCTTGCGTTCCGCTCATCGCCGGCTCCTCACGGCAACTGCGCGACGAGCGCGGCGGAATTCGACACCGCGCCGAACACGCCGCCCTGCATCTTGATCATCTTGATCGCCGCCAGGTGGTTGCTGTAGTCGGTCGCCCCGCAGCAATCCTCCAGCATCACGCATTCGAAGCCGCGGTCGTTGGCCTCGCGCATGGTGGTGTGCACGCACACATCGGTGGTGATGCCGGTGAGCACGATGTTGTCGATGCCGCGCTGGTTGAGGATCAGCTCGAGGTCGGTGGCGCAGAACGAACCCTTGCCAGGCTTGTCGATGATCGGCTCGCCCTCGATCGGATAGAGGTCCGGGATGATGTCCCAGCCCGGCTCGCCGCGCACCAGGATGCGCCCGCACGGACCCGGGTCGCCGATGCCGGCATTGATGCGGCGCGAGCGCCAGCGCTTGTTGGCGGGCAGGTCGGCGAGGTCTGGGCGATGGCCCTCGCGGGTGTGGATGATGGTGTAGGCCTTGGCCCGCATGGCGGAGAGCACCGATTTGATCGGCTCGATCGGCGCGCGGACCAGTGACAGGTCGTAGCCCATATGGTCGACATAGCCGCCAGGCCCGCAGAAATCGGTCTGCATGTCGATGATGATCAGCGCCGTGTTGTCGGGCCTGAGATCGCCATTATAAGGCCAGGGATAGGGATCGGCGTCGATGTGGCGCTGGGTGATCTCGGCTCTGGCGTTCATGGCGAAAACTCCGGTCTCGCGAGCGGTGCGTGGTGCGCGGTCATTTGGTGATCGACAGTTCGCCGGGCGCGCCGGCGAGCGCGCGGCTCGGCGACGAGGTGGCGATCATGATGATGAGGGTGAGGATGTAGGGCGCGGCGTAGAACAGGTAGTAGCCCTCTGTGACGCCCACCGACTGCAGCGCCGGGCCGAGCGCGCCGGCGCCGCCGAACAAAAGCGCGGCAGCAAAGCAGCCGAGCGGATTCCAGCGCGCGAAGATGACCAACGCCACCGCCATCAGCCCCTGGCCGGACGAGATGCGCTCGGTCCAGCTGCCGGGATAATAGAGCGACAGGTAGGCGCCGCCGATGCCGGCGAGCGCGCCGCCGACGCCGGTGGCGAGCAGCCGCACCGTGTTGGGGTTGAGACCCATGGCGCGAGCCGCATCGGCGCTGTCGCCGACCACGCGCACGATGAGGCCGATACGGGTGTTGCGGAAGGCCCACCAGAGGAAGACGGCAAGCGCGGCACCGATGAGGAACAGCACGTTGACGTTGAGCGCCGCCTGCACCTGCGGGATATCGGACCAGGCGCCGAAGGGGATCGCCGGCAGGTCGGGCGCCAAAGGCTGGATGAAGGGCTTGCCGAAGAAGAAGGCGAGGCCGGTGCCGAACAGCATCAGCGCGATGCCGATGGCGATGTCGTTGACCTTCGGGAACTTGCAGATCCAGCCATGAAAGAGACCGAAGCAGAGACCGGCGAGCGCCGCGGCCAGAAGGCCGAGCCATGGCGAGCCGGTCATGACAGCCACCGCGTAGGCGCTCATAGCGCCGAACACCAGCGTGCCTTCGAGGCCGAGATTGATGCGGCCGGAACGCTCGGTGATGGCTTCGCCGAGCGAGACGAAGATGAAGGGTGTGGAGACGCGGATGGCGCCGCCGAGCATGGCGAGCGGCACGCCCCACAGTCCGATGTCGGTCGTCTCCATCAGCTGCTCCTCTGCCAGAGGTCCGGGTTGAAGAGCTTGAAGCGGCCGTAGAAGGCCTCGCTGAACAGGATGACGATGAAGAGCATGCCCTGCAGCACCAGCACGGTCGCATCGGGCAGGTCCATGCGGCGCTGGATCAGGCCGCCCGACGCATCAATGCCGCCGAGCAGGACGGCGACGGGGATGATGGCGAGCGGGTTGTGGCGGGCGAGGAAGGCGACGAGGATGCCGGTATAGCCATAGCCGGCGGCAAGCGAGCCGTTGGCGCTGCCCTGCACGGCCGCGACCTCCAGCATGCCGGCAAGGCCGGCGAAACCGCCCGCGAGCGCGGTGAAGCCGACGATGAGCGGGCCGACTGCCAGCCCCTGCACCTGTGCGGCCCTGACATTGCCGCCTGCGATGCGGGCGGCGAAGCCCCAGCGAGTCTTCTCGATCAGCAGCCAGGAAAGCATGCAGGCGAGGATGCCGACCACCAGGCCCCAATGCACCTCCATGCCCGGTATGTTGCCGACGCGATAGATGTCGGCCAGCGGCTGGGTCGAGGGTTTGTTCAGCGAGGCCGGGTCACGCAGCGGGCCTTCCACAAGATGGTTCATCAGCGCGATGGCTATGTAGGCCATCAGCAGGCTGGAGATGGTCTCGTTGACGGCGCGATAGTGGCGGAGCGCGCCGACGGCACCTATCCAGATGCCGCCGGCGGCTGCGCCCCCCACGCCCATGAGGAGAACGACGAGAAAAGACGGCGCGCCGTTGAGGCCGACGCCGATGGACGCCGCGGCGACGCCGCCCAGCACGATGGCGCCTTCGCCGCCGATGACGACCAGGCCAAGGCGCGCGGGCAGCGCCACGCAGAGCGCCGCAAGCAGAAGCGGCGCGCCGCGCGACAGCGAGTTCTGGATCGAGAACCAGGAGCCGAAGCCGCCTCGCCACATCGTCTCATAGAGCTGGACCGGCGACTTGCCGACAGCCAGGATGAACAAGCTGAACAGCGCCATGCCGACGACCAGCGCCGCGAGCGGAATGATGAAGGTCTCCGCCCGCCTGGCGGTCCATTCGAGCGCCGCCCGGTATCCTCCGGCATCGAGGATGGTCCGCACGTCCGGGCTGCTCGCAGTGTCCGCCATATCCCGTCTCCCTCGGCTCGCGTACGAAGCGTGCTTCAAGGCCTTGTTCGGATGCGTGTCGTCATCCCAAAACCGCTGTGCGCTTTGGGCAACACGCAATGCCTCAGGCCGTCGAGCCGACGACGCCCTCGACGAGATAGTCCATGCTTTCGAGCTCGATGGCGGTCTCGACGAAGGCCTGGCCTTCGGTCGCGACGACGGCGCCCTTGTTGCTCTTCAATGGTCCCTTGATGACGGAGAAACCGCCCTTCATCATTTCGGCCAGCGTGGCGTCGAACTGCTTGCGCGCCGCTTCGCCCACGGCGGGACCTAGCGGGCTCATCTTGACGAAGCCGTCGGCAAGGCCGCCGCGCGTGAAATTGGGCAGCGGCTTGCCGGCGATCAGGTCGTCGACGAACATCTTGTAGACCTTGGCCCAGTTCCACTCCGCCCCGGTCAGGTATTTTTCCGGCGCCAGCGGGCTTTGGTTGGCGTGGTAGCCGCAGATGAAGGCCCCGCGTCCGGCGGCCGTCTCGACCACCACCTTGGGGCTGTCGACATGGCAGGTGACGACGTCGGCGCCCTGATCGATCAGCGCATTGGTGGCCTCGGCCTCCTTCACCGCCAGCGACCACTCGCCGGTGAAGATCACCTGGCAGGTGATCGCCGGATCGACCGAGCGCGCGCCGAGCAGGAAGGAGTTGATGTTGAGCAAGACCTGCGGGATCGGCTTGGCGGCGACGAAACCGAGCTTCTTCGACTTGGTGGTGTGGCCGGCGACGACGCCGTTCAAGTACTGACCCATGCCGATATAGCCGAAATAGGAGCCGGCGTTCATCGGGTGCTTGTCCTTGTTCCACATGCCGCCGCAATGGCGGAACTGCACGTCCGGGAACTTGGCGCACATGGCGAGCATATGCGGATCGAAATAGCCGAAGGAGGTCGGGAAGATCAGCGAAGCGCCGTCGAGATTGATCATCGATTCCATCGTCTTTTGGACGTCGACAGTCTCGGGGACGTTCTCTTCCTCGACGATGGAGATGCCCTCGACGCTCTTCAGCGACGCCGCGCCCTCGGCATGTGCCTGGTTGTAGCCATAGTCGTCCTTCGGGCCGACATAGATGAAGCCGACGGTCGCGGCGGCAGCGCGCGCCGCGCGCATCGGAAAGGCCGCCGAGGCCAGACCGAGCGCCGCCCCGGCGGCGGAGGTCTTGAGCAGGTCGCGGCGGCTAAGCATGAATTTCCCGGTCATATCGAATGCTCCCCTTTCTTGGACCCCGGTGGGGGTCGTTTGACGTGGTGTCAAGAAAGTGCATGCAATCGCTGTGCCAGTTCCTTTGTGTGGTTTTCTGTAATAAAATCAATAGACCATTTTAGAAAGCCTGCATAAACCAAAGGCAAGTGCATGCACTTTTTGCCTGAAAAACGATCAATTTGACATTACGGTCAAAATCTAGGCATACAGAGATGCGACCTTGAGTCGAGAAAGCCCGTGGGCCGTCCACCCAGCGGGCCGTTCGCAATTAAACTGGGCGGGAGGAGACGTGTCGGGAAGGCGCTTGGTCAGGTCGGGCACGACCGTGGATCAGATGGTGAGGGCGATCGCGGATCGCATCGTCACCGGCTATCTGCGTCCCGGCGACAAGCTCGACGAGGCCTCGCTTGCCGCCCGCTTCGATGTTTCGCGCACGCCGGTCCGGGAGGCGCTCGGCCAGTTGAGCGCCATCGGGCTGGTCGAGAGGCGGCCGAACCGGGGCGCTATCGTCGCCGTGGTCACGCAGGAGCATCTCGCCTCGATGTTCGAGAGCATGGCCGAGCTGGAGGCGATCTGCGCGCGCTTCTCCGCCGAGCGCATGACCGGCACCGAGCGCCGCTCGCTGGAGAAGGAGCATCAGGCGTCGGCGCGCATGGTGCAGCTCGGCGCCGAGGAGGACTACGAGCATTTCAACACCGAGTTCCATAGCAGGCTTTATCGCGGCGCCCATAACACGCATATCCATGATTTGACCGTGGCGACCCGCAGCCGGCTGGCGCCGTTCCGGCGTGCGCAGTTCATGCTGCCGGGCCGGCTGGCCAAGTCCTGGCAGGAGCATGATGTGATCGTCACCGCGATCATGCGCGGTGATGCAGCGGCTGCGGGCAAGGCTGCCAGGGATCATGTCTCCATCGTCAGCGAGGCGAGCGCGGTATTCGCGGCAGTCGATCCGATGGAGGCGACGCTTAGCCTATCCGCGCGTCGATGATTTCGACGAAATGCGCGAACAGGCCGGCCTGCGACTTGATCTTCAGTTTGCGGTAGATGTTGCGGCGGTGGACCTTGACGGTCCCCGGCACGATGCGCAGCGCTCTGGCGATCGATTCCGTCGAATGGCCCTGAAGCACGAGGTCGACGACCTGCTTTTCACGCGAAGTCAGCGACAGGCTTTTCCAGATATGAGCGCGGTCGAGCTCGTTGGCCATCGTCATGGTTTCGCCGGAAGGCTGGGCCGCAACGCCTTCGGCGGGCAGGGACGGCCAGCGATGCTTGCAGAAGCCGATCACCGCCGGCGCCATGTCGCGCAGCAGCCTGGCGTCGGCGGTTCCGAACGGGCCGGTAGCGCGCAGCCGCATCAGCGACAGCACCAGCGCGTCCTTGCCGGCCAGCGGCACGAAGAAGCCAACTTCCTCGGCAAGCCGGGTCTGGCTGTAATAGGAGCGGTAGTATTCGCTGGCATAGAAGCGATCCGGCGCCAGCTCGCGCATGCGCCAGAAGCCTTCCTTGCGCTCGACCGCGGCATGATGGAACGGGTCGAGCAGATAGGGCCCTTCCTGATAGAGCGCGACAAAGATGTGGCTCTCAGCCGGCGAGAAGGTCTGGAACAGGAGCGGCGGCCGCGCGGCGCCGCGATAGCCGAAGATCACACAATGATCGAAGCGGACATGTCCGCTGAGCCAGCCCACGATTGCCTTGCCGAAATTGTCGCCGCCGGTTTCGCGCGCTGCGGCTATCACCTCAGCCAAGGCGTTGTAGTCGTCACTGCGGGAGGCGGCCAATCCATACCCCTCTAGATGCTAAAATCGGTTAAATATACCACCTATGAGGTATATACTAGATACCATTGGCTCTGCTAGCGTCACGACATTGCCTCATGCTGTCGCTGGAGCCGTGGCTTGACTGCAGTGCCCGATATCGAATTTCGCGCGGTCACCAAGCGCTATGGCGCCGTCACCGCGGTGAGCGGCATCGACCTTGCCATCCCGCCCTCCGCCTTTGTCGCGTTGCTCGGCCCCTCTGGCTGCGGCAAGACGACGTGCCTGCGCATGATCGGCGGCTTCGAGCAGCCGAGCGAGGGTCAGGTGCTGATCCGCGGCCGCGACATGGCCGGTACGCCGCCCTATCGGCGTCCGGTCAACATGGTGTTCCAGCAATACGCGCTGTTCCCGCATCTCGATGTCGAGGAGAACATCTCCTATGGGCTGCGTCAGGCGAGGCCGCGGCTGTCGTCGCGCGAGATCGGCCAGCGAGCGGGCGAGGCGCTTTCGATGGTGCAACTCGCCGGCTACGGACGCCGCAAGATCCACGAGCTTTCGGGCGGCCAGCAGCAGCGCGTGGCGCTGGCGCGAGCCCTGGTCAACAAGCCGGCGGTGCTCTTGCTCGACGAGCCACTGGCGGCGCTCGACAAGAAGCTGCGCACCGACATGCAGATCGAACTGCAGAACTTGCAGCGCGAGATCGGCATCACTTTCGTGCTGGTCACCCACGACCAGGAGGAAGCGCTGTCGATGAGCGACTTCGTCTGCGTCATGAATGGCGGCCGTATCGTCCAGCTCGGACAGCCGAGCGAAATCTATGACGAGCCTGCCGACCTGTTCGTCGCCGATTTCGTCGGCAAGACCAATCTTTTGAGCGGCAAGGTAGCCGGCCTTTCCGGGGACCTCGTCGATGTCGCCCTTGCCGACGGCACGGTGATCTCCGCGCGCAAGCGGGTGCCACTCAGTCGGGGCGAGGCCGTGTCCGTAAGCCTGCGGCCGGAGTCGCTCGGCCTCTCGGCACCGGGAGGCGGCAGCCTGAAAGGCATCGTCCGCAACCGGATCTTCCTGGGCTCGACTGCAGAATACGCGATCGAGGTCCCGGGCATCGGACCGCTGCTCGCCAAGGCCGACCACGTGATCGGCCAGGGCAACCTGTTCAAGCCGGGCGAACCCGTCGCCATCGGCTTTGCCGCCGGAGCGCCGCTGGCGTTTCCCAATGCCAACAATAACGGGACCAACCAGAGGGAAGACCAAAATGCCGAAATCCTATCGTGACGGACTGCCGATAACCCCCGATACATTCGTCGACCAGTTGATGCGCCTGAAGCGCGGCTCGATCAGCCGGCGCGACTTCCTCGGCCTCACAGGCCTCGGTGTCGCGACCGCGGTGATGGCGCGCGAGCTCGGCATCATGCCGACGCCGGCCTTCGCCGCCGAGAACCTCGGCGACCGCATGTCGATCGCCACCTGGCCGAACTACCACGACCCGCAGACCTTCGAGAATTTCAAGGCCGAGACGGGTGTGGCCGTCGAGGTCAACGTCTTCGGATCGAACGAGGAAATGCTGGCCAAGCTGCAGGCCGGCGGCTCGGGCTGGAGCCTGTTCGTGCCGACCAATTACACCATCTCGACCTACAAGAAGCTCGGCATCATCGAAGCGCTCGACATGGCCAAGCTGCCGAATTTCGACGGCAAGTCGGAAGACTCGCGCTTCACCGCGGAAGGCACGATCGACGGCACGATCTACGCCGTGCCGAAGAACTGGGGCACGACCGGCTTTGCCGTCAACACCAAGAAGCTCACCAAGCCCATGTCGAGCTGGAAGGAATTCTGGGACACCGCTATGGCCGAAGGCGACGGCCGCACCATGGTGCATGATTACCAGCTGACCACAATCGGCAATGCATTGAAATATTACGGCTATTCGTTCAACTCGCTGAAGCAGGACGAGCTCGCCAAGGCCGAGGAACTGTTGCTCAAGGTCAAGCCGCATCTGTTCGCGGTGTCGAGCGACTACCAGCCGGGAATGCGCGCCGGCGATGCCTGGATGACGATGTGCTGGACCAATGACGGCGCGCAGCTCCATCGCGACATCCCCGAGATCGCCTATGTGCTCGGCAAGGAAGGCGGCGAGATCTGGACTGACTTCTACGCGATCCCGAAGGACGCGCCGAACAAGCCGGCCGGCTATGCGCTACTCAACTATCTGATGAACCCGAAGGTGGCGGTGAAGGAGCATCTGGCCAATGGCGCGCCCTCGACCGATGCGCGGGTCAACGCGCTGCTGCCGAAAGAGGTGCTCGACAACCCGATCCTCTATCCGGCGGCCGATTTGTTGAAGCCGCTGGAGTTCGGCGCCGCCGCGACGCTGACGGATCCTGGTCGCGCCGAGCTGATGGCGCGCTTCAAGTCGGCTTGAGGGAGACCGGCCACAAACCTCATCAAGACAATGCGACCGGCGGACGAAGGTCCGCCGGCTCCCAACCGGCTTTCCCGATGCGCGGCAGTCTCTTTCGCAAAAACCTCGTAACGACGCTGCTGCTTGCTCCGGCGGCGCTATGGCTGGTCATCTTCCTGGTCCTGCCCTTCATCGCCATCGCCATCTTCAGCGTCGGCGAGCGGGCGCCGGAGGGCGGCTACCAGGCCGCGCTGACCTTCGCGCAATATGCCAACCTGCCGGCTCGGGCGACGGCGTTCTGGAACACGATGGTGCTGGCGCCGATCGGCGCGCTGGCATGCCTGCTCGTCGCCTACCCCGTTGCCTATTACTTGGCGCTGCGCGCGCCGGAGCGCTGGCGGCTGATCCTGCTCGCGATGATCGTCATTCCGTTCTGGACCAGCCTTCTGATGCGCACCTATGCCTGGATGTACATCCTTGGCGGGCGCGGCATTCCGGCCCTGCTCGCCTATGTCGGCATCCAGGACCTCAGGCTAATCAACACTCCGGGCGCGGTGCTGCTCGGCATTGTCTACGGCTATCTGCCACTGATGATATTGCCCATCTACGTCAGCCTCGAACGACTCGACCGCCGGCTGCTCGAGGCTTCCGCCGATCTTGGCGCGACTCCCTTTTCCACCTTCCTTGGCGTGACGCTCAGGTTGTCGCTGCCCGGCGTGATGACCGGCTTCTCGCTGGTGATGATCCTGTTGCTCGGCGAATATCTGATCCCGACGCTGCTCGGCGGCGGCAAGGTGTTCTTCATCGGCAACGCGCTAGTCGATCTCTTCCTGCAATCGCGCAACTGGCCGTTCGGCTCGGCCATCGCCATCACGCTGGTGCTGGTCTCGGTCGTGGTGCTGATCGTCGCCAACCGCATCTCGACCAGGCTTTCGGGCGCACGCCGGGTGGACCTGATCTGATGCGTGCTTTCGTCCTTGCCGTCTTTGCCTTCCTCTATCTGCCGATCGCGCTGGTCGTGCTGTTCTCCTTCAACGCCGGTCACCATGCCAGCGAGTTCACCGGCTTCTCGGTGCAATGGTATGGCAAGGCGCTGTCGAATCCCTTCCTGGTCGAGGCGCTGAAGAACAGCCTGTTCATCGCCACCACCAGTGCGCTGCTCGCGGCCTTGTGCGGCACGGCGGCTGCGCTTGGGCTGCAGCGCGTCGGCGTGCGGACAAGGGCACTCTTCGACGCATTGCTGGGCGCGGCGATCGTCGTGCCGGGCGTCGTCATCGGCATCTCGACGCTGGTCGCGCTGGTGCAGCTCTTTGCCGTCGTCAATCCGTTCCTCGCCTCGCTCTGGCCGACCGACCAGCCGCCGCGGCTGTCGCTGGGCTATGGCTCGATCATCGCCGCGCACGGCCTGTTTTCGATGGCGCTGGTGACGATGATCGTCGGCACGCGGCTCAGCAGCCTCGACCGCAACCTGGTCGAGGCCTCCAGCGATCTCTACGCCACGCCGCTGACGACGTTCCGCTCGATCGTGCTGCCGCAGATCATGCCGGCGGTGATCGCGGGGTTCCTGCTCGCCTTCACCTTCTCCTTCGACGATTTCATCGTCGCCTTCTTCGTCGCCGGCGCGCAGACGACGCTGCCGATCTACGTCTTCGCCTCGATCCGACGCGGCGTGACGCCCGAGATCAACGCTATCGCGACGATCGTGCTCTGCGCCTCGGTCGTGCTCGTGCTGCTCGCGCAATGGCAGCTCGGCCGACGCAAACCATCGCCTTGAAAGACAGATCCATGATTTTGAAAGACCGTATCGCCGTGGTGACGGGCGCCGGGTCGGGCATAGGACGCGCCGGGGCCATGATCATGGCCAGGGAAGGGGCACACGTCGTCATCGCTGACCGTGACCCCGCGGCTGGGGAGGCCACGGCCTCCGCAATCCGCGACGTTGGCGGCCGTGCCGAGGCGGTCTTCACGGATGTGGGCGACGATACGGCCGTCGAGGAGCTCATCGAGGGAACGCTCGGCAGGCATGGCCGGATCGACATCCTGCACAGCCATGCCGGCATCCAGGTCGGCGGCACGCTGACGGAAGTGGGCACCGATGGCATGGATGCTTCGTGGCGGATCAATGTGCGGGCGCAATTCCTGGCGGCGAAGACCGTCATGCCGGCGATGATCGCGCAGGGCGGCGGCGTCATCCTCAACACCGCTTCCAATTCCGGTGTCTTCTACGATCGCGAGATGATCGCCTACGCCACGTCGAAGCATGCCGTGGTGGCGATGACCAGGCAGATGTCGCTCGATTACGCCAAGCACAATGTACGCATCAACGCGCTCTGCCCGGGCTGGGTCGACACGCCCTTCAACGAGCCGTTCATCGCCCAGATGGGCGGGCGCGACGCGATCGAGAACTATGTCCGCACCAAGATCCCGATGGGGCGCTGGGCGAGCGCGGAGGAGATCGCGGAGGCCATCCTGTTCCTCGTCTCCGACCGCTCGTCCTTCATGACCGGGCAGGCGCTGGTGGTCGATGGCGGCGAGAGCATTGGCTGACCTGGTCCAGTGAAGCGGACTTGCGCCACCGGCGATGATCGGTCAAATCATAGGCGCGACCACTTTGTTTTTACGCAATTCCGGACGGAAATCCGCTCACACTTTTCCTGGAATTGCTCTAATGGGACCCGTCATGCAAGCTCCAAAACAGCAATACCGCGCCAGGCATTTTGTTGCCTGCGGTATTTCTTTTGCGTGCGCGGGGCATCATTGAAAATGCGCTGCTGCCGCCGCGAGAACCTGCAGCGCGCGGAGGAGACCAAGGTCGGCTCGCATGTCGTTCGCGACGGCTGGACCGAAGGGGTGCCAGGCACTCCGGACCCGGCCTATCGGCCGGTCATCAGGCGGGCGTCCGTCCTCGGATAACGCAGCTTAGATAACGCCCCACCCGGAACGGACCTGCCCGCCGAAGCGATCTCTCCTTCGTACGGACACGACCAAATGCCTGACAATCTGAACACTACATTCGTCGGCGCGGACACGCAAAGCTGGCTGAAGACGCACGCGATCAACGAAGTCGAATGCTTCGTGCCGGACGTCAACGGCGTGCTGCGCGGCAAGACCTTGCCTGTAGCCAAATTCCTGAAGTCGCTCGACGACCGCGCGCTCTATTTGCCGAGCAGCGCCTTCCTGGTCGCCATCGATGGCCGCTATTCCGGCTCGATCGACGAGGGCTTTGCCTATTCCGATCCAGATATGCGCATGGTGCCGGACGTTTCGAGCCTGTGCCTTGCGCCCGGCAGCGTCGGCAGAGCCTATGTTTTCGCCGACACCTTCCACATGGACGATCGGCCGTGGATGGCCTCGCCACGCCATGTGCTGAAAGCCGTGCTCGGGCTTTATGAGCAGCGCGGCTGGCGCGCTGTTGTGGCGCCGGAACTCGAATTCTATCTCACGGCCCCCAACCCCAACCCGGACCAGCCTCTGACCGCCCCGGTGGGGCGCAACGGCCGGCCCGAAAGCGTGCAGCATCCTTACGACATGCAGGCGCTGGAGGAATTTGAACCGGTCATCCAGCGCATCTACACGCATTCGGCGGCCGCAGGCCTGCCGCTCGAGACGCTGATCCATGAATCCGGCACCGCGCAGCTCGAGATCAACTTCCTCCATGGCGATCCGCTGGCGCTCGCAGACAAGGTGCTGCTGTTCAAGCGCCTGGCGCGGCAGGCCGCGCAGGCGAACGGGATGCACGCCACCTTCATGGCCAAGCCGATCGCCGCCCAGGCCGGCAGCTCGATGCACCTGCACATGTCGATCGCCGACCGGAAGGATGAGCCCCTGTTCGCCGGCGAGGACGGCGAGGACAGTGAAATGTTCGCGCACTTCATCGGCGGCCTGCAGAAATACGTCCCTGAAATCATGCCGCTGTTTGCACCCAACGTGAATTCCTACCGCCGCATCCGGCCGAACCACAGCGCTCCGGCCAACATCGAATGGTCGCATGACAACCGCTCCTGCGGTCTGCGCGTGCCGATGGGCGGCCGCGCCGCGCGGCGGATCGAGAACCGTCTCCCTGGTGCCGACGCCAATCCTTATCTGGCGATGGCCGGGTCGTTGATCGCCGGCTATCTCGGCATCGAGGAGAAGCTTGCGCGCTCGGAAGAGGCCTTCGGCAATGCCTACAAAAGTAAGAGCACACTGCCGAAGACGATGGAGGAAGCGCTCGATCGTTTCGCCGCCTGCGGGCCCGTGCGGGCGCTGCTCGGCGAGGACTTCTTCCAGACCTACCTGCGCGTGAAGAGCGTCGAGCTAGACCTGTTCCAGAGCGTCGTGACGTCCTGGGAGCGCGACCATCTGCTGCTCAAGGTGTGATCATGGCCTTGCGTTCGACAGGTTTCAATTCCGGTCTCGACATCGGCAAATCCTATTATGTCGCCACCGCCAATCCGGCGCCCGACCATCCCGCACTTGCCGGCGATGTCGAGGCCGATCTGGTGGTGGTTGGCGGCGGCTGCACCGGTCTTTCGGCGGCGCTGCATGCAGCCGAACGCGGCCTGAAGGTGGTGCTGCTCGAGGGCGGCAAGATCGGCTGGGGCGCCTCGGGCCGCAATGGCGGCCAGATGATCCCCGGCCTGCGCAAGGGCGCCAAAGGCCTGGTCAAGTCCTTCGGGCCGGAACGGGCCAAGGCGCTGTTCGACCTCGCCTTCGAGGCGCGCGGGCTGGTGCTCGACATCATCGAGCGCCACGGCATCGAATGCGATTTGCGCCAGACCGGTCATCTGGTCGGCGCGGTCAGCGCTTCGGATGTGCGCGACTTCGAGGAAGAGGCCGAATGCCTCGCCAAGGTGATGAAGTTCACCGATGTCGAGATCCTGTCGGCTTCGCAGGCGCGGCAGATGGTGGATACGCCCTATCAGGGCGCGGTCTACGAGCCGCTCGGCGGCCACATGCACCCGCTGAACTACACGCTGGGGCTTGCCAGTGCGGCCGTCGCCGCAGGGGTCGTCATCCATGAGAACTCGGTTGCGGTGCGGCTGGAGCGGGAGCCGTCGATCCGCGCGGTCACCGACAAAGGATCGGTCCGCGCCAGACATGTGGTGCTGGCCGGCGATGCGCTGCTCAAGGGATTGGAGCCGCGCGTCAACAGCCGCATCATGCCGGTCGGCAACTATATCGTCGCCACCGAGCCTCTGGGTGAGCGCAATGTCATCCCGGCCAATGTCGCGGTCTCGGACACGCTGTTCGTCGTTAATTACTACCGCATGTCGGCGGACGGCCGCCTGCTGTTCGGGGGCGGCGAGCGCTACACGCCGTCGCCGCCTGCCGACATCGCCGGCTTCGTGCGGCCGCATATGGAAAAGACTTTTCCGCAGCTCAGGGGCTGCCGCATCGACCATGCCTGGGGCGGGCTGGTGTCGGTGACGACGTCGCGCCTGCCGCATGTCGGACACTATGGCGAGGTCTATTTCGCGCATGGCTATTCCGGCAAGGGCGTCATCCTGTCGACGCTGTCGGGCAAGCTCTTGGCGGAAGCGATCACGGGCGATGCCTCGCGGCTCGACCTTTTCTCGACGCTGACGCCGCTGCCCTTCCCAGGTGGCACCGCGTTGCGCGGACCGCTCTATGTGCTCGGCATGTTGTGGTACGCGATGCGCGATCGGCTCAGACACTGACGCTGGTTTCCTTTCCCCGGCGTGACTAATGTCTCCGCGCCGGGAAGCGAGAAGGAAGGGCAATGAATATCGAGCCGGGCCGACTGACGAAGAAGGAGCGACACGAACTGATCCTGTCGGAGGTCCGGCGCTCCGCCTCGATCCGCATCTCGAAGCTTGCGCGCCGCATCGGCGTCGCCGGCGAGACCATCCGCCGCGATCTCATCGAGCTCGGCGAGGCGGGACTCCTCAACCGCACCTATGGCGGCGCCACCATTTCGCTGGTGACATCGGAACCGGTGATTGCCGAACGCGGCCTTACCTTGGTCGAGGAGCGGGCCCGCATTGGGCGTGGCGCGGCCGGACTGGTCGAGAAAGGCTCGATCGTGATGATTGATGGCGGATCGACCACCTACGAGGTGGCGCGCAGCCTCTCGCAGCACGGCCGGGACCTGACGATCATCACCAACTCAATCGGCGTCGCCTCGGTGGCCGGTGCCAATCCCGGTTTCCGTGTCATCCTCTGCCCCGGCACCTATGACAGCCGCGAGGCCGCGGTGCTTGGCGAGGACACGGTTGAATTCGTGCGCCGCTACAATGCCGACGTCGCCATCATCGGCGCTTCGGCGCTGAACGCTGAAGGGCCGAGCGACATGATCTCGGGCGCGGCGGCAGTGAAGCGGGCGATGATGAGGCGATCGCTGTCGACGATGCTTGTGGTTACCAACGACAAGTTCGGCCGCAGCGGCCTGGAGCTGGTGTGCGCGCTGAGCGAGATTTCAGACATCGTCACCGACAGCGAGCCGGCAACGGAGCTGCGCGACGCCGTCGACGAAGCGGGCGGCGAGCTGCACGTCTTTGCCGAATAGATAATCGGTTAAGCGTCGCGGTTGGTCAATGCGATATGGCAGCAGCCGGAGCCGTGGCCCGGCGTCCAGGTGACATTGTCGAAACGCACGCCGGTCGCCTCGAACAGGCCGCGGTCGAAGGCGCCGGCGATGCGGCAGAGCGTGGCGAGTTTCTCCTCGCCGACACCGGCCTCGACCCAGGCGTCCTTCAGCGGGCAGCGCTTGACCTTGAAGGCGATGTGGTCCGGCCCGCGCTCGACATGGGTCGGATACATGCGCCCGCCATCCGGACTGACGGCGAGGAACGCCTCGCCGATCGCCGGCGCGTCGTTTGGACCGAATGCGGCGAAAGCGGCTGCCGCCACTTCCCGGCCGCGCTTCTCGATGCTGCGGATCATCACCGCCTCGGCCTTCTCCGCGCCGAGCTCGGCGGTCAGCTCGTCGAGGAACAGGCGATAGAGGTCGGCCCGGTTGCGGAAGGCGGAATCGAGTTCGCGCGACAGCTTTTCGGCTTTGGCTGCGGGGTCGGTCATGAGGAGTCCTGATTTTGTTGTTTGACCATGATCTTGTCCGCAAACCGGTTGCCACTTTGCGGGATCATCGTCGGTCTCTGACCAGTTTCGGCATGGCTGCTACCAATGCCTTGCCGACCGATGATTGCGGGTAGGCGATGACGGCGCGGGCATCGCCGCTCTCCGCGATCCGGCCGGCATCGAGGATGACGATGCGGTGCGCCACGGCGCGGATGACGCCGAGGTCATGGGAAATGAACAGATAGGCGATGCGTTCCTGCCGTTGCAGGTCGAGCAGCAATTCCAGGATCTGGCCGCGCACCGAAACATCGAGCGCCGACACCGCCTCGTCGAGCACGATCAGCGACGGCCGCGTGGCGATGGCGCGAGCGATCGCGACGCGCTGGCGCTGGCCGCCGGAAATCTCGTGGATGGCGCGCTGGGCAAGGCCGGCGTCGAGGCCGACGCGCTCCAAAAGCGCCGCGATGCGGCGTGGACGGTCGGCACGCGGGGCGATGCCATGGACGCGCAAGGGGTCGTTGAGCACGCGCGCGACGGTGGCGCGGGGATTGAAGGCGGCGAGCGGATCCTGAAACACCATTTGCAGGCGGGCACGACGGGCGCGCAAAGCGGCGCCTGACATAGTGAGGAAATCTGCGTCTTCGAAGTCTATGCGGCCGGCATCGGGCTCGATCAGCCGCAGCACCAGCCTTGCGATCGTCGATTTGCCGCTGCCGGAGGGTCCGGCGAGCGCCAGCGTCTCCGCCGGACCGATCTCGAAGGACACGTCGTCGACAGCCGCGAAAGGCTTGCCGCCGCGATAGTAGCGCTTGGTGAGATTGGAGACGGCAAGCACGCTCATGCCGAGGTGTCCTGTCGGTCAAGCAGAGGCTCGGCGTTGAGGCCAAGATGAGCGTCGAGCAGGGCGCGCGTATAGGCTTGCTGCGGCGCGTTGACGATTTGACTGGTCTCGCCGAGTTCGATCAGTTCGCCATGGCGCAGCACCGCGATGCGATCGGCAAGCGAAGCGGCAAGCGCGATGTCGTGGCTGATGAAGATGAGCGTCATGCCGTCCTCGCTGACCAGCCTGCGGATCAGGGCGACGATCTCGGCCTGGACGATGGTGTCGAGCGCGCTCGTCGCTTCGTCGGCGATCAGGAGTTTCGGTCCGGCGGCGATTGCCGCGGCGATCGCCACGCGCTGCTTCTGCCCGCCGGAGAGCTGGTGGGGGTAGGCGTGGATAGTGGCGTCGGGATTGGGTAGGCGGACGCGTTCGAGGAGGGTTTTGGCCTTGGCGTAGGCGCCTTTCCAGCCGGGGCCGAGATGGGTGTGCGCGACCTCGGCGATCTGCTTGCCGATTGGCATGACCGGGTCGAGACTGGAGGAGGGGTCCTGGAAGACGAAGCCGATGTCGCTGCCGAGGAGGGGGGCCTGTGTGTTGCCGATCGCGGACGGTCGGCGTTCCGGCACACCCCCCTCTGCCCTGCCGGGCATCTCCCCCGCAAGGGGGGAGATTGAGCCGTCATCGCTGCTTTTGCTAATTTCCAGAGTTGCAGGAGAGGAGCCGTCGGCGAAGCTGCCAATCTCCCCCCTTGCGGGGGAGATGGCCGGCAGGCCAGAGAGGGGTGCGAAGGAACGAGGCGTCTGTGATTGGCTTGCTGACCACTCAATCATCCCGCCAATCTCGGTACCCATCGCCAACAATCCCGCAATCGCCAGCGCTAGCGTGCTCTTGCCAGAACCGCTTTCGCCGATGATCGCCAGGCGCTCGCCTTCGAGAACGTCCAGGCTCACACTTTTCAGCGCCGGCACCTCGACACCATCGCGCCGATAGGCCACCGAGAGATCGCGAATGGAAAGCAGCGCCGTCATGACAGGCTCCTGCGCACCGCGGTGCTCTCCACCACACCTTCGCCGGCAAGGTAGACGCCAAGCACCGTCAGCACGAGCGCTACGCCCGGAACGATCGACAGAAACGGCGCGGTGCGCAGCACCGTGCGGCCTTCGGCGATCATGCCGCCCCAGGTGACGCGGTTGGGGTCGCCGAGGCCGAGGAAGGAGAGCGCCGCTTCTGTGAGGATCGCGGCCGCGACGATCACCGACGACAGCGCCAGCACCGGCGGCAAGGCATTGGGCAGCACCTCGCGAAACGCGATCTCCAGCGGGTGCATGCCGATGACGCGGGCGCCGGCGACATAGTCGCGTTCGCGGATCGACAGCACTTCCGCGCGGGCGACGCGCGCCGGCCCGGTCCAGGCGCTAATCGCGATCGCGGCGACGACGACGCCGAGCGACGGCCCGACGATGCTGACGAAGGCGAGCGCCAGCAGGAAGCTTGGCACGGTCTGGAAGGCGTCGGTCATGCGCATCAGCACTTCGTCGATCAGGCCACCGGCAAAGCCCGCCAAAGTACCGACCACCGCGCCGATCAGGAGCGCCGCGGCAGCCGCCGCCAGGCCGACCGCCAGCGAGGTACGGGCGCCATGAAAGAGCTCGGCCAGCACGTCGCGCCCGAGCCGATCGGTGCCGAGCGGCAGCGACCAGTCCCGGAACGGCGGTAGCAGCGCCGGTCCGGCGATGGCCTGCGGGTCGCCAGGAAACAGCAGTGGCGCGGCCAGCGCCATCGCGATCAGCAAGGCGAGAATAAGCGCGCCCGCGATCGCTTCCGGCGTGTGCAAGAGACGGCGCAGGCGCTTCATGCGCTCGCCTCGCCGGCGCCGACGCGCGGATCGAGGACAGCGTAGGCGAGATCGACCAGAAGGTTGATGGCGATGACGAGAACGGCGCTGACCAGGATGATGCCGAGGAGCAGCGGCGTATCGCGCCCGGCGACGGCTTCCTGCGCCAGCCGGCCGAGGCCGGGCACGGCGAAGACGCTTTCGATGACGACACTGCCGCCGAGCATCTGCGCCGATTGCAGGCCGAGCATGGTGACCAAGGGCAGCAACGCGTTGCGGGCAACATGCGCGAGCACGATGCGCCGGCGCGGCAGGCCCCTGGCGCGGGCGGCGAGCACGAAATCCTGACGCCAAGCTTCGGCCATGCCGGCGCGCATCATGCGCAGGTAAAGCGCGAGATAAATAAAGCCGAGCGCCGACACCGGCAGCACGAGATGGGCGGCGACGTCGGCGGCGCGTGAAAACCCGGTTTTGCCGGAGGCGATGGTCTTGATGCCGCCGATCGGCAGCCAGCGCAAATCAACGGCAAAGACGACGATCAGCACGAGGCCGAGCCAGAAGCCGGGCACGGCATAGAGCGCCAGCGAGCCGATCGAGAGGAAGCGGTCGCGGAAGCTGCCGGGCCGCGCGCCGGCATAGATGCCGAGCGCTGAGCCGAGACCGAAGGAAAGCGCGGTGGCGCTGCCCATCAGGATCAGTGTGGTCGGCAGGCGTTCGAGGATGATGTCGCGGATCGGCCGGGAGAAAGTGACCGATTGGCCGAGATCGAGATGCAGCAAGGCCCAAAGGTAGTTGGCGAGGCGAGTGAGCTCCGACTGGTCGAGGCCCCAACGATGGCGCAGCAATTCGATCATGCCCGCATCGCCGCCAGTCGAGACAATATAGGCGTCGACCGCGTCGCCGGGGGCGGCTTCGAGAAGAAGGAAGCTGCCGATGACGACGATGAGAAGCACGAAGGCGCTGCCGACGAGACGGCGGCGAAGGAGGCGGAGGGCGCGGGTCATGGCGAAAGGACGCTGCACGGGGGGCGCGAAGGAACTCTCATTCTCGAAGCTGAGCACCCCGACTGCCGATCCGCAAGTGCGGGGATCAACCCGCCAAATAAGTGTCCGCCCAGTTCGACACCGCCCAGCGCGGGTTGTTGGCGATGTTGCCGACGGTGTCGCGCGCGACGGAGATGAAGCTCCATTCGGCGACGTTGATCAGCGGCAGATCGGCGGCCACCTTCTTCTGGAACTCCTTGTAGAGCCCGGTGCGGGCCAATGTATCGAGCGTCTCGGATGCCTTGACGATCAGCGCGTCGAGATCGGCGTTCTTGTAGCCGCCCTGGTTGGAGAAGGGCACGCCGTCCGGAATGCCGCTCTGCACCAGGATGGTGGTCGAGATCGCCGGGTCGCCGCGGAACACGGGCGGGCCTACGGCGAGGTCGAAGGCATGGTCGGTGTAGACGGCCTTGATGTGGGCGGCCGAGTCATTGTTGACGATCTCGGCGTCGATGCCGATTGCCGCGAGCGCCTGGCGCAGGTAGTCGCCGAACTGCTTCGTCTCGTTGAAATAGGGCGCCGGCAGCATCTTCAGCGCGAAGCGCTTGCCGTCGTCGGCGCGCTTGTAGCCGGCTTCGTCCAGCAGCGCATTGGCCTTGGCGACGTCGAAAGGATAGGTCGGCACGTCGGCTGTGTAGAATTGTGGGTCGCTCTTCGGCACCGGGCCGGTGGCGGTCGCGGCATAGCCGAGGAAGATCGTCTTGACGACGAAATCCTTGTCGATGGCATGGGCGATTGCCTGCCGCACCTTGAGGTCGGCCAGTTCCTTGCGGCGGTGGTTGATCTCGACGACAAGCTGGTAGGTCAACCCCTCATAGCCCTTGGTGATGACCTTCAAGCCCGGCACCTTGGAGATGCGGTCGAGGTCGGCGAGCGGCACGGCGGAGAAGGCGGCGAGCTGGATCTCTTCCGCTTCCAGCGCGGCCGCCGCAGATGTGCGATCGGGGAGCACCTGGTAGACGATCTCGTCGAGATAGGGCTCGTCCTTGCCCCAATAGGCGTCGTTCCTGGTCAGCCGGTAATATTGGCCTGCCTTGTATTCGGCGAATTTGAATGGGCCGGTGCCGACCGGCGCGTTGTTGGCCGGGTTGTCCTCGATCTTGCCGTTTTCATAAAGGTGCTTCGGCACGACGCTCGACAGCGCCGGCAGCGCGTTGCGGATCAGCTGGAACGGCGTCGGCTTGGCGAATTTGAAAACGGCCGTCAGCTCGTCCGGCGTGTCGACGGCCTCCAAATCCTTGAACACCGTGCGGCCGAGATTCTGCAGCGGCTTCCAGATCTGCAGCGCGGAGAAGGCGACGTCAGCGGAGCTGAAGGGTTTGCCGTCATGCCATTTGACGCCGTCACGCAGCTTGAAGGTCACCGACAGGCCGTCGGCAGCGCCTTCCCAGGAAAGGGCGAGTCGCGGCTGAAGCCCGTCCTTGCCGTCGAAGGAGGCTTCGGCCAGCGTCTCGACGATCTTGCTGGAGATGAAGAAGACGCCGTTCGATGCAACGATTGCCGGGTTCAGATTGCGCGGTTCGGAATCGGCGGCCAGCACCAGGCGGCCGCCCTTCTTGGGCGTCTGGGCAAAGCCAATGGCTGGCAGCGCGGTCGAGACCAGTAGCAGGGCCGAACCGGCCAGCAGGCCGCGGCGTGAAATCGTCAATTCGGACATCGCTCGAACTCCCCTCTTCGCACCGTGGCAGGCGCGCCAATCGCGATTATGGGCTTTGGCAAAGGTTTCGCCAGAGACGGATTTGGCGCATCATGGCTTGGCTTTGAAATTTCCGTCCGCTGGACCAGCGAGCCGAAAGAAGATGTCATCCCCTTGTTTGGTAGGACCAGATTACAGCGATGCGGGATCGACATCAGGACATGAACCGCCTGTTGGGTGAAAGTGATCAATTCTGGCTGGACCAGAGTGGCCAAAATGATGCAGATTTGGCCGACAGCCAAAATCATGACGTTCGGCGCTCCGGCGACCGATGAAAACAGGGAGAGGCAGATGAACATCGCTCCGGGCAAGACCGAGGTCCGCAGCATTCCGTTCGACCAGACGCGGGTGGACCGGCTGATGGACGAGGCGGGCATCGACGTGCTCTTCGCCACCTCCAAGCACAACACGCAATATCTGCTCGGCGGCTACAAGTTCATCTTCTTCGCGGCGATGGACGCCATCGGCCACAGCCGCTATCTACCGATCCTCCTCTACGAGAAGGGCGGGCCGGAACACGCCGCCTATATCGGCAACAAGATGGAGGGCGGCGAGCATCAGAACCATCCATTCTGGACGCCCACCTTGCACGCCGCCTGCTGGGGCACGCTCGACGCCGCCAATCTGGCGGTGGAGCATCTTAAGCAGATCGGCAAGTCGGCGGCGCGTATCGGTATCGAGCCGGGCTTCCTGCCGTCGGACGCCTATATGCTGGTCCGCAAGGCGCTGCCGGACGCCAAGCTGGTCGACGCGACGGGCATGCTTGAGAGCATGCGCGCCAACAAGACCGAGGCGGAGCTGGAGCAGTTGCGCATCGCTTCCGAGCTGATCACCGACTCCATGCTGGCGACGATCGCCTGGGCGCGCGAAGGGACAACTAAGACCGACATCATCGAGCAGCTCCGGCGGGAGGAAACCAATCGCGGCGCGCATTTCGAATATTGCCTGCTGACGCTGGGCTCCAGCCACAACCGCGCGGCGTCCAGCCAAGCGTGGAAGAAGGGCGAGGTGATGTCGATCGATTCCGGCGGCAATTATCACGGCTATATCGGCGACCTTTGCCGCATGGGCGTGCTCGGCGAGCCGGACGCCGAGCTGGAGGATCTCCTGGCCGAGATCGAAGCGGTGCAGCAGGCGGCCTTTTCCAAGGTCAAGGCCGGCACGCTGGGCGGCGACATGATCGCTCATGCGGAAAGCGTGCTGAAGGCCTCAAAGGTCGCGGCCTACACGGATTTCTTCGCCCATGGCATGGGGCTCATCACCCATGAGGCGCCGTTCCTGATGACCAACCATCCGGTCGCCTATGAAGGCACCTATGCGGCTAAGCCGCTGGAAAAGAACATGGTGCTGTCGGTCGAGACGACCATGCTTCACCCGACACGCGGCTTCATCAAGCTGGAGGACACGGTGGCGGTGACCGACGCCGGCTATGTTATGTTCGGCGATCGTGGGCGCGGGTGGAACCAGGGCGGGGTGGTTTAGCGCTGACGGCGCTCCCCCTCACCCGGATTGCCAACCGAATTGCGAAGGGAATTCGGGGCAATCCGACCTCTCCCCGAGGGGAGAGGAGCCTGTCAGCTTCGGCGCCAAGCTCTTCTCCCGCGGGGAGAAGGTGGTCGCGAAGCGGCCGGATGGGGGGCTGCGACGCTGAAGATTATTTGTCCGCCGGCAGCAGCCTGAAATCCGGCAGGTCGCGCAGCGCCAGTTCCGGTCCGGCTGGCGAATAGACGACGAAAAGCTGCATCGGCTGGTCGCCGGTGTTAAGCGTCGAGTGGAAGCGGCTTTCCGGCACGTAGATGGTGCAGCCGGGACCGACTTTCGCCACGACAGGGTTTCCCTTCTCGTCCTCGACCATCTGCTCGCCATGACCGGAGATGACGAAGATGATCTCTTCGGCGCCGGGATGATTGTGGCGGGTGTGGCCCCGACCCGGCGGCAGGTCGACGACGCCGCCGGAAAAGCGTTCGGCGCCGTTCACTTCCGGCGCGACGGTCAGCGACAGTCTGCCCCAGTCGAAGCCGAAGGCACTGACATCCTTCGGGTAGACGAACACCTTGCTCCTGTCGGCCATTGCCTCATCCTTTCCTTTTCGCGATCGATACCGCCTTGAAATCCGCCGTCTGCCTGGCGATCGCCCGTTCGGCCGGCAGCCGTTCCATCGAGCTGGCGCCATAGAAGCCGTGCAGCCCTTCGCAGCGCTCGAGGATGTATCGGGCGTCGTCGGGCATCGAGATCGGCCCGCCATGGCAAAGCAGGATGACGTCCTTGCGCACCGAGCGCGCGGCATCAGCGATGGCGTCGATTTCCTTCACGCAAGCGTCGAGCGTCTTTGCCGAGGTGGCGCCAATCGAGCCGCCGGTCGTCACACCCATATGGGCGACGACGATGTCGGCGCCGGCCCTGGTCATGGCGCGCGCCTCGTCCGGATTGAAGACGTAGGGCGTGGTGAGCAGGTCGAGCTTGTGCGCTTCGGCGATCATGTCGACCTCGAGGCCAAAACCCATGCCGGTCTCCTCGAAACTCCGGCGCATGGTGCCGTCGAACAGGCCGACGGTCGGAAAATTCTGCACGCCGGAAAAGCCCATCGTCTTCAGCTCAGAAAGAAGCAGCGGCATGATGACGAAGGGATCGGTACCGTTGACGCCGGCCAGCACCGGTGTCTTCTTCACCGCCGGCAGCACCTCATAGGCCATTTCCTTGACGATCTCGTTGGCGTTGCCATAGGCAAGCAGCCCGGCGGCCGAGCCGCGCCCGGCCATGCGGTAGCGGCCGGAATTGTAGATGATGATCAGGTCGATGCCGCCGGCCTCCTCGGCCTTGGCCGACAAGCCGGTGCCGGCGCCGCCGCCGACGATCGGCACGCCGTCGGCGATCATCTTGCGGAATTTCTCCAGGATCGTTTTGCGCGGAATGGCGGCCATGGTTGTCGGTCTCACTTTTTGGCGATGTCGAGGAACGCCTCGGCCGCGGCCTTGGCGAAGGCGGGATCGTTGATGTGCAGCGGCAGGCGCGTGACTGTGCGGTGTTTCGTCGGCTCGATCGTGCGCTCGATGGCGTCGAACAGTGCCTGATCGGCTTCCGCGTCGAAGAAGACGCCGCCTTCTACATCCAGCGCTGAGACGCCCTTTTCCGGGATCAGGAAGCGGACCGGGCCATCGCAGCGGGCGAGGCGGCCGCCGATCCATTCACCGATCCGGCGGCATTCGTCGGCCGTGGTGCGCATCAGCGTGACATTGGGATTGTGCTTGTAGAACAGTCGCCCGCGGTAGCGCTCCGGGATCGTCGACGGTGCCCAGAAGTTGACCATGTCGAGCGCGCCAACCGAACCGACATAGGGCAATTTGGTGCGGGCGATTGCGCCGAAGCGGTCCTCGGTTGCCGCCAGCACGCCGCCGAACAAAAGATCGCAGACCTCGGTCGTGGTGATGTCGAGGACGCCGGCGAGCAGGCCGGAATCGGCGAGCTTCTCCATCGAGCGGCCACCGGTGCCGGTGGCGTGGAAGACCATGCAGTCATAGTCGGCGCGCAAGCGCTCGACGATCGCGGTCACACAAGGCGTGGTGACGCCGAACATGGTGAGCCCCAGCGCCGGCTTTCCGGCATCGGCCGGGGCGGGCTTCGCCGCCATGCCGGCGATCGCCTGGGCGGCGTTGTGCAACACGACGCGGGAGAGCCTGTTCAGTCCCGCCATGTCGGTCACCGACGGCATCATGATGATGTCGGACACGTCGACATAAGGCGCGGTGTCGCCGGAAGCCAGCGTCGAGACCATGAGCTTCGGCAGGCCGAGCGGCAGCGCGCGCATGCCGGCGGTGACGATCGAGGTGCCGCCGCCGCCGCCGATACCGATCACGCCGGCTATGTCGTCGCGCGACTGGATGAAGCTGGCGAAAGCGGCGCCCATGCCGGCAACGGCGGCGCCGCGGTCATCGAGGCCGAGAACCGCGTGGGCTCCCTTGGGATGATGCGCGGCGACCTCGCTAGCCGGGATATCGACCGGGACGGTCGCGCCCCGCGTGCCGATATCGACACGCACGGCCGCGCCGGCGGCAGCAGTGATGGCATCGGCCAGGAAGGCGAGTTCCTCACCTTTGGTGTCGGCGGTGCCGACCACATAGATGCGCTTCATCCGCAGTTCCCCGTCGTCCGGCATGGTCGGCTTTTGCCGCCTGCCTTCTTGTCCCCCCTTAAGCTCCCGGCAAAAGCCTCGTCGCTGGTGGGGACCTCATTTTTTGCCCCACCCGTAAGCTCCTCGGCAAAGCCTCGTCGCTGGTGGGGCCCCGTCATTGCCCGGCATTGCGCCATTGCAAATTTTTGAGACGCGCGTATCGTATTGATATGGATGTCTCACGTCAACAAGCCGTCGCCAAGGATGAGGCCGCCCAGGCGCCTGCCGTCGAGAAGGGCGCGCGCGCCCGCACCAGGCGGCTGATGCTGGAAACGGCTACGCGGCTGATGCAATCCGGCATGACACCCTCGGTCAGCGAGATCGCGGAGGCGGCCGCGGTGTCGCGCGCGACTGCCTACCGGTATTTCCCTAGCCAGGCAGCGCTGGTGCAGGCTGTGGTCGACGAAGGGCTCGGCCCAATCCTCACTTGGAACTCCACGTCGAATGATGTCGAACGGCGCGTGGCGGATCTGTTCGCCACCGCGATGCCGCGCATCGAAGCCTTCGAAGCGACATTCAAGGCGGCGCTGAAACTGTCCCTCGACCAATGGGCGCGGCGCCAGGCCGGTACGCTCGGGGCTGAGCCCGCCTTTACGCGCGGCCATCGGGTCGACCTGCTGAAGGATGCCATCGCGCCGCTCAGAGGCCGCTTGAAGCCGCGCCAGTTCAGGCGCCTGGCGCAGGCGCTGTCCCTGGTGTTCGGCGTCGAGGTGGTCACGGTGCTGAAGGACATCTGGGGGCTGGACAGCGCCGAGATGATGTCGGTGGCGCAATGGGCGGCGGGGGCGCTGGTGCGCGCCGCAATGGCGGAATCAGGAGCGACATGAGCAGGAATGACGGCAGCGTCAAAGGCAACAGCCGCTTGAATCTGGTTCGACCAGATCACGAGGTCAATTTCGAATGTTAATTGTCGTGGACCGCCCGCGACAAGGGCACCTCATATCGCAGAGTAGGAAAAACTAGGGAAAACAGCTAGATATTGCAACGATCCGCTTGCTCGGCTGCTATCGTTCGCTCAAGAAAGCGCTTGACGCCAAGCTGAAATTGGTAATACCAGATTAGGACCGACAACGCGGATCAAAAGTGAAGGCTGCGTTGCATTTCCGGCAGGGCGAGGAGGCCCAGAACCGGGGAGGCGCATCACAGGAGGAACTACCAGAGTCGGCATCACCGCCGGCTCCATGACACGGTGGAATGCGCACAAGGGAGGAAAACTATGCGCAAGATAATGACCAGCGTGATCGCTGGTATCGGGCTGGCACTCGCCTGCGGGACATCCGTCCGCGCGCAGGAGAAGGAACTCACGATCTTCTGGGCGGAATGGGATCCGGCGAACTACCTGCAGGAGCTCGTCAACGACTACACGGCCGAGACCGGCGTGAAGGTCACGGTTCAGACCACACCGTGGCCCGACTTCCAGACCAAGGCTTTCACCGAATTCAACGCGCATGGCGACGCCTACGACCTGGTCGTCGGCGACTCGCAATGGCTAGGCGCCGGTTCGACGCAGGGTCACTATGTCGACCTCACCGACTTCTTCAACAAGCACAAGCTCAATGACGTGATGGCGCCGGCGACCATCAAATACTATGCCGAATACCCCGGCGGGTCCGGCAAGTACTGGGCGATCCCGCTCGAGGGCGACGCGATCGGCTGGTCCTATCGCAAGGACTGGTTCGAGGACCCGAAGGAGAAGGAAGCTTTCAAGGCGAAGTATGGCTACGATCTCGCCGTGCCGACGACCTATGCGCAGCTGCGCGACATCGCCGAGTTCTTCCATCGTCCGGACCAGAAGCGCTACGGCGTCGCCATCTATACCGACAATTCCTATGACGCGATGGCGATGGGCGTCGAAAGCGCCATCTTCAGCTATGGTGGCGATCTCGGCGACTATGCGACCTACAAGGTCGACGGCATCACCAACTCCAAGCAGGCCGCCGCCGGCCTCGACATGTACAAGCAGCTCTACAAGTTCACGCCTCCGGGCTGGGGCAAGACCTTCTTCGTGGAAGACAACCAGGCGATCACCGGCGGTCTCGCCGCGATGAGCATGAACTTCTTCGCCTTCTTCCCGCCGCTGGTGAACAAGGCAACCAACCCCTATGCCGATGTCACCGGCTTCTTCGCCAATCCGGCCGGCCCGGATGGCAAGCGCTTTGCCGCTCTCGGCGGTCAGGGTATCTCCGTCATCTCGTACTCGAAGAACAAGGACGAGGCGATGAAGTTCCTCGAGTGGTTCATCAAGGACGAGACCCAGAAGAAGTGGGCCGAGCTCGGCGGCTACACCTGCAGCCAGGCCGTGCTGAAGTCCGAAGCCTTCCAGAACGCAACGCCCTACAACAAGGCGTTCTACGATACGATGTTCATGGTCAAGGACTTCTGGGCAACGCCTGAATACGCCGAAGTGCTCGATCAGCTGAACCAGAACATCTATCCGTTCGTGGTCGGCGGCAAGGGCACCGCCCAGGAGGCGCTCGACAAGACCGCCGCCGACTGGAAGGCGACCTTCACCAAGTACAACCGCTACAAGTAAAGCATCACAGTCAGAATGCCGGAGGAGGGTTTCCCCTCCGGCATTCCTGTTTTCAGGAGACAAAGTTGGCTTCGGTAGCCCTCACCAATCTCGATCCCGCGTCCAGGGCTGCCGCTCGCGGCTGGTCGGATCTCACCATCCGCAACCTGTTCATCATCCCGACGCTGGTCTTTCTGATCGTTTTCAACATTTTCCCGCTAATCTATTCGCTGGGCTATTCCTTCACCAATTTCGCCGCGAACCGCACAGAGCCCTGGCAGTTCGTCGGCCTGCAGAATTATCGCGAGCTGCTCAGCGACGACCACATCTGGTCCAACTTCGTCATCACGGCGAAATACGTCATCGTTTCAGTGGCGGGTCAGATGGTCGTCGGCTTCGGCCTAGCACTTCTGCTCAACCGCTCCTTTCCGATGAAGGGCCTGATCACCACGTTGCTTTTGTTGCCGATGATGATGTCGGCGGCGGTCGTCGGCCTGTTCTGGCAGCTGCTCTACAGCCCGTCCTGGGGCCCGATCAACTATGTCTTCGGCCTTGGCGACTTCGCCTGGCTCTCCAATCCCGACAGCGCGCTCTACGCGGTCGCGATCACCGACATCTGGATGTGGTCGCCCTTCGTGATGCTTTTGTCGCTCGCCGGGCTGTCGGCGGTGCCGCAGCATCTCTACGAGGCCGCCGCGATCGACCGCGCCGGATGGTGGTACACCTTCACCCGCATCACCTTGCCGCTGGTCTCGCCGATCCTCCTGATCGCGCTGATCTTCCGCACCATGGAAGCCTTCAAGACCTTCGACATCGCCTACACGATGACGACCCAGCCGACCGCAGAGCTGATCGCGATCCGCCTCTACAAGCAGGCCTTCCAGCAGTGGGATACGGGCAAGTCCTGCGCGCTGGCCTACATCGTGCTGATCATGGTGCTGGCCATCACCAACCTCTACGTGAAGTATCTCAACAAGGTGAAGGAGCGCTGAGATGGCCGCCGTCCGCACTTCTTCCGAGGTCGCTTTCAACCGCGCGGCAATCGCCGCGGTGCTGGTCGCGACGCTGATCTTCCTGGCGCCGATCTACTGGATCGCCTCGACGGCCTTCAAGCCGAAGGAGCTCGCCGTCAGCGTGCCCCCCACCGTGCTGTTCGAGCCGGAGGTGACGCCGTTCGTGCGTCTCTTCACCAAGCGCGTGCAGATGCAGAAGCCCGTAGATCCGCAAGTCTACGAGGCCGCGCCGTGGTGGGAAAAACGCATCTATGACGGCGGCGAGCGGGTGCTGAAGGTCGGCAAGGACGTGCAGCTTTCGCAGTATCCCGACCGGTTCATGAACAGCCTGATCGTGGCGGTGATCAGCACGGTGCTGGCGGTGGGCATGGGAACCTTCACCGCCTATGGCTTCTCGCGCTTCAAGATCGCCGGCGAGGCGGATCTTTTGTTCTTCATCCTGTCGACGCGCATGCTGCCGCCGGTGGTGGTCGCCATCCCGATGTTCCTGATGTACCGCATGGTCGGCCTCAACGACTCGCATGTCGGGCTGATCATCCTCTACGTCGCCTTCAACCTGTCCTTCTCGGTCTGGCTGATGAAAGGCTTCATGGACGAGATCCCGAAGGAATATGAGGAAGCAGCGCTCGTCGACGGCTACACGCGCATGCAGGCCTTCTTCAAGATCGTGCTGCCGGAAGCGGCGACGGGCATCGCGGCGACAGCCGTGTTCTGCTTCATCACCGCCTGGAACGAATACGCCTTCGCGCTGATCATGACCAACCGGCGCGCCCAGACGGCGCCGCCCTTCATCCCGTCGCAGATCGGCTCCGGCCTGCCGGATTGGACCACGATCGCAGCCGGCACATTCCTGTTCCTCTTACCGGTCGCGATCTTCACCTTCCTGCTGCGCAACCATCTGCTTCGCGGCGTGACGTTCGGAGCGATCCGCAAATGAGTTTCCGAGCCGTCAACGAGAAGTACCTTTTGCCGGCCTCGCAGATCCTGATGGTGCTCGGCATCGTCGCGCTCTGCCAGCCATGGAGCCTCGACCTGCATTCCTATGGCGTGACGATCATCCTGATCGGGCTGATCGGCTTCAACATCACGTCCAAGATCGCGCCGGAGCAGAGCGAGGCAACCGGCGCCGCGACGCATGAGGGAGCCCGGCAGTGACGCAGATCGAACTTCGCGGGATCGAGAAATTCTTCGGAGCCGTCCAGGTCATCCACAATCTGAATCTCGCCATCGCCGACAACGAGTTCATCGTGCTGCTCGGCCAGTCCGGCTGCGGCAAGACCACGACGTTGCGCGCGGTCGCGGGGCTGGAGACGATCGACAACGGCGACATCCTGATCGACGGCAAGCCGGTGCAACACCTCAAGGCCGCCGACCGCGATATCGCCATGGTGTTCCAGTCCTTCTCGCTCTACCCGCATATGACGGTGTTCGAGAACGTCGCCTTTCCGCTGCGCGCCACGCGCATGAGCAGCGGCGAGGTCGACAAGTCCGTGCGCGAGGTCGCCCGGGTCCTGCGCATCACCGATCTGCTCGACAAGCGGCCCTCGGCGCTTTCGGGCGGCGACATGCAGCGCGTGGCGATCGGCCGGGCGCTGGTGCGGCGGCCGAAGGCGATGCTGATGGACGAGCCGATCGGCGCGCTGGACGCCAAGCTGCGCGAGGAGATGCGGGCCGAGATCAAGCGCCTGCACGTCAAGCAGGGATCGACGACGATCTACGTCACCCACGACCAGATCGAGGCGATGAGCCTCGCCGACCGCATCGTCATCATGCACGAGGGCTTCATCCAGCAGGTCGGCACGCCGGACGAGGTCTATTCGCACCCGGCCAATCTGTTCGTGGCGCAGTTCGTCGGCAGCCCGGTGATGAACATCGCCGAGGCCCGCGTCGCCGACCGGCCCGGCGCCGCTTCCGTGACGGTCGGCGACGGGCCGGCGGGCTTCGAGTTCCCCCACCGGCTCCTGTCCAAGCTCAATGGGCATTCCAACGGTGGCCTGACGCTTGGCATCCGGCCGGAGGGTGTGCTCGTCCGGCACGATGCGGCGCCCGGCTACATGCCGGTCGAGGCGAGCATCATCGAGCCGCTGGGATCCTTCGACATCGTCGACCTCAAGGTCGGCTCCACGATGCTGCGTGCGCGCACCAAGGCCGGCTATGTCTCGGGTCCCGGCGAGAAGGTCCATGTGCGCATCGATCCGGAGCAGGCGCATTTCTTCGACACGGCAAGCGGCAAGTCGCTGGGGGTGAGATTGTGATGGCCGAAGGACACGAGCGGCCAACGATTTGGCCTTTCGAACAATCGAACGGCCGGAGCCATAGCGGAGGGCCGATCACCCTCGAAATGGAAATGAGACAGTAGACATGGCCCATATCGAGCTCAAGAACATCACCAAGAAATTCGGCGGTCATACCGCTCTGACCGGCCTCAATCTCGACATTGCCGACGGCGAGTTCTTCGTGCTGCTCGGCGAGACCGGCGCCGGCAAGACGACGACGCTGCGCCTGATCGCCGGGCTCGACAAGCCGACCGAGGGCCAGGTCGTCATCGACGGCGTCGACGTCGCCGATTGGGGCGCGGCCGAACGCGACGTCGCGCTGGTGCTGCAGCAGTATTCGCTTTATCCGCGCTACACGGTGCGGCAGAACCTCGAATTTCCGCTGAAGCCGAAGATCCGCCGGCTGCCCGATGCCGAGATCAAGGATCGCGTCGCGCGCGCTGCCCGCACGCTTCGTATCGAGCATCTTCTCGATCGCAAGACCGACCGTCTTTCCGGCGGCGAGATGCAGCGCGTCTCGATCGGCCGCGCCATCGTGCGCAAGCCGCGCGTCTTCCTGATGGACGAGCCGCTGTCGGCGCTCGACGCCAAGCTGCGGGAGGCTCTGCGCACGGAGCTGAAGAACCTACAGATGCAGCTCGGCGCCACCTTCCTGTTCGTCACGCATGACCAGATCGAGGCCATGTCGATGGGCGACAAGGTCGGCGTGCTCAACCACGGCCGCATCGTCCAGACCGGCACGCCGCATGAGATCTACAACAATCCGCGCGACACCTATGTCGCGAGCTTTGTCGGTTCGCCGCCGATGAACCTCATCGACGGCAAGCTGGTCAATGACCGCGCGGTGATGGCGCCGGTGAATTTCGAACTACCGCTTTCAACTGGGGCAAAGAGTTCTGGCGGGGGCAGGACGAGCGGCGCGACCGACGGTCGGCCGCTCGTCTTCGGCATCCGCCCGGAGGATGTCCATCTGGAGAGCGGCGCACCCGTCGAGGCGCGTGTCCACGATGTCGAGAACCATGGCGTGGAGAAGATCCTGACGCTCAGGGTCGGCGACACGATGCTGCGCGCCACCGTCCCAGCCAGGACCGATGTCTCGATCGAACAGGCCGTGCGCTTTGCCTGGAATCCCGACAAGGTGGTGCTGTTCGACAAAGGCAGCGGCGTCAGCTTGCGGCACGCAGGATAACGACTTCACCTGCCGCCTTATCCGCCCGACCGGGCCGAGAGCCGGCGCGCAGCCTAGCTGACGACTGACTGCCACTGACCATGTCAGCCACCCACCATCATGCGATGACCGAAGCCACCGGCCTCCTTGGCGAAAACGGCAAGGCAGGCCCATACCCGAAGCGCATCACAATATCCGGCCTGCGGGTCTCGCCGACGATCGCCGCCAGGTCGGCGCGCAGGCGGGCGACCTCGACAGGCTGATTGATGAAAGCGAGCTTGAGTCCCAGGCTGGTCGGCAGCACCGGGCTGCCGCTCACGGCGGAGAAGAGCCCATCGCCGCTTGCCGCCGCGCTGCGCGGGTTGAAGCGTATCCACTCCTTCAGCTCATGCATGAATGCAGGGTCGTTCATCTGGTCTTCATTGCCGGCAAGGACGAGATCCCGCACCTGCTTCATTCGCGTCCGATCGGTGACAAGCGCCAAGCTCACACCCGGTATCGCGGCTGCGCGCTCAAGTTCGGCGAGATCTGCGGCAGGGGTGGCGCGGCCATCATATTCGGCACGCGTCGATTGGCGTTTCGGAATGGCGTCGACCAACGGCTCTGCTTTCGCCTCGCCCATGAGGTAATCGTAACGGATTCCGTTGCCGTCCGCCGTAAGCGAAGCCTCGCCGCTACGGCCAGTCGCCGCCGCGGCGAGCGTGAGATTGGCCGCGGCGCATCCCAGGCTGACATAGAGATGATGATCGTCAGGGTCGACGACCGGGGTCCGCCTCTGAAGGTCAGGCCGGATCTCGATTGCATGCTGTTCAAGCTGGAACCGCCAGGGCTGCGTATTATGGCTGTTGGCGGCCAAGGTTGCGTAGCGTACGACGGCCTCAAGATCGGGCGTCAGGCGGTCACGCAATCCGGCGGCGAAGGCCTCATATTGAGCCATGGACCCGACCGCCGATCGCCAGGCAGCGGCGCCTGACCCGGCCGCGATAAGCGCGGCGCCTGCGCCCAATAGAATTGTTCGCCTGTTCATTGTGTCCCGTGACCAATCACATCGGCAGGATAGGTCCGACCGGCAAATCGTCCTTGATCTCCGTCAAGGTCATTTCGCCCAGCCAGCCTGGGCTCCGACACTGATGTCCGATTTGGCAGACCGATCTCTGTGCCCCATTTCCGAGGCCAACGGGCCGGCGTGGCTGGCGCTTCGATTTTGAGGGGCGGCAACCCCGCGGCCCTGGTGACCGTCATGGCGGAGGCTCCACACCTCCTTCGCGCTCAGTTACGGGTTTCGAGCCGGCATTGTGATGGCGGTTACGAAGCGCCTCAGACTGTGCTCTACATAGGCCGTGAGTTCCATGCCGTCAGGGTCGAAGCTCCACCACAGCAGCGCGCCCTGCCAGTGGGCGGCCATAAGCAGGCCGATATCCTCGGGGATGCCGGGAACATTGGCAAAGCAAGCGGCAAGCGCCCTGCTCAGCTGGGCCTTCCAGGCAGCGCCACGTGCCCGCAAAGCCGGGTCCCGCAAATCCTCGCGCAGGACGAGCAGACCTTCGGCATAGGATTCGATGTCGCCATAGCCGCTCGAGAGAGCGACCAGCAACTCGACGGCGCCGGCCGGAGTTCTGGGAACCGATGCCGCCGCCTGCTCGGTCTTTCGATTGAGCCCATCCCAGGCATAGAGCAGCGTGCGCTGCCTAAGCAGCGTCTTGTTCTTGAAGCGCTGCACCAGTGTCGAGCCTGAAAGGCCGCAGGCTCGCGCCAGCTTTTCAAAGGTCAATGCTTCCGGTCCGTCAGCATGCATCAGCCGGTACGCGGCTTCCAGTACCTGCTCGTCGGATTGGGTTTTGGGCCGTGTCATCTTGACTCTCATTTATAAACGAACGATCATTTATAAATGACGAGAGCGGCAAACGCCAGCTCTCCTTGTGCTCAGTTCAAGTCTGGAGGTTCAATGACGCTTCAAGGGAAAGTCGCGCTCGTTGCCGGCTCAACGCGTGGCGCGGGCCGCGGAATTGCGGTTGAGCTGGGCGCTGCCGGCGCCACCGTCTATGTCACCGGCCGCACGACGCGCACCTCGCAATCGGATTATCAACGCCCGGAAACCATCGAGGAGACAGCGGAGCTGGTCACCGCGCAGGGCGGCAGGGGCATCGCCGTCAGGGTCGACCATCTGATCTCCGAAGAGGTTCAGCAGCTTGTTGCGCGTATCCGCGCCGAGCAGGGCAGGCTCGACATGCTGGTCAACGATCTGTGGGGTGGCGAGAAGCTGTTCGAATGGAACAAGTCCGTCTGGGAACACGATCTGGAAAACGGCCTTCGGCTGCTGCGGCTTGGGATCGATACGCACCTGATCACCGCGCACCACGCGTTGCCGCTGATGATCGAGCAGCCAGGCGGCTTGCTTGTCGAGGTCACCGACGGCACGGCCGAATACAATGCCGACCACTACCGGCTGTCGCCCTTCTACGATCTCGCCAAGGTGGCGGTGAACCGCATGGCCTGGGCGCATGCCAAGGACCTGGAACGGTATGGCGCGACGTCCGTCTCGCTGACGCCGGGCTGGCTGCGCTCGGAGATGATGCTGGAGGCGTTCGGCGTGCGGGAAGAAAACTGGCACGACGCGACAGCCAATGTGCCGCATTTCGCCATATCCGAGACGCCGCGCTTCGTCGGTCGCGCTGTGGTGGCACTTGCCGCGGATTTCGAGCGCTCGCGCTGGAACGGCCAGTCTCTGTCCAGCGGCGGGTTGGCGCAAGTCTACGGATTCACCGATCTCGACGGATCGCGTCCCGACGCCTGGCGTTATGTCCCTGAAGTCCAGGATGCCGGAAAGCCGGCCGATGCGACCGGCTACCGATAGAGCAATTCCAGGAAAAAGTGCGCAGCGGTTTTCCGTCCGGAATTGCGCAAAGACAAAAGCGTCAGGCCGAGCGGCCGTCGAACTCGAACACCTCGATGCTGGCAAGGTCGACATCGTCGATGCAGTTGATGTTGATATAGGCCGTCCGCCCGCTGCCTTCGCGGACGTCTTCGGCAAACGGATGCATGCCGCAGCTGCGGCAGAAGCGGTGCGCGATCCGAGCCTTGCCGAAAGTGTAGCGGCCGAGGTCGTCGCCCCAGGCGACCAGATTGAGCTTCTCATGCGGTACGGCCCACAGCAGCGCGCCCTTGCGCGCGCAGATCGAGCAGTTGCACCGCACGGCGCTGCCGATCTCACCCTTGACCTCGAATGCCACCTTGCCGCAGTGGCAGCTGCCTTTGTACAGCATCAGCATCTTCCTATCGCTGGCAGGGTGCAAAGGCACGCTTGCCGGGTTATCTCTTTGCCGGGCCAACATCAGGCCACGTACCTAAAAGACGTTGCAACTTTGCAAGGCCCGACATCGAAAATGCAATCCATCCGCGACCGTCTTGAAATCATCCTGTCACGTCTTGCCAATCGCGCGGGCGACGGGAAGGTCTATACGAAGCTCTATAGCGAGGCCGCGCGGGCCGCCGCCGATGCGTCCGATGCCCGCCGCAAAGCCGGCGTCAGCCTTGGGCCGCTCGACGGGCGTATCGTTTCGATCAAGGACCTGTTCGACGTCGCCGGCGAGCCGACGACGGCCGGATCGCTGATCCGCGCCGAGGCCGCACCTGCCGCGCGAGATGCGGCGGTCGTGCTAAGGCTGCGCCAGGCCGGCGCGGTCATCCTCGGCAAGACCAACATGACCGAATTCGCCTTCACCGCGATCGGCGACAATCTGCATTACGGCACCCCGGGCAATGCCGCCGACGCCAGCCTTGTCCCCGGCGGCTCGTCATCGGGAGCCGGCGTTGCCGTCGGCGAGCACACGAGTGACATCTCCATCGGGTCGGACACCGGCGGCTCGGTGCGCATTCCGGCTTCGCTGAACGGTGTCGTCGGCTTCAAGCCGACGGCCGGGCGCGTGCCTTTGACGGGCGCCTTTCCGTTGTCGATGACGCTGGATTCGATCGGTCCGCTTGCCCGCAGCGTCGCCGATTGCGCGGTCGCCGATGCGATCATGGCCGCAGATGAGCCGGCGGCCCTTCAGCCGGTCCCGCTTGCGACCTTGCGTATCGGCATTCCGCGCGGCGTGCTGTTCGGCGAGACGCAAGCCGAGGTCGCCGGAGCGTTCGAGGGCTGCATCGATAGGATCGGGCAGGCCGGCGCCCGCGCCACGGATTTGTCCATCGACGATCTCATCGCCGAGATGCGCGCGGCTACCAAACGCGGCACGATCGCGTCCATGGAAGGCGCCGAAGTGCATGCCGACTGGCTGGCGGACGGCGCCTCGGTGCCGGTCGATCCGCATGTCACCGGGCCATTGTCGCGCGCGCTAACGGTTCCCGCTTCGACCTATATCCGCACGATCCGCCGCCGCCGCGAGCTTGTGGCGGCGATGGCGGAACGGCTGGAGGCGGTCGATCTCCTGGCATTGCCGACGGTGCCGATGGTCGCGCCGTCCATCGCCGCCATAGCCGGCGACGAAGCGTTGCGCGACAGGACCGAAGGGCTGCTCTTGCGCAACACGCAGGTCGCCAACCAGTTCGACCTATGCGCGATCTCGCTGCCGATGCCAGGCACGAAACTGCCTGCCGGATTGATGCTCGTGGGCAAGCACGGGCATGACAGACATCTGTTGCGCATTGCCGCCGCTGTCGAGGCGCTGCTTAGACGTTGATAGGGGGTGCTGCGAACCGAGGCAAATTGGCGTCAGGAAAAATTGCCGCTGCGTTCCTTCGCGCCCCCCTCTCCCGCCGGTATCTTAGCTCCGCATCGTCGCAACGATCGTCGGTGATTTAATCCCCTGCAGGAAACCGCCGCCGGTAGCGCTCGACGACTTCCGGATTACGCAGGTTGACCGGCAACTTGCCGGCGAGAACCAGCAGCGCCTCGCCCGCTGCACCGACGCCCATGCGCATCATCGATTCCTCGGTGATGCCGGCCATATGCGGGGTGACGATGACATTGTCGAAGCCGAAATAGGGGTGGTTGGGCGGCAGCGGCTGCGTGGAAAAGACGTCGAGCGCGGCGCCGCCGATGCGGCCCTTCCGCAAAGCTTCGATCAGCGCCTCGTCGTCGACCACCGGGCCGCGCGAGACGTTGATCAGCAGCGCGCCGGGCTTCATGCGTGCGATGCGCTCGCGGCTGATCAGGCCGCGCGTTTCCTCCGTCAGCGGGCAGCAGAGCACGACGATGTCGCTCTGCTCGACCAGCGCGTCGATCGACAGGAAGCCGACTCGCTCGGGCGCCGGGCGCAGGCTGCGCGTCGTCGCCACGACATTGAGGTCGAAGCCTTGCGCGGCGATATGCCCGACGGCCTGTCCGACCGCCCCGAGGCCGACGATGCCGATTGTCTTGCCGGCCAGCTCGCTGGTCGAATTGGCATGCTCGCGCCCGGAAAGCCATCCCTTGGCGCGCAGGTCACGGTCCATCACGCGGAAGCGCCGCAGCAGGGCGAGTGCCATGAACATCACATGCTCGGCGACCGAGCGGGCGTTGACCGCTGGCACGTTCGCGACCAGCACGCCGGCGGCGCTCGCCGCCTCGACCGGGATCATGTCCAGTCCCGCGCCATGGCGGATCGCGGCGCGCAGGCTCGAAGCACCCGCAAACAGCTCCGGCGGCAGCGGCGCGCGCACAATGACGATGTCGGCCTCGCGGGCCTCGGCGGTCAGGGTTTTGGGATCAAGGGCGGAAGCGACGATCAGCCGCCCGGCACCCACCAGCATCGCCGTGGCACGAGGGTGCAGCGGATGCGTCGAGAGTATCTTGCGCATTGCACTCAGGCCTTCTCGAGCGCCGCGCTTTTCGGTTCTGTTCCGCGGCCTTCGATGATCCCTTTCCAGTAGCTCTCGGCGCCCTGCAAATGGGCGCTCATAAGAGCTTGGGCCAGGTTGCCGTCGCGACGCAGCAGCGCCTCGTAGATCTGGATGTGCTCGGCATGGGAGCGCACGCTGCGTTCCGGATCGTTGAAATAGATCGGCAGGCGTTGCTCGCCCATCAGGTAATAGACGCTGCAGATGTTGTGGAAGACGCTGTTCTTGGTGGCGCGCACGATCTCGAGGTGGAACTCGCGGTCCTCCTTGGCGAGGCCTTCGCCGGCGGCGATGCGCTCTTCGGATGCTTTCAGGATCTCGCGCAGGCGTTCGAAGTTCTCCTCGGTGGCGCGCGAGCAGGCAAGCTCGGCCGCCTTGATCTCGTGGATCTTGCGCAGTTCTACCGTCTCATAAATCTGCACCGGATCGAGCGGCAGGCCGGCGCGGGCAAACAGCGCCAGCGCTTCCACGCTCGCCTGCTTGGTGTCGATATAGATGCCGGACTTGGCGCGGCGCTCGACGATGCGCATGGCTTCGAGAATGGCGAGCGCCTCGCGGATCTGGCCGCGGCTGACGCCGAAATGTTCCGCCAACTCGCGTTCCGATGGCGTCCGGCCGGACTCCTTGTCCGAGTTGGCGAAGAGATAGGCGGCAAGTTCCGCGAGAAGGTTCTTTTCTTTCATCGTCAAATTCGTTGCGCGTGCGCCTCCAGGAATCGCTCGGCGATGGTGAAACCCAATCCAGGCTTTTCAGGGATCGCTATCATACCGTCCTTGGCTTCGACAGTCTCCTCGACCAGGTCGTGGATCATCGGATTGGCACCGAGCGAATATTCGATGATAAAGCTGGCGGGCGAGGCGGCGCACACATGCAGCCCGGCAAAGAAGCAGGGCGCGCCGGCCCAAAGATGCGGCGCGAAGCGCAGGTTGAAGGCGCTGGCGATGGTGCCGATCTTCATCGCCTCGCTGATGCCGCCGCAAAACGCCGGATCCGGCTGGAAGATGTCGGCCGATTTCAGGACCGCCAGATCGCGGAAAGCGTAGCGCGTCGCCTCGCTTTCGCCCGTAGCAATCGGCGTCGAGCCCGAGGCGCGCACCTCGGCCATGCCCGGCTTGTCGTCGGCGATCACCGGCTCCTCGAACCAGGCGAGGTCCAGATCGGCGGTGAGCTGGATGAAGCGTTTGGCCTCGGCGACGGTGTAGGTGCCATGCGCGTCGACCATCAAATCGACGTCCGGACCGATCGCCTGCCTTGCGGCGCGTACGCGCGCGGCCGAAAGATGCGGGGCGCCGTCCATGGCGCCGACGCGCATCTTCAGCGCCTTGAAGCCGCCCTTGGCGACGTAGGATTTCAACTGCTCGCCGATTGCGTCGGGGGAGGCCCAGCCGCCCGAAGCGTAGGCCTGCATGCGCTCGACCTTGCGGCCGCCGAGCAGTCGCCATACCGGCTGCCCGAGGGACTTGCCGAGGATGTCCCAAAGCGCAATGTCGACGGCGCTGATCGCCGCCACGCTCATGCCGCGCCGCGCCAGCCGCGGCATGGCATGGCCGGCATGCGCGGCCGTCTCGTGCCGCACGCCGTTATAGAGCATTTCCCAGATGATGCCGATGTCGGCCGGATCGCGGCCGATGATCTGCGGGCCGATCTCGTGGTTGAGCATATGGACGAGCGCGCCATAGCTGCCGGCGCTGCCGGCGGCGTTCTTGCCTTCGCCCCAACCGACCAGGCCGTCATCGGTCTCGATGCGCAGAATGGCGGCGTCGAACGTCGTCACCTGACCGAAGTCGCTGCGATGCTGCTTCGCGACTTCGATCGGGATGCGAACCCACCAGGCCTGGACGCTTTTGATGCGCATATTTTCCCTTCGACCCCCCGCCCGCCGGGCGGAGGACAAGCTTTGATCGGAGGTCTACTTGATCAGCGGCAGCAGCGTTTCAGCGGTGATGCGCATCTGGTCGGTGTAGAATTTCTCCGTAAGCACGCTGGAGCCGTGGTCCTGGATGAATTTGAGCTGCTCGGGCGAGATGTCGACCGGATTGCGCTCGACCATGTCCGGATAGGGTGCGGCCGGCGTGCGGTCGACAGGGGCGACGAATTCGTTGGTCAGCGCGCCGTCATAGCCTACTTCCTTCAGCGTGCGCACGATCTTCGGCCAGTCGATCTGGCCGAGCCCGGCGGCAAAGCGGTTGTTGTCGGCGACATGGAAGTCGAACAGGCGCTTTCCGACCTGGCGGATCGCGTCATAGACGTTAAATTCCTCCATGTGGATGTGGTAGGCGTCGAGGCAGACGCCGCATTCGGGGCTCACCGCGTCGGCGAGCGCGAGCGCCTGGGCGCCGCGATTGAAGAGATAGGTCTCGAAGCGGTTAAGCGGTTCGATAGCGATCCGGACACCGACCTTTTTGGCATGGGAGAAGCATTCACGCGTGGCGTCGACGACCCAGCCCCATTCCTCCGCCTCGGTGCCATCCGGCACCACCTTGCCGACGGTGGCGGGCACCAGCGTGATGATTTCGCCGTCGAGCTCGCTCACCATGGTCAGCACGTCCTTGACATATTGGACCGATCGCTCGCGCTGGCCCTGGTTCTTGGCGGCGAGGTTGCGTTCTCCCAACATCAGCGTCACCGAACCCCAGCAACGGATGCCATGCTCCTTGAGCAGCGCGCGCGTCTCCTTGGTCTTGTACTGCTCGGGCTCGCCGGAAATCTCGATCGATTCGTAGCCGAATTTCTTGATGCGCTTCAGCGTCACCTCCAGCGGCTCCGCCCGCATCCAATTGTGCGTCGAAAGATGCATGGTCTATCCTTCCCAGAATTCGCCTGTCACATTTTACCCCGCGAAGCCTCCGACAGAGGCGGCCGCACGTTTCCTCCCCAAGGCGTTGCCAGGTTTTCGTGAAACTGGTTCGACCAATTGGGCCTATCATGACGTCTACAGCAAATTTTCATGCGCGGCAAGAAGTGGGCATAGGAAGCTGAGCGTTCTTGACAATACCATGATTTCAAAAGGTAATTTCATATTCCTAAGGGCGAGCAAGTGGCTTCTTTTAGCTTTTCAGGCGCTTGACCGAATTACGGGATTTGGTAATACCAGAATGGCGTGGCGTTTAGATGCCGTCAGGACTGACCAAACAGGCTGGCCCTCGCTCCAATCGGCGCTATGCTTGGTCGCGAAAACAAGAGAGGGAGGATGCCGATGCCGACGACGATGAAGGGTCCCGGGCTGTTTCTGGCGCAGTTCGCGGGCGATGCCGCGCCGTTTAATTCACTGGCTTCGATCACCAAATGGGCGGCCGGCCTCGGCTATAAGGGCGTGCAGATCCCGACCTGGGACGGACGCCTGTTCGACCTCGAGAAGGCTGCCTCGTCGAAAGCCTACTGCGACGAGGTGAAAGGCATCTGCGCCGACGCGGGCGTCGAAATCACGGAATTGTCGACGCATCTGCAGGGGCAACTGGTGGCGGTGCATCCTGCCTACGACGCGCAGATGGATGGCTTCGCGCCGCCATCGGTGCACGACAACCCCAAGGCGCGCCAGCAATGGGCCGTCGAACAAATGAAGTTCGGGGCCAAGGCATCGCGCAATCTCGGATTGAACGCTTCGGTCTCGTTCACCGGCTCGCTGGCCTTTCCTTACCTCTATCCGTTCCCGCAGCGGCCGGCGGGGTTGATAGAGGAAGCCTTCGGCGAGCTCGGCAAGCGCTGGAAGCCAATACTCGATGTCTATGAGGACAATGGCGTCGATGTCGGCTATGAGATCCATCCATCCGAGGATGTGTTCGACGGCGCGACCTTCGAGATGTTCCTCGACGCGGTCGGCGGGCACAAGCGCTGCAACATCAATTACGACCCGTCGCATTTCCTGCTGCAGCAGCTCGACTATCTGGAATTCATCGACATCTACCACGAGCGGATCAAGGCGTTCCACGTCAAGGATGCCGAGTTCAATCCGACCGGACGGCAAGGCGTCTATTCCGGCTACCAGGGATGGGTGAACCGGGCGGGCCGCTTCCGTTCGCTTGGCGACGGGCAGGTTGATTTCAGCGGCATCTTCTCCAAGCTCACCCAGTACAATTACGATTCCTGGGCAGTGCTGGAATGGGAATGCTGCCTGAAGCATCCCGAGGACGGTGCCGCCGAAGGCGCGCCCTTCATCCAGCATCACATCATCCGGGTGACGGAAAAAGCCTTCGACGATTTCGCCGCCGGCACGACCGACAAGAAGCTGCTGCGGGCGATGATGGGGATTTGACCGGGGAACTTCCTTGAGATGGTTGGACTGCGGGTCCGGGCGGGGTTGAATTCCAAGCCGCGGCGGACCCTTATACCCCGCCCGACGCCGCGCGTCGGTCCCTCTCCGCAAGGGAGAGGGTAAAGAGCCTAGAGGAGAGGACGAAAAATGGTCGGCGCATCGAAGTCGGAAGCGGGAGGCGGCCCGATCCGCTACGGCATGGTTGGCGGCGGGCAGGGCGCCTTCATCGGCGCGGTGCATCGCATCGCGGCGCGCATGGACAACGACTTCGTGTTGGTGGCCGGCGCGCTGTCGTCGGACCCGGCGCGGGCGAAGGCTTCCGCCGCCGAGCTCGGGCTCGATCCCGCGCGCAGCTACAGCTCTTATGCGGAGATGGCCAAGGCCGAAGCCAAGCGTCCCGACGGCATCGAGGCGGTGGCCATCGTCACGCCCAACAATGTGCATGTGCCAGCGGCCAAGGCCTTCCTCGAGGCCGGCATCCATGTGATCTGCGACAAGCCGCTGGCGACCTCGCTCGCCGAGGCGAAGAAGCTGGCAGCGCTGGTCGAGAAGACCGGCAAGGTATTCGTTCTCACCCACAATTACACCGCCTATCCGATGATCCGGCAGGCGCGCGAGATGGTGGCCAAGGGCCAGCTCGGCGATATCCGCATCGTGCAGTCGGAATATCCGCAGGACTGGCTGACCGAGGACCTCGCCGCCACCGGCCAGAAGCAGGCCTCGTGGCGCTCCGACCCCAAGCAGGCCGGCGCCGGCGGCGCGCTGGGCGACATCGGCACGCATGCCTACAACCTCGCCCGCTTCGTGTCCGGGCTGGAGCTGGATTCTTTGTCGGCCGACCTCGACGCCTTCGTGCCGGGCCGTCAGCTCGACGACAATGTTAATGTCATGCTGCGCTTCAAGCCGGTCGGCAACAGGCATCCGGCCAAGGGCATGATCTGGGCAAGCCAGGTGGCGCCCGGCCATGAGAACGGGCTGAAGCTGCGCATCTACGGCTCCAAGGGCGGGCTGGAATGGGTGCAGGCCGATCCGAATTATCTCTGGTACACGCCGTTCGGCCAGCCGAAGCAGCTTCTGACGCGGGCTGGTGCCGGTGCGCTGCCGGTCGCCGCGCGCGTCAGCCGCGTGCCGTCCGGCCATCCGGAAGGCTATCTCGAAGGTTTTGCCAACATCTACCAGGAGGCCGCCCGCGCCATTCGCGCGGCGCGCCGGAAGGGCGGCAAGCCGGGCAAGGATGTTGTCTTCCCGACGATCGCCGACGGCGTCGAAGGCATGGCCTTCATCGAGGCATGTGTGAAGTCGTCGAAGAAAAACGGGGCGTGGACGAAGCTTTAGGGGTGCCGATATTCAGGTGAAGCCGGTCCGAAATGACCGCTTCCGGTGCCCAAGTGCATGAAGTTCGCTCCGGAATCCGTCGTTTGCGACCCTGCCTGACCTGAATCTCATCACCCCTTGAGCGAAAGGTGATGGGGAGGGGGGTGTCGATGAAAATCGGCATGTGCATGTTCTTATGGACCACCAGCGTGTCGAAGAAGCACGAGGCGCTGCTGAAAAACATCAAGGCGACCGGTTTTGACGGCGTCGAGATACCGGTCTTCGCGGGCGCGCCTGACGACTATAAAAAACTCGGCGACATGCTCGATCGTATCGGCCTTGAGCGCACCGCGGTCTCGGCCATGGGCGATCCGGCGATGAACCTGATCTCGCCGGATGCCGCGACGCGCAAGGCCGGCATCGACTATATGAAATGGGCGATCGATTGCAGCGCGGCGCTGGGCGCGAAGACGCTCAGCGGTCCGCTGCATTCGACGCTCGGCGCCTTTTCGGGCAGCGGGCCGACTTCCGCCGAGAAGAAGCGCTCGGTCGCCTCGCAGCGCGCCATTGGCGATCATGCCGGCAAGAAGGGCGTGACCATCGGGCTCGAAGCGCTGAACCGCTTCGAATGCTATCTGGTCAACACCATGGCCGACCTGTCGGAGCATATCGACACGATCGACCGGCCGCACATCAAGGCGATGTACGACACGTTCCATGCCAATATCGAGGAGGCCGATCCGATCGGCGCCTATACGAAGCATCGCCGCAATATCGTTCACATCCACATTTCAGAGAACGATCGCGGCGTGCCGGGGCGCGGCAACATTCCGTGGAAGGAGACTTTCTCCGCCATCCGCCGGACCGGTTACGACGACTGGCTGACGATCGAATCGTTTGGGCGCTCGCTGAAGGATCTGGCTGCAGCGACCAAGGTGTGGCGGGATTTCGCGGAGAGCCCGGAGGCGGTGTATCGGGAAGGGTACAAGCATATCAGGGATGGGTGGAAGGCTGCCGCGTAAACGCCTCTCCCTTCGTCATCCTCGGGGACTGCGCTGCGTCGCTTTGCTCCTTGCTCCGCCCCTGGATGACGAAGGCGCGAAACTACCCCCATTTAGCCTGCAGCCTATTATAATCATGCAGCGTGCGGCTGAGCCTGCGGCGCAGGAAGTTCGAGATGTTGTCGAAGATGAAGACGACGAGCAGCGTCAACAGCACCATGTAGAAGACGTTGGCCCAGTTCGAATTGGTGCGCATCGCTTCCCACAGCTTCAGGCCGATGCCGCCGGCGCCGACGGCGCCGATGATGGTGGCGCCGCGGGTGTTCGATTCCCACTGGTAGAGCGTCTGGCTGATGAAGACCGGCACCACCTCCGGCAGCACGCCATAGCGCTGCACCAAAATGCCGTTGGCGCCGGTCGAGAGCACGCCCTCGCGCGGCTTGTCGTCGATGTTCTCCAGCGCCTCGGAATAGGTTTTGCCGAGCGTGCCGATCTCGGTAAAGAAGATCGCGGCGCTGCCGGCCAGCGGCCCGGGGCCGAAGGCACGGGTGAAGAACAGCGCCCAGATCAGCATGTCGACCGAGCGCATGAAGTCGAAGAAGCGTTTCAGCACTTGGCTGAGCACGCCGCTCGGCGTGATGTTGCGGGCCGCGAAGAAGGCGAGAGGGAAGGCGACGATGCCGCCGAGCAGCGTGCCGAGGAACGCCATGACGATGGTCTGCAGCAGCTTCGTCCACACGTCGCCGTGCTGCCACTGGGCGTTGTTCCAGATGTTGGCGGCGGCCAGTGCGAGGTTCGATGTGCCAGGCTTGAGTTCCGGCCCGGAGACGAGCAGAGAGATCACCTCGCCGGCCGGCTTGCCGAAGAAGGGCGAGCGCGTGTCGAAGACGAAATTCGCCCAGCCGAGGAATCGCTTGCGCACCTTGACGCGGTCGACGGTGACGCGCACCTCGCCGGCAAAGCCCAGCTTGGCGACGATCTCGTCTTCATGGACGGTCACCCAGTCGGGCACCGGACCTGTGACCACCGGCTTGCCGCCGGTCAGCGATATCGGCACGGTCACGCCATTGGCCGTGATCGCCGCCCTGCTCTTGTCGAAGGTGACGGATTTGGCGCTGCCGTCGATCTGAACGGTAAAGGTGCCGTCGGAGTTCTTGATCACCCAGTCGGGATCGGGGTTCTCGCCGAGCGCCGAGAAGCGCGGATATTTCGGGGTGATCTCGGGCTGGTCGAGCCGGAATTCCGGCTGCAAATCATAGCTGATCCATTGCGACAGGAAGAGCGGCAGGCGCTCCCAATGCGACTCGCGCAGGACCTGCGGCAGGCTGAAGAACCACAAGGCATAGCCAAGATAGAGCACCGTGCCCGCGACCAGCAACAGCGGCCAGAAGCGCTTGTAGGCCGGCCGCTGGAATATCTGCGGATGGCGGTCTTCGATGGCGCCAATTTCGTCGACTGTCATGGCGGCCATTTCAAGCACTCATCAGGAAAGCCTGCTCGCCGACGAACTTGCGGCGGAGCCAGGCGGAGAACTGGTCGACGAGGAAGATGGTGATGAAGAGCAGGAGCACCAGCGCCAGCGTCTTGGCGCCGAAGCCGCGCGAGATGGCGAGCTTCAGCTCCTCGCCTATGCCGCCGCCGCCGACCGCGCCCATGATGGTCGAGATGCGCACGTTGATCTCGATTCTGAGCAGCGTGTACGACATGAAATTGGGCAGCACCTGCGGCAGGTCGGCGAAGCGCACGCGCTCGAACCAGTTGGCGCCGACCGCGCGCAGACCCTCCTCCGGGCGCATGTCGATGTTCTCGTTGATCTCGTAGAAGAGCTTGCCCAGCGCGCCGATCGAATGCAGGCCGATGGCGATGATGGCGGCGACGGGGCCGATCGAGACGATGGCCGCGAACAGGCCGGCAATGACGATCTCGGGGAAGGCGCGCAGCAGTTCCATGAAACGCTTGACGACGAGCCGCAGGATCGGGTTCGGCGTCAGGTTGCGCGCGGCGATGAAGGAGAAGGGAACGGCGAAGACGAAGCCGACGAAGGTCGAAACCAGCGCCACGTTCACCGTGGTCAGCATCAGCTCGAAATATTCGGGGATGTAGAAGCCGCCCCAGACATAGACGCGGCCGAGCGGGAAGTTGAATTCCTGCGTGCCCTTGTCGTTGGGCGAGGCGATGTCGAACAGCGCCCGCCAGACATCGTTCCAGTCCTTCGGGACCAGCCAGCTCAGGAAATCGAGGATATGCGGCAGCCGGTCGAAGAAGTGGCCGGCATTGGCCTCGTCGGCGAACCACATGGTCGCGAACATGGCGACAAGCAGCAGGCCGACGCCAAGCGCGGTGTAGAAGCGGCGCAGCGAAGTCTGGCGCCGCCAGGCGTCGGCCTGCTGGCGGGTGGTGTCGGAATGGAAAGCTGTTGAGAAGGTCATGATCGAGCATGCAAAAAGGGCGGCGCTGGAGGAGCCGCCGCCCTTTCTGATCTTGCCTTTAACCGCCGATAGCGGCTTTGCGGGCTTCGACGATGACGTTGTAGAATTCCGGCTTCACCGGGACGTAGCCGGTGAAGTCGCCCCCCTCGACGCCTTCGAAACAGGCCTTGTCCTTGGCCGGCAGGGCGGTGAAGAAGGCGGTAAGCTTGGCGGTCATGTCGTCGCCGAGCGCGGTGCGGACAACCAGCGGACCGTTCGGGATCAGCCCCGAGCGCCACACCTCGACGAAGTCGTTCGGGTCTACGGCGCCCTTGGCGACTTCCTTGTGGAAGGTGCCGGAGGTGTAGCCGTTCTTGAAGTCGCCGATGCCCGAAGAGTCGTCCACCGCAACGTCGACCTTGCCGTCACGCACGGCCAGGATGTTGTTCTCGTGGCCGCCGTTGAACTGGGTCGAGGCGAAATAGGTCTCGTTGGAAGCGCCGGTGTCCTTCGGGATCTGGGTCAGCGGGATCAGGTAGCCCGAGGTCGAATCCGGATCGGCATAGCCGAGCTTCTTACCCTTGGCCGACTTGATGTCGGTGATGCCGGAGGTCTTCAGCGCCAGGCCGACCGAATAATAGCCGGTCGAGCCGTCGGTTTGCTTGGTGGTGAGGATCGGGGTGACGGCTTTCGGGTCCTTCAGATAGACGCTGGCGTAGCCGGACGCGCCGAGCTCGGCGAAGTCGAGCGTGCCGCCGAGCAGGCCCTGGATGACGCCGTCATAGTCGGCGGCCGGGAACAGCGAAACCTTCTCGAAGCCGAATTCCGACTTCAGATGGTCGGCCAGGCACTGATAGTTGCGCAGACGGTCGGTCTCATTCTCGCCGCCGAGAATGCCGACGCGGAATTCCTTGATATCCGCGGCGTGCGCGGCGCTTGCCGCAATGGCGAGCAGCGAAACCGCGCCAAAAACCATCTTCCTGATCATTTGCTCTCTCTCCTGTTGTTCCGGCTGCGCGCCGGCGGCGTTCTGATTCTTCAAGTCTTGCCTTTGACGCTGGCGGGCGATCCGGGTTGCTCTGCCGAAATCCACGATTGCCCGGACCGACTGGGGTCGGGGCGGTGGACTCAGTAGCCAGGGAAGGCGGGTTCGAGCGGTCCGGCCAATGCGGTGATCTTCGGCCTGATGGTCACGCTGGTCGACGTGATCGCCTCGGAGATCTCGGCGCCGCTGGCATCGGCGCCGTAGACCATGCGTACGGCGTCGCGGTCGAGGTCTTCCGGAGCGCCGTCGAAGACGACCTTGCCGGCGGCCATGCCTATGATGCGACTGCAATAGGCGCGCGCGGTGTCCAGCGTGTGCAGGTTGGTGACGACGGTGATGCCTTCGCGCAAATTGATGTCTCGCAGCGAATCCATCACCACCTTGGCGTTGAGCGGGTCGAGCGAGGCAATCGGCTCGTCGGCCAGAAGCACCTTCGGCTGCTGCATCATGGCGCGGGCGATTGCCACACGCTGCTGCTGGCCGCCGGACAGCGTGCCGGCCGGCTGCAGCGCGGTGCGGGCGATGTCGAGGCGCTCGAGCGCGGCGACCGCCTCGGCGCATTCGATGCGCGTGAACATGCCGAGCAAATTGGAAACTGTGGAGCGATGATTGAGGCGGCCGAGCAGCACGTTGGTCAAGACGTCGAGGCGCGGCACAAGGTTGAACTGCTGGAAGATCATGGCGCAGTCGCGCTGCCAGCGGCGCAGCGGCGAGCCCTGCAGGGAGGAGACCTCGGCGCCGTCAAAAAAAATCGACCCCTGGCTGGGATCGATGAGGCGGTTGATCATGCGCAGCAATGTCGACTTGCCGGCGCCGGAGCGGCCGATGATGCCAACCATCTGACCGCGCGGGATCGAGATGTTGATGTCGCTGACAGCGGTGTTCTTGCCAAATCGTCGGGTAACGCCGCGGATTTCCAGCGTGGCCGATGATGCTGACATACCAAAGCTCCAGTCCGTCGCGGTTTTGCAGGTCTGTTAGCCTTCGCTAGCGCAGCCCGATGAAGCTGGGGTGTCGGATTGATGTCAGTTTTGTTACGAGTCACAGGCTTGGGGATTCAGCCAAGCATCAGCAATTCCTCGAAATGCTTCATGTCCCCGAAGCTGCAGAAGGCTGGAGCCTTCAACTCGATCACCGGCGCCTCGCGCTCGAGGAACGACAGGCAGTCGTCGAACAATTCCTGCCAGGCCGCGGCCCGCTCGTCGGCGAGGCGGCGGATCTGATAGGCGAAGGTGATGTGGAAGACATAAGTGTCATGGTCCGGATGGCGGTAGCCGAACGGCACGGACAGCGCATCGCGCCAGGCTTCCAGGACCTGGCGGTCTTCTTGGGTGGCGCCGGCGACGGTCAGGCCGGTCGGCACGACTTCGACAACTCTGATATTGAATGCGCCGCGACCACCGAAGCCTTGCAGGCGCTCGAGATAGAGCCGGGTCATATCGTCGATGCCGGTGTCGAGCGGCACATCCGAAGGCCAGTAGGGCAGACGGCGGCGATATTCGATGATGCCCTGGAAGAGCGTCATGTGGAGGCTGGAGATCGGCGTGAAGGCGAGGCGATCCGCGTCCGGCATGGCCAGCATGCGCTTGCGCACCTCGATGATCGCCGCTTCGGAAGGCGAGTCCTTGACCAGATGGCTGACGGCCGTGTTGCCCGGTTCAGGGAGGAAGTTGCCCGACGCGTCGTAACGGGTGCCGAGATGGACCGGCGGCGCCGGGTTGGAGCCTTCGAAGAATGCGGCGAGCGAGGGTCTAACAGTGGCGAGCATGGCGATCTCCTGGGGGAGATCGGCTTTTGTCCGAGTCATGTGTCAAGGATGTGAATGGTGAATGGTGAGAAAGAAGGGCTTCGTTGCCATTCACTATGACCATTCACCGAAATCAGTCGCCGTGTTTCTCGAGAAACGCCTCGGCCGACAATTCCCGAAAATCGTCGAGCGTGGCGCGCAGCCTTGCATGGTCCCAGTCCCACCAGGCTAAGGCCTGGTAACGCTCGGCGGTGCGGCGGTCGAAACGCTCGCGGATCGGTTTCGCCGGCACGCCACCGACGATGGTGTAGGGCGCGACGTCCTTCGACACCACCGCGCCGGCGCCGACCGCCGCCCCGTCGCCGACGGTGACGCCCGGCAGGATGGTCGAGCCGTGGCCGAGCCAGGTGTCGTGGCCGATGGTGACGCGCCTGGCTCTGCGCTGAGCGAAGAACTCGCTTTCGTGCTCGGCGTCGTCCCAATAATCCGACGCGCGATAGGTGAAGTGATGCAGCGTCGGCCGCCAGGTCGGATGGTTCGTGGCGTTGATGCGCACGCTCGCCGCAATGTTGGAGAACTTGCCGATGGTGGAGCACCAGACGGCACAGTCCTGCATCATGTAGGAATAGTCGCCGAACTCGCATTCGGCGACGCGGCTGCGCTCGGCGATTTCGGTCCAGCGGCCGAGCGTCGAGGTTTCGACCTGCGCCGTCGGATGGATCAGCGGCGTCTCCGAAAGTTTCTTGCTCATGCGGCGATCTTTCCGGCGGCGAAGGCGGTGACGTCGATGACGCGGTCGGCGACAGCATCGCGCACGTCGACGTCGTGGAAGATGCCGAGGAGCGCAACGCCCGCTGTCTTCTTGGCGTCGATGAGCTCGACCACGACGTCGCGGTTCCTGGCGTCAAGCGAAGCGGTCGGCTCGTCAAGCAGCAGGATCGGATGCTCGGTGATGAAGCCGCGCGCGATGTTGACGCGCTGCTGCTCGCCGCCAGAGAAGGTCGCCGGCGGCAGCGCCCAGAGTTTCTCGGGCAGATTGAGCTGCGCAAGCAAGGCGCGCGCTTTCTCGCGTGCCGCCTCCCTGTCCTCGCCACGCTCTACCAGCGGCTCTGCCACCACGTCCAGCGCCGAGACGCGCGGCACGGTGCGCAGGAACTGGCTGACATAGCCTATGGTGTGGCGGCGCACGGAAAGCACGGTGCGCGGGCTGGCGGAGGCGAGGTCGATCAGACCACCGCCATGCTGGACGATGATCTGGCCTTCATCGACGGCATAGTTGCCGTAGAGCATTTTCAGGATCGAGCTTTTTCCGGCGCCGGACGGACCGCCGAGCACGGCGCATTCGCCGGCGCGGATCGAGAAGGAGACACCCGTCACCACCGGCAGCGTGACGCCGTCGCGCAGATGCATGGTGAAGCTTTTGGCGACATCGGAAACAACAAGGGGCGTGGCCATCGTCAAACCTGCAAGATCGAAGACACGAGAAGCTGGGTATAAGGCGCGCGCGGATCGTCGAGCACGCGGTCGGTGAGGCCGCTTTCGACGACGCGGCCGTCCTTCATCACCATCATGCGCTGCGACAAAAGACGAGCCACGGCGAGGTCGTGGGTGACGACGATCGCCGCCAGCCCAAGGTCGGTGACCAGCCCGCGCAACAGGTCGAGCAGGCGCGCCTGCACCGAGACATCGAGGCCGCCGGTCGGCTCGTCCATGAAGACGAGCCGCGGCCCGGTCACCAGGTTGCGGGCGATCTGCAGGCGCTGGCGCATGCCGCCGGAAAAGGCGCGGGGCTCGTCGTCGATGCGGTCGTCGTCGATCTCGACGCGCGACAGCCAGTCGACGGCTGTGGCGCGGATCCTGCCGTAATGGCGGTCGCCGACCGCCATCAGCCGCTCGCCGACATTGGCGCCGGCCGACACCGTCATGCGCAGGCCGTCGGCCGGGTTCTGGTGGACGAAACCCCAGTCGGTGCGCATCAGGAAGCGGCGCTCGGCCTCGCTCATGCGGTAGAGCTCGCGCCGCTGGCCATCGCGCATGCGATAGCTGGCGGTGCCGGAGGAGGGCAGCAGCCTGGTCGACAGGCAGTTGAGCAGCGTGGTCTTGCCGGAGCCGGATTCGCCGACCACCGCCAGCACCTCGCCCGGCCAGAGGTCGAAGGTGACATTCTCGCAGCCGACGCGCGAGCCGTAGAATTTCGAAAGCGCTGAAACGCGCAGCAGCGGTTCGTCGGTCATTCGGCCGGCTCCATTTTTCCAGAAGCAGAATGGGTCTCGGGGGCAAGGTGGCCATGATGGCCGTCGGCTTGCCGCTTCTCGCAATGGTCGGTGTCCGAGCAGACGAACATGTGGCCGCCATGGTCGTCGAGGATGACCTCGTCGAGATAGACATTCTCGGCGCCGCAGAGCGCGCAGGGCTGGTCGAAGGTCTGCACCTCGAAGGGGTGATCTTCGAAATCGAGGCTGACGACGTCGGTGAAGGGCGGCACCGCGTAGATGCGCTTCTCTCGGCCGGCGCCGAACAATTGCAAAGCCGGCGAACGATGCATCTTCGGATTGTCGAATTTGGGCGTCGGCGAGGGGTCCATCACATAGCGGCCTTCGACCTTGACCGGATAGGCATAGGTGGTGGCGATGCGGCCGTGCTTGGCGATATCCTCGTAGAGCTTCACATGCATCAGGCCGTATTCCTCCAGCGCATGCATCTTGCGCGTTTCGGTCTCGCGCGGCTCCAAGAAACGCAGCGGCTCGGGGATCGGCACCTGGAAGACCAGCACCTGGCCTGCGTTGAGCGGATGTTCCGGGATGCGGTGGCGGGTCTGGATGATCGTCGCCTTCGCCGTCTCCGTGGTAACGGCGACCTTGGCGACCTTCTTGAAGAAGGCGCGGATCGAGACCGCGTTGGTGGTGTCGTCGGCGCCCTGGTCGATGACTTTCAAGACGTCATCCGGACCGATGATCGACGCGGTGACCTGCACGCCGCCGGTGCCCCAGCCATAAGGCATCGGCATCTCGCGCGAGGCGAAGGGGACCTGGTAGCCGGGGATGGCGATGCCCTTCAGGATGGCGCGGCGGATCATCCGCTTGGTCTGCTCGTCGAGATAGGCGAAGTTGTAGGTGGATATGTCGGTCGATTGCGCGTTCATTCCGCGGCCTCCCTTTTCTCTTCAGCCCTGTCCTCATTCTCCCGCGCCTCGTATTCGGCGCGCATGCGGCGAACGAGGCCGAGTTCGGCCTGGAAGTCGACATAATGCGGCAGCTTCAGATGTTCGACGAAGCCGGTCGCCTGGACATTGTCGGAATGAGAGATGACGAATTCCTCGTCCTGCGCCGCGGCGACAATATCCTCGCCGAGCTCGCCCGCGCGCAGCGCCCGGTCGCATAGCGCCATCGCCATCGCCTTGCGCTCGCTTTGGCCGAAGACCAGGCCGTAGCCGCGGGTGAACTGCGGCGGCGCCTTGGCCGAGCCCTTGAACTGGTTGACCATCTGGCATTCCGTGATGCGGATCGCACCGAGCGGCACCGCGAAGGGCAGCTCCGGCACGTCGAGCTCCAGCTCGACCTCGCCGATGCGGATTTCGCCGACGAAGGGGTGGTTGCGGGCATAGCCGCGCTGCGTCGAATAGCCGAGCGCCAGCAGGAAACCTTCGTCGCCGCGCGACAGCGCCTGCAGGCGGATGTCGCGCGCCATCGGGAACTGCAGCGGCTCGCGGGTGATGTCGCCCGGCACATGGTCCAGTGGCATCTCGCCGTCGGCCTCGATCAGGCCTTCATGGGCGAGGATCGCCGAGACGCGCGGCATGGCCTCCGGCTCGACCGGGCGCTGCGCCGGCGTCTCGACCTCGGCGCCGGCGGCAAGCTCCGGATCGAGCAGGCGGTGGGTGTAGTCGAAGGTCGGGCCGAGCACCTGGCCGCCCGGCAGGTCCTTGTAGGTGGCCGAGATACGACGCTCGACCTGCATGGCGCCGGTATCGGCCGGATTGGTGTACCCGAAGCGCGGCAGCGTGGTGCGGTAGGCGCGCACCAGGAAGATCGCCTCGATCATGTCACCGCGCGCCTGGACGACGGCAAGAGCCGCGAGCTCGCGATCGTAGAGCGAGCCTTCGCTCATCACGCGGTCGACGCCGAGCGCCAGCTGCTCGACGATCTGGTCGAGGCGCAGCGCCGGCACCGAGCGGTCGCCGCGGCGGCGGTCGGCCAGCAGGCGGTGCGCATTGGCAATGGCGGCTTCGCCGCCTTTCACCGCGACATACATGTCACGCCTCCATCGTCTTGATGCGGGTGGTGCGCGGCAGGCAGGCAAGGCTGCCTGGCGCCGCCAGGATGATGTCGACGCCGCGCGGGAAACGCTGATTGTTCTGCTTCCACTGCTCGACGAAATGGCGCGGCATGCCTGGAGGCGCGATCATCGACGTCTTTTCGATCCCCGGACCTTCGAGCAGCAGCGAGGGGCCGGAAGCAAGGTCGTCGACCAGGAGGATCAGCGTTGTGGAGCGGTCGGGATATTCCTGCGTGCCCTGCGCAAAACCGTCGAGCGCCGCCATCTCCTTCGGATTGGCGATCAGGGCAAAATGCGCGTCGGCCGGCGTGTTGGCCAAAGGCGCGCCGGTGTGAAAGCCGACCCAGGCCTTGACCGAGGCTTCCGCCTGCAGCGGCGGATCTAGCCAGACCGGTGTGCCGTTGTCGCAGAGCGAAAGCGCCACGGCGCCTGCCGTCGCCGACAATGGCGCCGGCGGGCGGGCGAGTTGCGGCAGGTTCTGGACGGTGCCTGGGCGCGCAATCGCATCCATGATGGCGCGGAAAACAACTTGCGCGTTGAAGACCGGCTCGGCGAAGCCGCCGTCGATCGATTGCGTGGTGATATCCATCAGTCCTCTCCGCGCACCATGGTGAAGAAATCCACTTTCGTGGCCGCCGTCTCGACGCGCCGCGTCTCTCGCGCTGCGTCGAGCGCCGCGCGCAAGGGCGCGGCGAGCTTTGTCTCGATCGCTTCACGCTGCGCCGGGTCCTGCCAAAGCGCGTCGGCGATCGCGGCGAGCCTCGCCTTGTCCTTGTCGCGCCCGAGCGCATAGGAATGGCCGACCTGGCCCGAAGGCAGCCGCACCGTGGCGCGGGTGACGGTCGCCTCGCCGACATTGAAGGGCGCGCCGCCGCCGCCGATCCGTCCGCGCACCGTCACCAGTCCGGTTTCCGGACCGCGCAAGAGCTCGGCCTCGGAGGGCAGGCCCGACTCGTTCCACAGGCGCGCAATCTCATCAGATTCGGCGTGCGCCAGCGTCGCCATCAAGGCTTTCCGCCCGGCCTGCTCGCGCGCTTCCTGTCCTCGCATGGCGTCGCTCCTTGCATGCGTAAAATTTGTCTATTGATATAGACAATTATACAAATTATACTTATCTCGTAACGGGAGTCCATGACGGGTGGATGACAACCCGGGGGAAAATGCATGAGGGCGATGGGTGACCGGACTGGCGAGCAGCATCGAAAGGCGCAACGGCGTGTCGCTGTGGCGGCAGATCGCCGACAAGATATTGCAGGGGATCGCAAGCGGCGATTTTGCCGAGAATGCGGCGCTGCCGCCCGAAGTCGCGCTGGCGGAACGCTACGGCGTCAACCGCCATACGGTGCGCAGCGCTATAGCCGCGCTAGTGCAGGAAGGCGTGCTCAGGGCCGAGCAGGGGCGCGGCACCTTCGTCCTGTCGCGCAAGCGGCTGTCCTATCCGATCGGCGCGCGCACGCGCTTCTCGACCGGGCTGCAGGGGCAGACGAGCGAGCGGCATATCGCGCTGTTGTCGTCCTCGACGGAGCCGGCCAGCCGACGCATCGCCGAGGCGCTGGGCATCGCCAAGGGCGCGGCCGTCATCCGCCTGGAGACGCGCGGCGAGGCCGATGGTCACGCGGTGTCACGCGCAACCACCTGGTTCGACGCCAAGCGCTTCGCCGGCATCGAGGACGCGATGGCGCAGACGGGGTCGATCACCACCTCGCTGAAGCGCTTCGGCATCAACGATTATCTGCGGCACTCGACTGTGCTGTCGGCGCGGCACGCCGATGCCGACGACCTCGCAGCCCTCGATCTGCAGCCCGGCGCCATCGTGCTGGTCACCGTAGCTGTCAATGTCGCGCTCGACGGTCAGCCGATCCAGTTCGCGGAATCGCGCTTTCCGGCGGAGCGAGTGGAGTTGAGACTGTCGGCCGGCGATTAGCGGCGCTCACCCGACCTCGATCACCGCCTTGATCAGCCCCGACTTCTCATGCGTCCATCTGGCGAGGTCGCGCGGCGTTGCGGCAAGCGTCGTGCGATGGGTGACGAGCTTGCCCAACGGCACTGTGCCGTTGCGGATCGAAGCCGCGACATGCTCGAAATCGGCCTTGAGCGCGTTGCGGCTGCCGACCAGCGTCATCTCGCGCTTGTGGAATTCGGGGTCGGAGAAGGTGATGTCGTCCTTGACGACGCTGACCAGCACCAGCGTGCCGCCGTGCGCGACATGGGCGAAGGCCGACTGCACCGATGCCGTGTTGCCGGTCGCGTCGAAGACGAGGTCAAACCCTTCGCCGCCGGTCGCCTGCCGCCCCAGTTCGGCAGCTGTGGCCTTCGAGGCGTCTAGCACGGCAAAACCGAGTTCCTCTTCGGCGAAGCCGAGGCGCTCGCTGCTCATGTCGAGCAGGCTGACGTCGAGCCCGGCGATGCGGGCGAAGATCGCCGTGCCCAGCCCGATCGGGCCGGCGCCGATGACCAGCGTGCGCTGGCCGGGGAGCCCAAGCGATCGACGCACGGCGTGCGCGCCGATCGCCAGGAATTCCACCGCCGCGGCATCGGCCAGCGAGAGGCCGTTTGTCGGATAAAGGTTCTGCGCCGGCACCAGGATCTCGTCGCACATGGCGCCGTCGCGATGGACGCCCAGCACCTCGATCCTCACGCAGCAATTCGGCTTGCCGTTCCGGCAGGCGATGCATTTGCCGCATGAAAGATAGGGGTTGATGATGACCGGTTCCCCGACGGCAAGATCGACGCCTTCCCCCTTTTCGACGATGGTGCCGGAAACCTCATGGCCCATGATGCGCGGGTAGGCGAGGAAGGGATGCTTGCCTTCGAAGATGTGGTAGTCGGTGCCGCAGATACCGACATGGCTGACGGCGACACGCGCCCAGCCGGGCGGAGGCGCGCCGGGCGCTGCGCGGTCTTCCAGGGCAAGCTCGCCGGGCGAACGGCAGACAACGGCTTTCATATCGCAAATCCAAGGCAAAAGAGCGTCGGCCTCGCTCTAGCGGGGCCGGCGCGGACGTTTCGGGGAGGTGTCATTTGCCGCGACGGCGCAGGCCGTCGAAGTAGACGATGACGATGATCAGTGCTCCGGTGATGACGCGCTGCCAGAAGGTGTTGACGTTGAGCAGGTTGGCGCCGTTGTTGATCGTCGACAGGATGAAGGAGCCGATCAGCGGCCCGTGCACGGAGCCGATGGCGCCGAACAGCGAGGTGCCGCCGATGACCGACGAGGCGATGGCCTGCAGCTCGTAGGTGTCGCCCTGTGTCGGGTTGCCGATGCCGATGCGCGAGGCGAGCAGCACCCCGACGAAGGCGGCGAGCAGGCCGGACAGGATGTAGGCCATGAAGATTGTGCGCGGCACGTTGACGCCGGACAGGCGTGCGGCCTCGGCGTTGGAGCCGACCGAGAACAGATAGCGGCCCCAGCGCGTGTGGTGGAGGAAGATGTAGGACGGTATGGCGACCAGGATCACCATCCAGAACAGATAGGGGATGCCGAACAGCGAGCCGCGCGAGAAGGCCTGGAAAGGATCGCTGTTGATCGAGATCGAGTTGCCGTTGGTCATCAGAAGGCCGATGCCGCGCAGCGAGGTCATGGTGGCCAGTGTGATGATGAAGGGCGGCAGGCCCATCTTGACGATGCCGAAGCCGTGGAAGAGGCCGATGGCGACGCCGACCAGCAAGGTGATCAGCACCGCCGCCCAGATCGGCCAGCCGGCATTGATCAGAAGCGCCACCACAACGGTGGTGAAGCCGACCACGGCGCCGACCGACAGGTCGATGCCGCCGGTGATGATGACGAAGGTCTGGCCGACGGCGAGGATCGCGATCAGCGAGCCCTGGCGCAGAAGATTGGTGATGTTCAGCGCCGTGGCGAAGGAGGGCGTGGCGACAGCCAGCACGATCCACATCAGCAGCAGAAGGCCAAGCAGGGTCAGGCCGAAGAGCGCGTTGAAATTGCGCTTGGGTTTTTCGGCGGGGATCGCCTCGGTGCTCATTTTTGTCCTCCCGTCTTTTCTTGTTTCTCGGCCAGTGCCTGCCCCAGAATGTCCTCGTGGCTCGCGGTGCGGAACCCATGCGTGGCGACCAGCTTGCCGCGCCGGAACACATGCAGCGTGTCGGCAAGCTCGTAGACTTCCGGCAGATAGGACGAGATCAGGATGATGCCCGCCCCCTTCGACAACAGCGTCGAGAACAGGCGGTAGATCTCGGCCTTGGTGCCGACATCGACGCCCACCGTCGGCTCATCGAAGATGAACAGCTTGGCGCCATGCGCCAGCCATTTGCCGATCACGATCTTCTGCTGGTTGCCGCCTGAGAGGCTGGAGGCGAGCGCTCTACGTGTCGGCGTCTTGATGCGCAGGTCGGCGATCTGGCGATCGGCCTCGGCTTTCTCCATGGCTCCCGAGATCAGCGCGTTGTTTGAGATGCGCTTGTAGATCGGCAGGTTGAGGTTCATGCCAACCGACAGGTTGAGACACAGGCCCTGATCACGACGGCTCTCCGGCGCCAGCGCCATGCCGAGCTTGATCGCGTCGTGCTCGGAGTTGACCTGGACCTCCTTGCCCTCCCACAGGATCTGGCCGGCCGATTTCTTATGACGGCCGTAAAGCGTGGTGACGAACTCGCTGCGCCCTGCGCCGATCAGGCCGTAGAGACCGACGATCTCGCCGGCGCGGACCGTCACCGAGACATTCTCGAAGCCTTTGCCGGAGAGGTTCTTCGTCTCGACGATCGTTGCCCCCGGCGTGAAATGCTCCTTGTGATAGATCTGCTCGATCGAGCGGTTGATCATCAGCTTGACCAGCTCGGGCTCGTCGGTCTCGGCGATGTTGCGGGTGCCGACCAAAGTGCCGTCGCGCAGCACGGAAACGCGGTCGGCAAGCTCGAACACTTCCTCCATGCGGTGGCTGATGTATATGATGGTAACGCCTTCGCCCTTCAGCCGGCGGATCAGCTTGAAAAGCTGGTCGGCCTCCTTGCGGGTGAGGTAGGCGGTCGGCTCGTCGAAGATCAGGAACTTCGTGCCGCGAACGGTAGCTCTAGCTGCGGCGATCAGCTGCTGCTGGCCGATGGTTAGGTCGCCGAGCACGACATGCGCCGGCAGGTCGAAGCCCAGCCCGTCGATGATCTTCTGCGCATCCTTGACCATCGCGCGCTGCTGCAGGAGGCCGAAGCGGGATTCCTCCTCGCCGAGGAACATGTTGGCGGCGACCGTGAGATGGCGGCAGAGCACCACCTCCTGGTGGACGGCGTTGATGCCCAGCGCCATCGCCTCATGCGGCGTGGCCAGAGCCACCGGCTTGCCTTCCCAGATCACCTCGCCCGAGGTGCGCGGCATAACGCCGGTCAAGAGTTTTATCAGGGTCGATTTGCCGGCGCCGTTCTCGCCGACGATGGCGTGGATCTCGCCCGCCTTGAAGGCGAGGTGCACCGGCTTCAGCGCATGCGTGCCGGGGTAGCGCTTTTCCAGCCCTTTGAGCTCGAGGATCGTCCTTCCCGGCTGCAGTGTGGGGGCGGGGTGCAGTTCCTGCGCCGTCGACGTCATGACAATCCTCCCAGATTGGTCTCAACCATTGGGTACGCAGCGATGCGTCTGCCGCGCATCTTGAAGTCAGAACCTAGATCAGGACCGGCAATTTCCAAATGGCCTGACGAATGTTTCCGGGGCGCGAGGCCCCGGAAACGAGTGTGACGACGCTTGCTCAGTTGAGCTTCGGGTTGAGCAGCGCGTCGATCTTGGGATCCTTCATGTTAGCCTTGGTGACGAGGTTGGCACCGGTGTCGACATTGGCCTCCACCTTCTCGCCCTTCGACGCGGCCAGAGCGGTCTTGATGCCGTCATAGCCCATCCGGTACGGGTCCTGGACGACGAGGCCGGAGATGACGCCATCGTTGAGGAACTTGATCAGCTTCTCGTCGCTGTCGAAGCCGATCAGCGCCACCTTGCCGCCAAGATTGTTTTCGGCGATGGCCTGGCCGACGCCCTGCGCCATGATCAGGTTCGAGGCGAAGATGCCCTTGAGGTCCGGATTGGCGGTGATCAGGTCGGTGGCGATGTTGAGACCGGTGGTGGCCTGACCGTCGGCATATTTGTCGGCGACGAGCTGAAGGCCCGGATATTTGGCCTTGATCTGTTCGATGAAGCCCTGCTTGCGCTGCTCGAGCGAGCCGGCGCCGGGAAGCGCGGTGATCAGCGCGACCTTGCCTTCCACCTTGCCACCATTGGCGGCGCCGATCGCGGCGGCGAGACCGTCAGCCGCGACGCGGCCACCCTGGACGTTGTCGGTGGTCAGGAAGGAGGTGAAGGCCTTGGAGTCGGCGCCGGAATCGATGCCGATGACCTTGACCTTGGAAGCGGCCTCATCAATCGGTTTGCCGAGCGCCTTGAACTCGGTCGGCGAGATGACGATCGCCGCCGGGTTGCTGGCGACGGCGTTTTCGAGGATCGAAATCTGGCCGTTGACGTCGGTTTCGGCTTGGGCGCCGAGCTCGGGCACCTTGATGCCGAGGTCCTTACCGGCCTTGCGGGCGCCAGCCAGCACGATCTGCCAGTAGAAGGAGGTGGTGTCCTTGACGATGATCGGAATGGTCACGTCGGCCGCCGCGGCGGGCGCGGAATGCATCGCGCCGGCAAGCATCGACGCCGCGGCCAAGGCCACGAAAGCGCGGCGGTTGAGAAGGCTGGTCACAAATTTCATTAGGTTCCTCCCTAAGGTCGCCTGGTGAAGGTTCGGAAGCTCCATCTGGACAGGCGCGGGCCAAACAGAACTTTATCAATAAAAAACAGATGCCATTTTTTGATAGAGCATTGCCATGGCCGATGCAAGCGGTCTCTGGTGCCGTTTGTGTGATGCGGGCGAGGGCCTTTTCTGCCCTACCGGCTCGCCTCGGCGGCACATAGATGCTTCCCGTTCCTCCCGTTGGCATGGAACGATAATTCCATCTCTCTGTCAACGTGGAATATTCATTCCTTCGCAAGGTCGCACGTGGGAAGGCCGGGTTGCTGGCCTCCGTCGCAATATTGACTTGCGGACTAAAGCGTTGCGCCGAGATGCCAGGGCACGAATTCGTTGTCGCCGTAGCCGAAGGCCTCGCTCTTGGTCTTGCGGCCGGACGCCGTCTCGATGATCAGCTCGAAGATCTCGCGGCCCATGCCGGCAATGGTCTTCTCGCCCGAGGCGATGACGCCGCAATTGACGTCCATGTCCTCCTCCATCCGGTGGTACATGGTCGAGTTGGTCGCGACCTTGATCGAAGGTGTCGGCCGGCAGCCGAAGCAGGAGCCGCGGCCGGTGGTGAAAACGATGACATTGGCGCCGCCCGCCACCTGGCCTGTCGCCGAGACCGGGTCGTAGCCGGGCGTGTCCATGAACACGAGGCCGTGGCCCGAAACCTTCTCGGCATAGCCGAAGACGCCATTCAACGGCGTCTGGCCGCCCTTGGCGACGGCGCCCAGCGATTTTTCAAGGATGGTGGTCAGGCCGCCGCGCTTGTTGCCGGGCGAGGGGTTGTTGTCGATCGAGGCACCGTGCTTGGCGGTATGCTCCTCCCACCACTTCACAAAGCCGTCGAGCTTGGCGGCGATCTCCGGCGAGGCGGCGCGATAGGCGAGCAGGTGCTCGGCGCCGTAGATCTCGGTCGTTTCCGACAAGATGCCGATGCCGCCGACTCCGGCCAGGATGTCGACAGCGGCGCCGAGTGCCGGGTTGGCGGTGATGCCCGACATGCCGTCCGAGCCGCCGCATTGCAGGCCGACGACGATCTCGCTGACCGGGATGGGCTCGCGCTTGAGGTGGCCGACCTCCTCGGCGATCTCGGTGAGCACGCCCATCGCCTTCTCGACCGATTTGCGCGAGCCGCCGGCGTCCTGGATGTTGAAATGACGTTTTCCCGCCGCGACACCCTTCTGGCCATAGAGAGTGAGCTGGTTGACCTCGCAGCCGAGCCCGACCATCATCACGCCGCCGAAATTCGGATGGCGGGCATAACCCGCAAGCGTGCGGTGCAGAACCATCATGCCGTCACCGGTGCCGCTCATACCGCAGCCCTGCCCATGGACGATCGGCACGAAACCGTCGATGCCGGGATATTTCGGCAGAATCGTCCGGTTGGCCTCGTCGGCAATGGCGTGGCAGACGGTGGCCGAACAATTGACGCTGGCAATGATGCCGATGAAGTTGCGCGTGCCGGCGCGCCCGTCGGCGCGCCGGTAGCCCATGAAGGTGCGCTTGCGGTCGGCTTCGGTGGCGTGCTCGGCCTCGCTCGGTGGCACCACCGGCAGGCGGCCGCTCTCGAAGACCAGATTGTGCGAATGGACGTGCTCGCCGGGCGCTATATCCTGCGTGGCGCGGCCGATCGCCTGCGCGTATTTCACAACTGCTTCACCCGCCGCGATCGGCCTGATCGCAACCTTGTGGCCAGGCTCGATCACCGCGATCGCGGTGGCGCCGCCCGGCAGCGCGGTGCCAATCTCGATGTGGCCATTGGCAACCGCGACATTGTCGGCGGGGGAAAGAAGAATGGTGTTTGCAGGGTTCACGAGCGGCTGTCCTGGGTCATCCTGGGAATGCGGGCGGATTGACATGCGCCCATTTGAAGGTAATGTCTTTTATCGTGAAAAAACATTTTTGCGTCAATTGTTTTTTCATCAGCGGCGGCCGGCGCCCTTTGTTCGATGCGCGACCGCCCCGTTTGGCAAGCCGGCGAAAAGCGATTCCGCTTTTCGGGGCCGTGCCTTAGGAGACACCAGTCATATCGCGCTTTCGGCCGTCCGTCGCAAGCGCTGGGGGATACAGGCATGTCGAAGAGCAACAACGTCTACAAGGACGCGTTCAACCGCTGCCTGCGGCTGCTCGACGAGACCCAAAGCCTGCCGTCCGAGCCGGAACTGGGCACGCTTCTCGGTGTCAGCCGCACCACGGTGCGCAGCATCCTTTCGCGCATGGAAGAGACCGGGCTGATCGCCTGGAACAAGCGCAACAAGACAGTGCTCAGGGGGCCGCGGCCGGAGGATTTCTTCCCCGAGGAAGAGACAGACTCACTGGCCGAGATCATCGAGCGCTCCTTCATGCGCAGGCTGCTTGCCGGCGGCGCCGAGGCCGGCATGCAGATCAACGAGCTGGAGCTGGCGCGCGAGATCGGGGTGGGCACCACCAGCGTGCGCGAGTTCCTGATCCGCTTCTCGCGCTTCGGGCTGATCGAGAAGCGGCGCAACAGCCACTGGGTGCTGAAGGGTTTCACGCGCGCCTTCGCGCTGGAGCTGACCGAGATCCGCGAGATGTTTGAGCTGCGCTCGGCTGCTGCCTTCGCCGCGCTGCCGGAAGACAGCGCGGTGTGGGCCGATCTCGACCGGCTGGAAATCGATCATCGCCGGCTTGCCAGCGACATCGCCACCCGCTTCAACGAGTTCTCCGAGCTGGACGAGCGTTTCCACCGGCTGATCCATCGCGCCTCGCACAACCGCTTCATCGTCGACTTCTATGACGTGATCGCGATGATCTTCCACTACCATTATCAGTGGAACAAGGCCGAGGAGCGCCAGCGCAACGAAGTCGCGGTGCAGGAGCATCTCGCCTATATCGCGGCGCTCAAATCACGCGATCCCGGCAAGGTGGACGCCGCCTGCCGCAAGCACCTGAAGTCGGCGCGCCAGACGCTGCTGAGCTCGATACCTGAAGGACGCCAGGCGCAGCCCGCCGACGGTACGTTATCGGGCACATTTGCCCGGGCATGAACGGGTATCGCGCCGCGTTGCCGCAGCACGGTTTTGCCGATTTTCCGGCCGCATTCCCCGTGCTAGGGTCCGTCAGGTTTCCGGGAGAGGCTTTCCGTTGCATATCCGGCTGAGACGATGGAGCATGCCGGCCGCGTTCGTCGCGGCGCTGCTCCTGTTGCTTCAGTCGTCGCTCGGCGCCTTCGCCTTTGGCGCGCCGTCGCAGCTCGATGCGTTCGGCAACGTCATCTGCACGCATGAAGGGGCCGTAAAACTCCCCGGCGGCGATCCGCACCAGCAGCAAATGCCGGCCTGCTGCTCGCTCGGCTGCAGCATGGTTTCGCCGGTGCATCTGCCACCGCCGGAGGCGAATGCGCTTCACACGGCGACAGCGTTCGAGACCGTCGCTTTTGCAGTCCCTGCCTTCCAGCACTTGGACTTCACCCGCGATCGCTCGCCGGCCAATCCGCGCGCGCCACCGGCAATCGGCTGATCCGCGGAACCTTCCGCGAGCCCGTTCATCCAAAGATCAAACTGTTCGTGGCCGCGAAGCGGCGCGATCCTCATATCATGGAGCACCCATGTCCAATCTTCTATCCCAGGCGCAAGCCTTCGCCCTTCGCGGCACGCCGCAACTCGACTTCCGGCGGCGTCTCGCCTTCGCCGCGCTTTTCGTTGTTCTTCTCCTGGCGTGCATTCCCGGCGCCGTCGCGCATGAGTTCAAGGCCGGCGACCTCGAGATCGACCATCCCTGGTCGCGGGCGACGCCGCCCGGCGCCAAGGTCGCCGGCGGCTATTTCACCGTGGTCAACAAGGGCAGCGCGTCCGACCGGCTGCTGTCGATTTCCTCCGACATCTCCGACAAGGCCGAACTGCATGAGATGGGCGTCAAGGACGGCGTCATGACCATGCGGCCGGTCGAGGGCGGGCTGGAGATCCCGGCCGGCGGCAAGGTCGCGCTGAAGCCCGGCGCCTACCATCTGATGTTCACCGGCCTGAAGCGGCAGCCGAAGCAGGGCGAGAAATTTCCCGCCACGCTGACCTTCGAGAAGGCAGGCAGCGTCAAAGTCGAGTTCGCCGTCGAAGGCATCGGAGAGCCAGGCAGTGGCGACATGGACATGGACCACGCCGAATAATCCGCCGATCCGAAATCAGAGGGACAATTCATGAAGAAATATATCTTGGCGGCGGGCGCGCTTTGCACGCTCGGGACCAATGCCGCGCTCGCCCATATCACGCTAGAAACGCAGGAAGCGGCTGTCGGCTCGACCTACAAGGCGGTCTTGCGCGTGCCGCATGGCTGCGAGGGCAAGACGACGACGGCTGTGCGCGTGCAGATCCCGGAGGGCGTCATCGCGGTGAAGCCGATGCCCAAGCCCGGCTGGACGCTGCAGACCAAGAAGGGCAACTACGAGAAATCCTACCAGCTCTACGGCGAAACGCTTACCACCGGCGTCAAGGAAGTCGGCTGGAGCGGCGGCAATTTGCCGGACGAATTCTATGACGAATTCGTCTTCCGGGCCTCGCTTGCGGCCGACTTGCCGGCCGGCCAGATGCTCTATTTCCCGGTGGTGCAGGAATGCGGCGACGCCACTGATCGCTGGATCGAGATCCCGGCGACGGGCCAGGATGCGGACGCCTTGGAAACTCCGGCGCCCGGCATCAAATTGCTGCCGAAAAAATGATCTCTGTTGGCGCGCTCCATCGGGACGCGCCACCATTTCCTGTCACGACGGCATGAACGCAGCACAGTCTCCCTCGACGATCCGCATGCATACCCGCCCGCTTGTCTGGCTGGTGGCAGTGCTCCTGACGATGGCGGCATTGGCCATGCCCGGCCGCGCCTTCGCGCATGCGGCGCTGGTCGCGACCGATCCAGCCGACGGCGCGGTGCTGACGCAAAGCCCGGCGCAGTTTTCGCTGACCTTCAGCGAGCCCGTCTCGCCGCTGGTGCTCACGCTTGTGCGGCCCGATGGCTCGCAGCTTGCGCTGACATCCTTCCGTCTCAACGACCAGACGGTCGAGATCGACAATCCCGAAACGCTCAAATCCGGCTCGCATGTGCTGAGCTGGCGGGTGGTGTCGGTCGACGGCCATCCGGTCGGCGGTTCGACGCTGTTTTCCATCGGCGCGCCAAGTGCCGCGCCGGTGGCGGGCGAAGCCGTGGACTGGACGCTGCGCGCGGCGATCTGGGCAGCCAGGCTGCTTCTCTACGCCGGCCTCTTCCTCGGCGTCGGCGGCGCATTCGCGCTCGCCTGGCTGGCCGGGGACAGGCGCCGCGGCCAGCGCTTTGTCGCTGCGGCTCTGATTTTCGGCCTGATTGGCGCGCCGGTGTCGCTCGGGCTGCAGGGGCTCGATGGACTTGGCGCGCCGCTGGCGCGCTTTGCGACGCCGGCCGTGTGGAAGACAGCGCTGGAGACGAGCTTCGTCTGGACGGTGCTGATCGGCCTGATCGCGCTTGGTGTCGCTCTGCTGTCGCTTGCCGGGCCGTCAGGTCTTCGCAAGCTGTCGGCAGGCGCAGCACTGCTCGGTGTCGGCGGCGCTCTTGCCGCGAGCGGTCACGCCAGTGCCGCCGAGCCGCAATGGCTGACGCGGCCGTTGGTGTTCCTGCACGGCACCGCACTCGCCTTCTGGGCCGGGTCGCTGGCGCCGCTCGCTCTGGCATTGCGGCGGGAGCCGGCGGAAGCAAAGGTCTTTCTGCGCCGCTTCTCCCGCGCGATCCTGCCGGTCGTCATCCTGCTTGCCGCAAGCGGCGTCGTGCTGGCGATCATCCAGGTGCAGGAACCGGCCGCGCTAGTCCGCACAGCCTATGGCCGCCTGCTGCTGCTCAAGCTGGCGCTGCTGCTCTTCCTGTTCACGCTCGCCGCGGTTAATCGCTGGACGCTGACGGCGCCCGCCGAGGCCGGCGACACGGAGGTGCAGCGGCGGCTGGTTCGCTCGATCGGCATCGAGGTGGTCATTGTGCTCGCCATTTTCGGCGTCGCGGCCGGCTGGCGCTTCACCCCGCCGCCGCGCGCGCTGGCGATCGCTGCAGCGCAGCCGGTGTCGATCCACATCCACACGCTGGAAGCGATGGCCGATCTCAGCATCACGCCTGGACATGCCGGCACAGTCGCCGCATCGATGGTGATCATGACCGGCGATTTCGGGCCGCTCGATGCCAAGCAGGTGACGCTGGTGCTGTCGAAGCCTGATTCCGGCATCGAGCCGATCAAGCGGCCGGCGAGCAAACCCGGCGACGGCACCTGGCGCGTCGACAATCTCGTCATTCCGCTGCCCGGCCGCTGGAACGCCAGGCTCGATATTCTCGTTTCAGACTTCGAGATGGTGAAGATCGAAGCACCGATCGATATCCGGTCCGATTGAGGACCCGTCCACGTAGAATACGGCGAGGCGGTTGACGCCGCCGCCGAGCCCCGTCATTCATCTGGAAAAGGCGTTCTCTGGGACGCAGCCTCCAGCAAGCATGCGAAAGCAGGGAAGAAACGATGGAAAAAGCCGAAATCGGCCTGATCGGCCTTGGCACGATGGGTTCCAACCTGGCGCTCAATATCGCCGAGCACGGGCATCGCATCGCCGTCTTCAACCGCACGCCGTCGCGCACCGATGCCTTTGTCGAGAGTGCCGGTTCGCTCAAGGATATGGTCGTCCCCTGCTACAGCCTGGAAGAACTCGCCGCGGCGATCCGGCCGCCGCGCCCGATCATCATCATGGTGCTGGCCGGCAAGCCGGTCGACGAACAGATCGCGGCACTGCGCGGCGTGCTTTCCGACAACGACATCGTCATTGATGCCGGCAACGCCAATTTCCGCGACACGATGCGGCGCTTCTCAGAACTCTCCGGCTCGGGCCTGACCTTTATCGGCATGGGCGTTTCGGGCGGCGAAGAAGGCGCGCGCCACGGTCCGTCGATCATGGTCGGCGGCACCGAAGAGTCCTGGAAGCGGGTCGAGAAGGTGCTGACGGCGATCTCCGCCAAGTTCAAGGATGAGCCTTGCGCCGCCTGGCTCGGGCATGACGGCGCCGGTCACTTCGTCAAGACCATCCACAACGGCATCGAATATGCCGACATGCAGATGATCGCCGAGATCTACGGCATCCTGCGCGACGGCCTCGGCATGGCGCCCAAGGAAATCGGCAAGGTCTTCGAGGAATGGAACAAGGGCCGCCTCAACTCCTACCTGATCGAGATCACCGCCAAGGTGCTCGCCGCCGAAGATCCCAAGACCGGCAGGCCGGTGGTCGACATCATCCTCGACCGCGCCGGACAGAAGGGCACCGGCAAATGGTCGGTGATCGAGGCGCAGCAGCTCGGCATTCCGGCGACGGCGATCGAAGCGGCGGTCGCGGCGCGGGTGCTGTCCTCGATCAAGGACGAGCGGCAGGCGGCGGAAAAGGCCTATGGCAATATCGGCGTCGAGAAGATTTCCGGCGACAAAGCCGCGCTGCTCAAGGATCTGGAACTGGCGCTGTTCGCCGGCAAGATCGCTGCCTACGCGCAAGGCTTCGCGGTGATGAGCGGCGCCTCGAAGGAGTTCAACTGGAACCTGCCGATGCCGACCATCGCCAAGATCTGGCGCGCCGGCTGCATCATCCGCTCCCAGATGCTGGACACGATGGCCGAGGCGTTCGGCTCCGGCAGCGCGTCCACCAACCTCCTGATGGCCCCGGCCTTCATCGCCATGATGAAGGAGGCGCAGCCGTCGCTCCGGCGCATCGTGGCGCGGGCCTCCGAAGCCGGCTCGCCGGTGCCGGCGCTGGCTTCGGCGCTCGCCTATTTCGACAGCTACCGGCAGGGGCGCGGGACGTCGAACCTCATCCAGGCACAGCGCGACTTCTTCGGCGCGCATGGCTTCGAGCGCATCGGCGAGCAGGGGGCTTTCCATGGTCCGTGGGGGAGTGGGGCTGAGCATCAGCCCCGATAGGGCAGAACCTCGCTCGGCTTGCTCAGCGATTGCAGCGAGCCGGGTTCCTTGCCTGCAATCCAGCCGAGCACGGCACGGGCCAGCTCTGAGCCGGCCAGCCGGAAATCCTCGTTGACGACGAGCAGCTCCCGCCGGAACAGGTGCAGCACCTCCGATGACTGTTTCGACACCACGTCGACATCGCGGCCGAGCTTCAGGCCGGCATCCTCGATGCCGGCGACGACGGCGAGCGTTGCCGCGGCGGCGCTGCTGATGATGCCGTCCGGGCGGTCGTCTCGGCGCATGAGCTGGGCGGTGCGCATCCTGATCTGCTCGATCGTATGGTCGATGGAGACGGTGTTGAACGGCACTTCGCTGGCGCCGGCCTCGCTCAGCGCATCGGCAAAGCCATTCACCGTATAGCGGTAATAGGTGAGGCCAACCGGCGGTGTCACAAGCGCCAACCGGTTGCGGCCCTTGCCGGCGAGCGCGCGGACGGCTTCGCCGGCAAAAGCATAATTGTCGAAGTCGTGATAGGGATGCACCAGCCCCATGTCGGTGCGGCCATGCGTGGCGAAGGGAACGCCATGCTCCAGCATGTAGCGCGCCCTCGGGTCGTTGGGCTGCGTGCGCGAGATGATGACGCCATCGGCCGAGCCCGTCTCGACCAGGTAGCGCACCGGGTCCAGCGGATCCTGCGAACGCGAGTAAGGCGTGACGATAAGGTGATAGGGGGTATCGGCGATCACCTCGGTGACGCCGTAGATAATGTCCGAGACGAAGCTCATCAGCTCGTGCTCGGTGTTCAACACAAGCGAGATGACGTTGGTCTTGCCGGTCCTCAAGCGTACGCCGGCGCGGTTCGGGCGATAGCCGATCTGTTTGGCCACCAGCTGGACGCGGCGCCTGGTCTCCGCGCCGATCTCGGGTGCATCCTTCAGCGCACGCGACACCGTCGTGACGCCAAGCCCGGTCATGAAGGCGAGCGTCTTCAGCGTCGGCCGCTCCTTGCCCGACGTGTCGTCGTTGTCCTTCTTCTTTACCCGTCTATCCATTCGTCCCGCCCGTCAGGCGCATAGCAGCCGCGGGACCGACCGGCAATCGTGCGGCGTTGACGATTGCGCGACTTCTGCACGCGACGAGCGCCCAGTATACTGAAACGTTACAGGTTGCCAATCTTCGTGATTGGCCGGGTAAGGTCACGACCTTTGCAGTCCGCGTGCAGAGAGGAACCCAAAGTCCCTGGAATCAAAAAGAAATATCGATCTAGGGTCGATTTCAGCCCCGATCGGTCACTTTGGCGCCAGCATCGGCTCCTTGAGAGAAGGATTTTGTTCGCGCCTCGAAAAAATCTTAGGCTGCTTTGAGACAAGGGGTTGCCTATGCCGGTCATTTGCCGTATCCAAAATCTGTAACGTTTCAGATTCTGGGAGGAAGCCGAAATGCGATACAAATTCCTGACCGGTGCCTTTGCAGCGACGGTCGCACTTAACTTCGCCGGTCCGGCGGCAGCAACCGACCTGGAAGTCACCCATTGGTGGACTTCTGGCGGCGAGGCGGCGGCGGTGGCCGAGCTTGCCAAGGCCTTCGACGCGACGGGCAATCACTGGGTCGACGGCGCTATCGCCGGCTCCGGCGGCACGGCTCGGCCGATCATGATCAGCCGCATCACCGGCGGTGACCCGATGGGCGCCACCCAGTTCAACCACGGCCGTCAGGCGGAGGAGCTGGTGCAGGCCGGGCTGATGCGCGACCTCACCGATATCGCCACCAAGGACAAGTGGACGGAGATCGTGCGGCCAAAGAGCCTGCTCGACAGCTGCACCATCGGCGGCAAGATCTATTGCGTGCCGGTCAACATCCACTCCTGGCAGTGGCTGTGGCTGTCGAACGAGGCCTTCCAGAAGGCCGGTGTGCCGATGCCGAAGGACTGGAACGAATTCGTGGCCGCCGCTCCGGCGCTGGAGAAGGCCGGCATCATCCCGCTTGCGGTCGGTGGTCAGCCCTGGCAGGCATCGGGTGCCTTCGACGTGCTGCTGGCCGCGGTTGGCGGCACCGACGCCTTCCTCAAGGTCTACAAGGACAAGGATGCGAAATTCGCCGCCGGCCCCGAGATCGCCAAGGTGTTCAAGGCGGCGGACGACGCCCGCAAGATGGCCAAGAACACCAATGTGCAGGACTGGAACCAGGCCACCAATCTGGTCATCACCGGCAAAGCCGGCGGCCAGATCATGGGCGACTGGGCGCAGGGCGAGTTCCAGGTTGCCGGCAAGACCGCCGGCAAGGACTATGCCTGCCTGCCCGGCCTCGGCCTGAACGAGGTGATCGCCACGGGCGGCGATGCCTTCTATTTCCCGCTGCTCAAGGACGAAGCGAAATCCAAGGCGCAGGAAGTGCTGGCCGAGACGCTGCTCGATCCCAAGACCCAGGTCGCCTTCAACCTCAAGAAGGGCTCGCTGCCGGTGCGTGGCGACGTCGACCTCAACAGCGCGAATGACTGCATGAAGAAGGGTCTCGCCATCCTCGCCAAGGGCGCGGTCATCCCGTGGACGGACCAGTTGCTCTCGCAGGACAGCCAGAAGCAGAAGGAGGACCTGTTCTCCGAATTCTTCGCCAAGCCCGACATGACGCTCGAAGAAGCCCAGAAGCGCTTCGCCGACATCATCGCTTCCGCCGACTGATCGACGGCGCCCCCGCCAACTCCCGTCCCCAGCCCATCCGGGGCCGGGAGTTTGACGTCTCACTGTCCGGCTGCCGAGATGAGCAACAGCGAACGCCCCAACCAGCTATTTCGCAACCTCAACGCCAAGATCGCGTCGGTTCCGATGATCCTGACGGCTCTGGTGGTGTTCGTCGGCGGAACGGCTTGGACGGTGCTCTACTCCTTCACCAATTCGAAGCTGTTGCCGCGGCTCAACTTCGTCGGGCTCGACCAGTATCACCGGCTCTGGTCGACATCGCGCTGGCTGATCTCGATCGAGAACCTCCTGATCTATGGGGCGATCTCGCTGGTGTTCTCGCTGGTCATCGGCTTCCTGCTGGCGGCGCTTCTCGACCAGAAGATCCGTTTCGAGGACACGTTCCGCACCATCTTCCTCTATCCCTTCGCGCTGTCCTTCATCGTCACCGGGCTGGTCTGGCAGTGGCTGCTCAATCCGGATTTCGGCGTGCAGCGCGTCGTGCGCGACCTCGGCTGGACGAGCTTCAGCTTCGACCCGCTCTATAATTCCAGCATCGTCATCTACGGCATCTCGATCGCCGCGCTCTGGCAAGGCACGGGGCTCATCATGTGCCTGATGCTAGCCGGCCTGCGCGGCATCGACGAGGACATCTGGAAGGCGGCGCGAGTGGACGGCATCCCCGCCTGGAAGACCTATCTCTTCATCATCATCCCGATGATGCGGCCGGTCTTCATCACCACGCTGGTGATCATCGCCGCCGGCATCGTCAAGGTCTATGACCTCGTCGTGGCGCAGACCAGCGGCGGTCCCGGCATCGCCTCGGAAGTGCCGGCGAAATATGTCTATGACTACATGTTCTTCGCCCAGAATCTCGGCCAGGGCTTCGCCGCCTCGACCATGATGCTGCTTTCGGTGGTGATCGTCATCGTGCCCTGGGCCTATCTCGAATTCGGAGGCAAGAAGCGTGGCTGACATCGCCTCCCTGTCCCCCGGCGCGGAAGCGCTCAGGCGCGGTGCCGCCGGCCCGAGCGGGCCGAAACCGCGGCACGTGCTGTCGCGCCGCAACATCTTCCTCTACGGCACGCTGATCGTCGTGGCGCTCTACTATCTTTTGCCGCTCTACGTGATGATCGTCACATCGCTGAAAGGCATGCCCGAGATCCGCCTCGGCAACATCTTCTCGCCGCCAATGGAGGTCACCTTCGAGCCCTGGGTGAAGGCGTGGGCGACGGCCTGCACCGGGCTCAATTGCGACGGGCTCTCGCGAGGCTTCTGGAATTCGGTGCGCATCACCGTGCCGTCGGTGGTCTTGTCGATAGCGATCGCATCGGTGAACGGCTATGCCCTCGCCAACTGGCGCTTCAAGGGCGCCGACACCTTCTTCATCATCCTGATCGTCGGCGCCTTCATTCCCTACCAGGTGATGATCTACCCGATCGTCATCATCCTGCGCGAGATCGGTATCTACGGCTCGCTGACCGGGCTGGTGATCGTGCATTCGATCTTCGGCATGCCTATCCTGACGCTGCTCTTCCGCAACTATTTCACCTCGATGCCGGAGGAATTGTTCCGCGCCGCGCGCGTCGACGGCGCCGGCTTCTGGGGCATCTATCTGCGCATCATGCTGCCGATGTCGCTGCCGATCTTCGTCGTCGCCATCATCCTGCAGGTGACCGGCATATGGAACGACTTCCTGTTCGGCGTCGTCTACACACGCCCCGACACTTATCCGATGACGGTGCAGCTCAACAATATCGTCAATTCGGTCCAGGGCGTGAAGGAATACAACGTCAACATGGCCGCTACCATCCTGACCGGGCTGGTTCCGCTGATCGTCTACTTCGTTTCCGGCAAGCTCTTCGTGCGCGGCATCGCCGCCGGCGCGGTGAAAGGATGATGATGGACATCGCCAATCCCAGCGTTTCGATCCAGGACCTGTCGCTCAATTTCGGCGCCGTCTCGGTGTTGCAGACGCTCAACCTGGATGTCGCCGAGGGCGAGTTCATCGTGCTGCTCGGCCCGTCCGGCTGCGGCAAGTCGACCTTGCTCAACTGCATCGCCGGCCTGCTCGACATTTCGGACGGGCGCATCTTCATCAAGGGCAAGAACGTCACCTGGGAAGAGCCGAAGGACCGCGGCATCGGCATGGTGTTCCAGTCCTACGCGCTCTATCCGCAGATGACGGTGGAGAGGAACCTCTCCTTCGGCCTGCGCGTCGCCGGCGTGCCGAAGGACGAGATCGCCAAGCGCATCGCTCGCGCCGCCGAGATCCTGCAGATCGAGCCGCTTTTGCAGAGGAAGCCCTCGGCGCTTTCGGGCGGCCAGCGCCAGCGCGTGGCGATCGGGCGGGCGCTGGTGCGCGATGTCGATGTCTTCCTGTTCGACGAGCCGCTCTCCAATCTCGACGCCAAGCTGCGTTCGGAATTGCGCGTCGAGATCAAGCTGCTGCACCGACGCTTGCAGAACACGATGATCTACGTCACCCACGACCAGATCGAGGCGATGACGCTGGCCGATCGCATCGCGGTGATGAAGGGTGGCGTGATCCAGCAGCTCGACGCGCCGCAGACCATCTACAACCGCCCCGTCAACCGGTTCGTCGCCGGCTTCCTCGGTTCGCCGGCGATGAATTTCACTGACGGCAGGCTGGAGAAGGACGGCGGCGACTGGCACTTTGCCGTCGAGGATGTGCGCATCCCGCTTGCGACCTATGCCTTCGAGAAGGAGCCGGCGCCAGGCCCCGCAGTGTTCGGCATCCGGCCCGAGCATGTCGCCTTCAACAGCGGCACGGGCTGGCCATTCGCCGCGACGGCCAATGTCGAGGTCGTGGAGCCGATGGGCTCCGATACGCTGGTGTGGCTGAAGCTCGGCGGGCGGAACTTCACCGTGCGCGTCACCTCCGAACGCACGCCGAAGAACGGGGATCCGGTCAGCGTCGGCTTCGATCCGATGCGCGCCTCGCTCTTCGACGCTCAAACAGGCAACCGAATTTAATCTCCCAGGACCAACCGAACGGACAGGACAGATGAACTGGTCATTCCAACTCTACAGCGCCCGCAATTTCCAGCCATGGGACGGCGTGGTGAGAATGCTCGGCGAGCTCGGCTACAAGGAAGTGGAGGGCTTCGGCGGCGTCTATGACGACCCGAAAGCCTTCCGCGCCGAGCTCGACAAGAACGGGCTGGCGATGCCGACCGGGCATTTTTCGATCGACGCGCTGGAAAACGACTTGGACGGCGTGCGCAAGATCGCCGACGCGCTCGGTATCACGCTGCTGGTCTGCCCCTATCTGATGCCCGACCAGCGTCCTTCCGACGCCGCCGGCTGGCGCGGCTTCGGCGAGCGCCTGGCCAAGGTGGGCGAGACGGCGAAGAAGGGCGGATACGGCTTTGCCTGGCACAATCATGATTTCGAGTTCAAGGCGCTTGCCGACGGCTCGCTGCCGCAGGACCACATCCTGTCCGCCGCACCCGATATCGGCTGGGAAATGGACGTCGCCTGGGTGGTGCGCGGCGGCGCCGATCCGCTGCCCTGGATCGAAAAACACGGCAAGCGCATCGTCGCCGTGCACGTCAAGGATATCGCCAAGCCGGGCGAGCGGCTGGACGAGGACGGCTGGTCCGATGTCGGGCACGGCACGATCGACTGGGCGGGCCTGTTCAAGACATTGCGCGCCAAGAGCGCGGCGCAGTATTTCATCATGGAACAGGACAACCCCAACGACATCGAGCGCTATGCCCGGCGCTCGATCGCGGCAGCCAAGAGCTGGCAGGAGTAATTGAAATGGCAGACAAGCTTGGCGTTGGCGTCATCGGTTGCGGCAACATATCGAGGGCGTATTTCTCGCTGGCGCCGCTGTTCCGCGGCATCAAGATGCGCGCATGCGCGGACATCAACATGGATGCGGCGAAAGCGCGGGCAAAGGAGTTCAAGCTGCGCGCCGAGACGGTCAACGATCTTCTCGAGGACGACGAGATCGACATCATCGTCAATCTGACCATTCCGGCGGTGCATTACGAAGTGTCGAAGCAGGCGCTCGACGCCGGCAAGCATGTCTATTCGGAAAAGCCGTTCGTGCTGTCGATCGAGGAAGGGCTCGACCTCAAGAAACGGGCCGAGAAGAAGGGCCTGCGCATCGGTTCGGCGCCGGACACGTTCCTCGGCGGCGCGCACCAGCTGGCCCGCGAGCTGATCGACAGCGGCAAGCTTGGCAAGATCACCAGCGGCACCTGCCATGTGATGGGCCACGGCATGGAACACTGGCATCCCAATCCGGACTTCTTCTTCCAGCCGGGCGCCGGTCCAGTGCTGGACATCGGACCTTACTACGTCACCAACCTGATCCAGCTGATCGGGCCGGTGAAACAGGTGGCGGCTTTCGCAACGACACCTGCCAAGGAGCGGACGATCAGCTCCAAACCGCGCGCGGGCGAAAAGATCCCGGTCAACACGCCGACCACCATCCATGCGCTGCTCGAATTCGCCAATGGCGCGGTGATCACGCTCAACACCTCCTGGGACGTCTGGAGCCACGGCCACGCGCCGATGGAGCTCTATGGCGAACTGGGCACCGTCTTCGTGCCGGACCCGAATTTCTTCGGCGGTGAGGTGCGCTTCACCGACTCGGCCAAGCCGGTGAAGAAACTGCCGAAATGGAACCATCCGTTCGGCGTGCCGAACGAGATGCACGGCCAAGGCATGATGGCCAATTACCGCACCGCCGGCCTTGCCGACATGGCTATCGCGATCGCCGAAGGGCGGCCGCACCGCTGCTCGATGGAATTGGCATTGCACGCCGTCGACGTGATGACCGGTATCCTGCGTTCCGGCGAAAGCGGCAAGTACGTCGCGATGCAGACGAGCTGCGAGCGGCCGGCCGCGCTCGGCATCAAGGACGCGAAGGCACTGCTGGCCAAGAAAAACTAAGTGGCAACCCTCTCCCCGTTTCGGCGGGGAGAGGGTAAGGGTTAGGGGCAAGCATCGATTCAATTGACTCCTGAGCCAAGCATGAAGTCGCCCGAAAACCGCTCGACACTTTTCGGCTTCATGCTCTAGCGGCGCTTGCGGCGCCGCTTCGATCCCGAGGATTTCCCATGCCCTATGTCCCCGCCGAAAACCGCTACGAGCAGATGATCTATAACCGCTGCGGCCGGTCCGGCCTGAAGCTGCCGGCGATCTCGCTCGGGCTGTGGCACAATTTCGGCAACGACACGCCGCACCGGACCAAGCAGGCGATCGTGCGCAAGGCCTTCGACCTCGGCATCACGCATTTCGACCTCGCCAACAATTACGGCCCGCCGCCAGGTTCCGCCGAAACCGCATTCGGCGAGATCCTGCGCACCGATTTCGCTGCTTATCGCGACGAGATGATCATCTCGACCAAGGCGGGCTACGGGATGTGGGCCGGTCCCTACGGCGAGTGGGGCAGCCGCAAATATGTGCTGGCCAGCCTCGACCAGAGCCTCAAGCGCATGGGGCTCGACTATGTCGATATCTTCTATTCGCACCGTTTCGATCCCGAGACGCCGCTCGAGGAAACGATGGGCGCGCTCGACCATGCAGTACGCTCGGGCAAGGCGCTCTACGTTGGCATCTCCTCCTACAATTCGCAGCGCACGCGCGAGGCGGCCGACATCTTGCGGCAGCTTGGCACCCCCTGCCTCATCCACCAGCCGAGCTATTCGATGCTCAACCGCTGGGTCGAGGAGGACGGGCTGCTCGACACGCTGGAGGGGTTGGGCATCGGCTCGATCGTCTTCTCGCCGCTGGCGCAAGGCATGCTGACCGACAAATATCTCGGCGGTATTCCTGAGGGCAGCCGCGCATCGCAGGGCAAGTCGCTCAGGCCGGCTTTCATCAACGACAAGTCGATCGCCAACATCAAGGCGCTCAACGCCATTGCCGGCCGCCGAGGTCAGACGCTGGCGCAGATGGCGCTGGCCTGGGTGCTGCGCAAGGGCCGCGTCACCACGGCACTGATCGGCGCCAGCCGGCCGGAACAGGTCGAGGATTGCGTCGGCGCGCTCAAGGCGCTGGACTTCAGCGACGCCGAGCTTGCCGAGATCGACACTTACGCGCGCGAGTCCGACATCAACCTGTGGGCCGCCTCCGCCGAACGCAAAGGGCCGCCGCGCAAGTAGCGTTTAGCCGGCGAACCGTCGGCGCCCAGTAGCGGGGGCTGCGGAAACAGTGGCAAAATCACTCGTTCGTCGCTATCTCAGGGGAAATTGAAGTCCTTGACATGCGGTCGCGCGTGCAAGCGTCGATTGGGCGAACAAGATGACGGCAAGAGATGCGCTGACCAAGAACCAGCTCTGCGTGCTGGAGAAGCTCGAGGCGTCGAGCGGGCCGCTCAGCGCCTATACTCTGCTCGACCAGCTGCGCGAGCGCGGTTTCCGGGCGCCGCTGCAGGTCTACCGGGCTCTCGACACGCTGGTGAAGTCGGGCTTCGTGCACCGGCTGGAAAGCCTCAACTCCTTTGTCGCTTGCGCCGAGCCGCACGACCATAGCCATTCGATGACCGCCTTCGCCATCTGTGACAATTGCGGCCAGGTGACCGAGATGTCCGACCACGACGTCGACCACCGGCTGGACGAATGGGTGCGCTCGACGGGCTTTGCGGCCAAGAAGGCGGTGATTGAATTCAGGGGCGTGTGCGCGAAGTGCAGGGCGGAAGCCGCTTGATGAGTCAGCCGGCTTGTTGATGCTGGTGCGAGGCACCCCCCCTCTGTCCTGGCGGACATCTCCCTTGCAAGGGGGAGATTGGAGGTTCTGGCGCTCCGCTCATTTCTGCAACGTTGAAGATAAGCGAAATCAGAGATGACGGCTGATCTCCCACCTTGCGGGGGGAGATGGCAAGCAGGCCAGAGGTGAAGGAACTCGGCGGCGGATTGTTGCCGCCGTTTTCAGGCTAATGCGCCTCGTCCCAATTGTTCGCCGCCCGTGCATCGACATGCAGCGGCACCGACATCGAGACTGCCGGCATGGGCGCGTTTTCCATCACGCGGCGCACGACGGGAATGGTCGCTTCGACTTCAGCTTCCACCGTTTCGAAGATCAGCTCGTCATGCACCTGCAACAGCATGCGGGCGGATAGCTTCGCCTTCTCCAGCGCTTCCTCCATATGCACCATGGCGCGGCGGATGATGTCGGCGGCGGTGCCCTGCAGCCTGGCGTTGATCGAGGCGCGCTCGTTGAAGGCGCGGACCGACGGGTTGGAGGATCGTATCTCCGGATAATGGATGCGCCGGCCGAAGATGGTTTCCACGAAGCCGTGCTCGCGCGCATAGGCCTTGGTTTCCTCGATATAGTCGCGGATGCCGGGGAAGCGCTCGAAATAGCGCTTGATATAGGCGCTCGCCTCGTCGCGCGGGATCGACAGCTGGTTGGCGAGGCCGAAGGCGGAGATGCCGTAGATGATGCCGAAATTGATTGCCTTGGCGCGCCGGCGCACTTCCGACGGCATGCCCTCCACCGGCACGTTGAACATTTCCGACGCGGTGATGGCATGGATGTCGGCGCCGTCGGCGAAGGCCTGCTTGAGCTGCGGGATCTCGGCGACATGGGCAAGCACGCGCAACTCGATCTGGCTGTAGTCGGCCGAGACCAGCTTGTGGCCCTTGTCGGCGATGAAGGCGGTCCTGATCTTGCGGCCCTCGGCGGTGCGTACAGGAATGTTCTGCAGGTTGGGGTCGGAGGACGAAAGCCGCCCGGTCGTGGTCGCGGCAAGCGCATATGAAGTGTGCACGCGGTTGGTGCCGGGGTTGATGAAGCCGGGCAGCGCGTCGGTATAGGTCGACTTCAACTTGGTGAGCTGGCGCCAGTCGACGATCTTGCGCGGCAGCTCGTGGCCTTCGGCGGCAAGGTCTTCCAGAAGCTGCGCCGAGGTCGACCACTGGCCGGTCTTGGTCTTCGAGCCGCCCGGCAGGCCCATCTTGCCGAACAGGATGTCGCCGAGCTGCTTTGGCGAGCCGATGTTGATGCGCTCGCCAACGATGCCGTAAATCTCTTCCTCGACGCGGGCAGCGCCCTGCGCCAGCTCGCCCGAAAGCCTGGACAGGATCTGACGGTCGACCGAGATGCCGCGCTGCTCCATGCGGGCAAGCACCGGCACAAGCGGCCGTTCCAACCGCTCATAGACGGAAACGAGGCCCTTGGCGGCGAGCCGGGGCTTCAGCAATTGCCAGAGCCGCAGCGCCAAGTCGGCCTGTTCGCCGGCATAGGCGGTCGCGCGCTCGATGTCGACCTGATCGAAGCCGATGGCGCTCTTGCCCGAGCCGGCCAGTTCCTTCTTCGACGCGGGCGCGTGGCCGAGCCACTTTTCCGACAGCGAGGCGAGGTCATGACCGCCCGACGTGCCGGCGTCGAGCACGTAGGAGATCAGCATCGTGTCGTCGAACGGTCCGACCTCGATGCCGTGCCGACTCATCACGACGATGTCATATTTCATGTCCTGCACGATTTTCAGGACCGACCGGTCCTCGAGCAGCGGCTTGAGCAGCGCCAGCGCCTCGCGGACCGGGATTTGGTTCTCCAACTGGCCGCCGCCAAGCAGGTCGCCATTGCCGCTCTTGTGCGCAAGCGGCACATAGACGGCGCGACCGGGCGCGATGGCCATGGACAGGCCGATGAGATCGGCCCGCATCGGGTCGGACGAGCTGGTCTCGGCGTCGAAGGCGAGGATGCCGGCGTCGCGGGCTTCGGCGATCCAGGCCTTCAGCGCGGCCGCGTCGCGGATGGCGCCATAGGCCGAAGGATCGATCTTGCGGGCCGCCGCCTGTTCCAGCCGCAGCGCGGAGAGGAGCGATGGGGTGTCGCCCTGCGGAGGCGCATCCTCGCCCCTCGTGGCGGACGCGGCGGGTTTTGCGTCGCCGTTTGGCTGAGGCGCCGGCTGTCGCGGTGGCGCTCCGGCGCCGACATCGGGCCCGTGCGCGGCATCGGCCCGCTCGACGATGACGGCGGAAGCCTGGACGTCGCCGATCTCGGTGGCGGTCGCCTCTGCGACGCGTCGCGTCAGCGTTGTGAATTCCATGGTCTTCAAGAAGCCGATCAGCTTCGGTCCGTCCGGCGCGTGCAGCACCAGGTCGTCCAGTCCTTCTTTCAGCGGCACATCGTTCTTCAGCGTCACAAGCTGACGCGAAATGCGGGCCTTGTCGGCATTGGCGATGATTGTCTCGCGCCGCTTTTCCTGTTTGATCTCGGAAGCACGCGCCAGCAGCCCGTCAAGGTCGCCGAACTGCTCCAGCAGCTGCGCAGCGGTCTTCGGGCCGATGCCGGGCACGCCCGGCACGTTGTCGACCGAGTCGCCGGTCAGCGCCTGCAGGTCGATCATCTTTTCCGGCGCCACTCCCCATTTCTCAATCACTTCGGGGATGCCGATCTGGCGGTCCTTCATAGGGTCGTACATTCCCACCGTCGGGCCGACCAGCTGCATCAAATCCTTGTCGGATGAGATGATGGTGGTGTCGGCGCCGACCTCGCAGGCGAGCCGGCAATAGGTGGCGATGATGTCATCGGCCTCGAAACCCTCCATCTCGATGCAAGGCAGGTTGAAGGCCACGGTCGCCTGGCGGATCAGCCCGAATTGCGGGATCAGATCCTCCGGCGGAGCGGAGCGGTTCGCCTTGTATTCGGGATAAAGATCGCTGCGGAAGGTCTTCGAGGAATAGTCGAAGATGACGGCGAAATGCGTCGGCACGATGCCTACATTGGTGTTGCGAGCGTCCTGCATCAGCTTCCAAACCATGTTGCAGAAGCCAAGCACGGCACTGGTCGGCAGACCGTCGGATTTGCGGTTGAGCGGCGGCAGCGCGTGATAGGCGCGAAAAATGTAGCCGGAGCCGTCGACGAGGAAGAGGTGATCGCCTTTTTTCATGCCGGCAGGGATAGCGCGGCCAGCCTTCGCGGTCCATGCCAAAGGCGGCGGAACCCACCGGTTCGGGCAACACCCCTGACACATCCTGTCCGGCGGAAATTTGGGCGCTCACGGGCATGTTACAAAAGTGTAATTTTCATGCCCTTGAATCGCCATGTTCACAAACCCAAATACACATCATCGGCAGTTTTCGCCGAAGTCCGGAGCAAGGCCCGTCCCCCGCCTATTCCGGGCAAACTGCGGCAGCCTATCCCCCCTCTCCGGGCTGCCGCAACGTTTCGAGTAAAGACCGCCGTGGTTCCCCCTCCACCACGGCGGTCTTCTTTTATGTTGCGGCAGCGATTGCCCGGGTTGGTCCAACAATCACGGCTTTTCGTTTTCGGCGTGGCCCTTTAGGGTCTGCCCAAAATCGAAAGGCAAAGAGCATGTCCAGAATCTCCCTCGTCCTTGAGCGTCTCGACCAGAACCTCGACCAGAGTCTGGAGCGGCTGTTCGGCCTGCTCGGCATCAAGTCGATCTCCACCGATCCAGCCTTCGCCGCCGACTGCCGCAAGGGGGCCGAATGGCTGGTCGCCGAGCTCAAGCTGATCGGCTTCGACGCGAGTGTGCGCGACACGCCCGGGCATCCGATGGTGGTGGCGCATCACGAAGGCCCGGCGGGCGCGCCGCATGTGCTGTTCTACGGCCATTACGACGTCCAGCCGGTCGATCCGATCGAATTGTGGGACACCGACCCGTTCGCGCCTTCAATCAAGGAGATCGAGCCTGGACGCAAGGTGATCACCGGCCGGGGCTCGGCCGATGACAAGGGGCAGTTGATGACCTTCGTCGAGGCCTGCCGCGCCTGGAAGCAGGTGCACGGCAATCTGCCCTGCCGCGTCACCATCCTGTTCGAGGGCGAGGAGGAATCCGGCTCGCCGTCGCTGAAGCCGTTCCTGGAGGCCAACGCCGCCGAGCTGAAGGCCGATTTCGCGCTGGTCTGCGACACCAGCATGTGGAACCGCGAGACGCCGTCGATCTGCGTGTCGCTGCGCGGCATGGTCGGCGAGGAGGTCACCGTCAAGGCGGCCAGCCGCGACCTGCATTCGGGCCTCTATGGCGGCCCGGCCGCCAATCCGATCCGCATCCTGGCCAAGGTGCTGGCCGATGTTCACGACAAGGACGGCCGGGTCACTATTCCGGGCTTCTATGACGGCGTCGAGGAGACGCCCAGCCAAGTGCTGAAGTCCTGGGAAGGCCTCGGCGAAACGGCCGAGACTTTCCTTGGCCCGGTCGGTCTCTCCATCCCGGCCGGCGAAAAGGGGCGCTCGGTGCTCGAAATGACCTGGGCGCGACCGACGGCGGAATTCAACGGCATCATCGGCGGCTACACCGGCAAAGGGTTCAAGACGGTGATCGCGGCGGAAGCGTCGGCGAAAGTGTCGTTCCGGCTCGTGCACAAGCAGGATCCGAAGAAGATCCGCGCCGCCTTCCAGGGTTTCGTGCGCGAGCGCATTCCCGGCGACTGCTCGGTGGAATTCCATCCGCATGGCGGCTCGCCGGCGATCCAGCTTTCCTACGACTCGCCGTTCCTGGCCAAGGCCAAGGACGCGCTGTCCGATGAATGGGACAAGCAGGCGCTGACCATCGGTAGCGGCGGCTCCATCCCCGTGGTCGGCGATTTCCAGACCTATCTCGACATGGAATCGCTGCTGGTCGGTTTCGGCCTGGATGACGACCGCATCCATTCGCCGAACGAGAAATACGAGCTGACCTCCTTCCACCAGGGGCAGCGATCCTGGGCGCGTATACTCGATGCGCTGACCCGCTGAGGCGAAAGTCACGAAAGAGGTGAGATTCAACTTTCTGTTGATTTTTCGCCGGATCGCGGCGAGGACGAATTAGCTGGCGCGAAGTGCCGCGGCGTGCTGCGCGCATCCCAGGGATGTGCGGCGCCGCTGTGCGATCCGGAGAAGAGAATGACCGATATCCGTTTCCACAAGAACGATCTGCCCGACCTCACCCGCTACAATGTCGAGGCGGTGGCCATCGACACGGAAACGCTGGGCCTGAACCCTCATCGCGACCGGCTATGCGTGGTGCAGATCTCGCCCGGCGACGGCAGCGCCGACGTCATCCAGATCGCGCCTGGCCAAAAAGAGGCGCCGAACCTCGTCAGCCTGCTCAGGAACGGCGCGATCACAAAGTTGTTCCATTACGGCCGCTTCGACATCGCCGTGCTTTACAATGCCTTCGGCGTGATGGCGGAGCCGGTGTTCTGCACCAAGATCGCCTCGCGGCTCGTCCGCACTTACACCGACCGCCATGGGCTGAAGGATCTCTGTAACGAGTTGCTCGGCATTGGTCTCTCCAAGGCGCAGCAATCCTCGGACTGGGGCGCAGAAACGCTCTCGCCCGAACAGCTCGACTATGCCGCCTCCGACGTGCTCTATTTGCACCGCCTGCGCGAGGTGCTGGCGGCGCGCCTGACGCGCGAAAACCGCACCAAGGAGGCGGATGCCTGCTTCCGCTTCCTGCAGACCCGCGCCAAGCTCGACCTGATGGGCTGGGCCGAGGAAGACATCTTCGCGCATAGCTGACGGAACCCGGCGCGTCAGCGGGCGTTCTTGCCTGCTCACGGAGCGGGCCGGTTCGTGGAGGGAGTGAATGGCAGAGCGCAAACCGATAGAAAGCGCGCCGAAGGACGGGTCGAAGGTCACCATCCTGTGGAAGGACGGCGACGGCGTCGTCAATGAATCCGTCGGGCAGTACCGCGATGGCGGCTGGTGGGTCTACACCGACAGCGACACGCAGAAGAGGGTCGATCCGACGAGCTGGCGTCCGGCATCGGGTGACGACGACGAATGAAGCTGGCGCTGGCGAGGCTGGCCGCTTTCCAATAGGTTCCATCCGTCACAGTCGGATGGTCGATTCGGGGCGTGTGGCTTCGTCGGTCCTCCGCTCACGGAGGGATTGGCAATGGGAATTGAAAGCCTGCTCGTTTTCATCATCGTCGGCGCGATCGCCGGCTGGCTCGCCGGCCTGATCGTCAAGGGTTTCGGCTTCGGACTGGTCGGCAACATCGTCGTCGGCATCGTCGGCGCCGTGATCGCCGGCTGGATATTCCCAAGGCTGGGCTTTGCCGTCGGCGGCGGGATCCTTGCGACGATCATCGACGCCACGATCGGCGCGGTGGTCCTGTTGGTGCTGATCAAACTGGTGAAACAGGCCTGATCTTCAAACAGACATCGGGGACGCGCCATGAAGCAGAACATGCTCTATGTCATCATCGGCGCTCTCGTGGTCGTGATCATCGCGCTCGGCATCTATGTCTATCGCGAGCAGACTAGGCCGAAAGGCGTCGAGCTCAAGATCGACGACAAAGGTATTTCAATCCAGCAGAACTGATCACGGTGGCCAGCCGCCGGCGCCGTGAGGGATAGACTGGCTTTGCGAGACGACATTGCGCCGGGGGTATTTCGGCCGGAGATACAGGGACTGCGCGGGCTTGCCGTAGCCTTTGAGCAAGGCGCGCTGTGGCCAAGGCGGCGGGACTTTGAGCACCCATCCATTCGCAATGGTGCGGCGTCCAGCAGGGTGGTCGACCTGATCTCGAACCGGACCACGCGAGAGTTGGATGTTGAAAACCAAGGGTTTTCAACAGGCTGCATAAACACTGCTTTAACCCGCTCCATCTAGTCTGCAATCCTAACGCCAATAGCGCCGGAGCAGGCAAGCAAGAGCCGTGGCGAACCGCAGGGACAATCACGTCGAACCGAGCTTCAGGCGCCCACTGCGCGCGATGTAAGGTCGGGGATCGCTCCGAGTTGGTGGCCGGCAAGGCGCGGGGGCGCGTGATCTAAAGATGAAGTCCTCGACCGGAGAATACTATCCAGCGCTGGATCATATCCGTGGCTTGGCGGCCTTTCTGGTCTTCACCTTTCACTTCCTCCATGCATCTCCGGATGGGCCGGTCGCCTATGGCTTCGTACCGGCTCTACCCTTGTTCGCCATCCTGGACGAAGGGCACACCGGCGTCTCGTTGTTCATGGCGCTTTCTGGCTACCTTTTTGCCAAGCTTCTTGACGGCAAGCAGGTCAGATATCTGCCGTTCTTCGCCAACAGGGCGCTCAGGCTGCTGCCCCTTTTGTTCGCCGTGATTTGCATCGAGGCTTACCGCAGATATCTGGCAGGCGAGGACCTCGGCACGTATTTCACCGATGTCGGCAAGGGACTGATTTTCCCCACGCTTCCCAATGGCGGCTGGTCGGTCACCGTCGAAGCTCATTTCTACCTTTTGCTGCCGTTCCTGCTGATGGCGTGCAGGCGATTCCAGTTTGCGCCGTTGCTGTTCGTTGCTGCAGCCATTTTGCTGAGGCTCGCTTTGTATGTGCAGTTCGGCGAGGTGCAGTGGGCAGCGTACTGGACGATCATAGGACATGCGGACCAGTTCCTGGCCGGCATTCTTGCCTTCCACTTTCGCGCCTATGCGAAGGGCAGGCACTGGCTGGCGCTGGCCGTTCTGGCGTCATTTTCGGGATTCTTCTGGTGGTTCGACGCGGCGGCGGGTTCTACCATCTGGGGCCCCGGTCGGCGCCGCCCTGGATATGGGTGATCCTGCCCACCCTGGAGGCGGCCGCCTACGCCTTCGGGATCGCCTACTACGACACGACCTTTGCAAGGAAGCAAACGAGCCTGCCGTTCAGGATCATGGAGAAGGCCGGATCGTACAGTTATTCGATCTACCTGCTGCACCTGTTTTTCGTGCACGAGCTCGCCGCATTCATCAACGACAGCATCATGGAGATCAGCAATTTCTACGTCGCATGCCTCTGGTCCATGGCGTGCTTCGTGGCAACCATCCCAATCGGTTATCTCAGCTATTCCTGCATCGAAGCGCCGTTCCTGCGCCTGCGTCTTCGATATGTCGTGCCGGCTGCCGCTGATGCGATCCCGGCCAGAGCCAGGCGCGCCGCGGCGGCTTCCCAGCCGGGCTGAAGGTGCAGTCACGGCAGTGGCAAGGTCATCTTGCCGCTTGACGCAGGGCAGCGCACCGAGCAGCCGGAAGTGGAGTTTCAGCCGCTGAGGTCAGGCGGATGAATGGCCCTCTCGCAAATCCCTGATCCGCTCGCCCTCTGACGGCGGCTCTCCTCGTGCCGCCCAAGTGGCGATGGCGGTGGCACATTCAGAAAATCCCAAGGGTTTTCAAAAGGCCGCATAAACCCTGCTTTAACGCGCCTTTAAACCGCCGCATCTAGTCTTCAACCCGAACGCCATCGGCATTTGGGGACAGACAGACTAGAGCGCATGGCGAACCGCAGAGACAGTCGCATCGAACCGAGCTTCGACGGATCGCCGCGGGCGAAATCCTCCGAGGGCTTTTCGGTGAGCGAGGAGGATCGCGTCGTGCCGCGCACCCGCAAATCCGCTGCAAAGGGCAGATCCGCCAAGGCGAAATCACGCGGCCGTGGCCGCGACCGCAACCGGCGCGGGCTGCTCGGCATCGCCACCCGGCTGGTCTACTGGTGCTTCGTGCTGTGCATCTGGGGCGGCATCGCGGCGGCCGGCGTCGTCGTCTATTACGGCGCCAAGATGCCGGCGGCCACGACCTGGTCGGTCCCGGACCGTGCGCCCAACATCAAGATCGTCTCGGTCGATGGGCAGCTTATAGCCAATCGCGGCGCGTCGGGCGGCGAGGCAGTCGGCCTGCACGAGATGTCGCCCTATATTCCGGAGGCCGTCGTCGCCATCGAGGACCGGCGCTTCTATTCGCATTTCGGCATCGACCCGATCGGCCTGTCGCGCGCCATGGTCACCAACCTGCTCGGCCGCCATTTCTCGCAAGGCGGCTCGACGCTGACGCAGCAGCTGGCCAAGAACCTGTTCCTGACGCCGGACCGCACGCTGGAGCGCAAGGTGCAGGAAGTGCTGCTGGCGCTCTGGCTAGAGCACAAGCACACGAAGGACCAGATCCTCGAAATGTACCTCAACCGGGTCTATTTCGGCTCAGGCGCCTATGGCGTCGAGGCGGCTTCGCGGCGCTATTTCGGCAAGAGCGCGCGCGACGTATCGCTTTCGGAGGCAGCACTTCTGGCGGGCCTGCTCAAGGCGCCGTCGAAGCTTTCGCCGGCGCGCGACCCGAAGGCGGCCGAGGATCGCGCGCAGCTCGTGCTCGCGGCCATGCGCGAGACCGGCAAGATCAGCGACAAGGAATACAAGACCGCGCTGAGCGCGCCGGCGACGCGCGCGCCGTCTTACTGGACCGGCTCGGAAAACTACGTTGCCGATACGGTGATGGACGAGCTTCCCGACCTGATCGGCGACGTGCGCGGCGACATCGTCATCAACACCACCGTCGATCTCAACCTGCAGAAGCTTGCCGAACAGTCGATCCGCCGGCTGATCGACGAAAGCGGAAAGAAGCTCAACGTCACGCAGGGGGCGCTGGTATCGATCGATGATTCCGGCGCGGTGCGCGCCATGGTCGGCGGCTATGATTATTCGACCAGCCAGTTCGACCGCGCCTCGGAAGCGCGCCGGCAGCCGGGCTCCGCCTTCAAGCCCTTCGTCTACATGGCGGCGCTGGAAACCGGCCGCACGCCCGACAGCATCCGCAACGACGCGCCGATCAAAATCGGCAAATGGACGCCCGACAATTATGGCGGCAAATATTACGGCAAGGTCACGCTTGCGACGGCTCTGGCCAAGTCGCTGAACTCGGTGGCGGCGCAGCTCACCATGGAGGTCGGGCCCGACGCGGTGGTGGAAGCCGCGCATCGCATGGGCATCCAGTCCGACCTGCAGGCCAACACCTCGATCGCGCTGGGCACCTCGGAAGTGACGCCGCTGGAACTGACCTCGGCCTATGTGCCTTTCGCCAATGGCGGCTACAAGCCGGACATCCACTTCATCCAGCGCATCACCACCGCCAGCGGCAAGGTGCTCTACGAGGGCAGCACCGGCAGCGCGCCGCGCGTCATCAAGGCCGATATCGTGGGCATGATGAACTCGATGATGACCGGCACGGTCGAGGTCGGCACCGCGAAAAAGGCAGCGTTCAACTGGCCGTCGGCCGGCAAGACCGGCACCAGCCAGAACTCGCGCGACGCCTGGTTCGTCGGCTACACCGCGAACCTCACCACCGGCGTGTGGTTCGGCAATGACGACGGCAGCCCGATGAAGAAGGTGACCGGCGGCGCCTTGCCGGCGCAGGCCTGGCACGAATTCATGGTGGCGGCGCATGAAGGCGTGCCGGTGCGGCCGCTGCCCGGCACCTGGAAGTCGACCCCCTCCGATACGATCGTGCCGGACGAGATCCCGTCGGCGGATGCCTCGCAGCCGCCGCCCGCCCCGCCCGCGGGCGTCGGCCAGTCGCAGCCTGCAGCCCAATCGCAGCCTGTTGCCCAGGCGCCGGCACGGCAGGCACCCGCGCGCCAGCCCCGGCCGGCCGAGACCGTCGACGCCGGCGGCTTCGACATGCCGAGCGACAGCGGATCGACCGCCTCGATCAAGCATCCGGTGCCGCCCGGCGATGTCGGCGGACCGAAGAAAAGGCGGCAGACCTCGATCCTCGATATCCTCGGCGGCGGGTAGAGCGGCAACTTCGCCTCTCGTAATGGCAAGCGCCTTCGGCTACATGTCCGGCCGGAGACAAAGTCATGGCCGAGACCGACAGCAGAAAAACCATCGTGCTCACCGGCGCAAGCCGGGGAATCGGCCATGCGACGGTGAAGCGTTTTTCGCGCGAGGGCTGGCGCGTGATCACCTGTTCGCGCCAGGCCTTTGCCGAGGATTGCCCGTGGCCTGCCGGCCCCGAGGATCACATCAAGGTCGATCTCGCCGACCAGGAGGACGTCGGCATCGCCGTTTCGGAAATCCGCCACCGGCTGGAGGCGCATGGCGGGCAACTGCACGCGCTGGTCAACAATGCCGGCATCTCGCCGAAGCTGAAGGATGGCAGCCGGATGAATTCGATCGACACGCCGATGCATGTCTGGCGCGACGTCTTCCAGGTCAATTTCTTCGCGCCGATCATGCTGGCGCGCGGCCTGTTCAAGGAGCTCGCCGCCGCCAAGGGTTCGATCGTCAACGTCACTTCGATCGCCGGCACAAGGGTGCATCCATTCGCCGGCACGGCCTATGCGACGTCGAAGGCGGCGCTCGGCTCGCTGACGCGCGAGATGGCGCATGATTTCGGCCCATACGGCATCCGCGTCAACGCGATCGCGCCGGGCGAGATTGACACGGCGATCCTGTCGCCCGGCACCGACAAGATAGTTGAGACGATCCCGCTGAGAAGGCTGGGCGCCACCTCGGAGGTGGCCGACATCATCTATTTCCTGTGCTCCGGCCAGTCGTCCTACGTGACCGGCTCGGAAATCCACATCAATGGCGGCCAGCACGTTTAGAGCAATTCCAGGAAAAGTGTGAGCGGTTTTCTGTCCAGAATTTCGTAAAAACAAAGGGTTAGCGCGGTTCGCCGTTTCCACGAAACGGTGAAACGCTCTAGGCGGCTGACTTCAAGCCATCGTGAGAACGGCCTTGCCGCTGAAGCTGCGCTGTCTGAGCGCGTCCAGGGCCTGACCGATGTCCGTCCAGGGCACCGTCATGGCCACGCGCGTTTCAAGCCGGCCGGCCACGATCAGATCGAGCAGCGCGGCAATATCGGCGCCGATGGCTGAACCGGAGGTGTAATAGGCGAAGGTTTGTAGCCGCGCGCCTTCGTGGCCGGGAACGAACTGGCGGAATCCAACCGGCGTGAGCTCGCCGCTGCTCGAGCCGAACATGACGATCGTTCCACCCGGCGCGACGCGTTCGATCGCATCAGCCAGGCTCTTGCCGCCGACCGACTCGGTGATCAGCGAAAACGGTCCCTCCGCCAGTTCGATCGACTCGACGATCTTCCCGGCGCCCAAATCGCGAAGGTCATCGTGGTGTCGGGCCGAGGCGATCGCCGTCACGGAAGCGCCTTGCTCGCACGCGATTTGGATCTGAAAGCGGCCGACCGCGCCGCTTGCGCCAGTGATCAGCACCCGCTGGCCGGCGAGATCGCCGCCTTGGCGCAAGGTCCTCAGCGCCGTCGTGCCCGCGACCGGCAGCGTGGCGGCGGAGGCGAAGCTGACAGCGTCGGGTATGACGGCGAGGCGGTCGGTCGGAACGGCGACATGCTCGGCCCAGCCGGCCTGGTCGACCAAGGCCGCGACGCGCGTGCCCGCGGCCGGGCTTGAGCCGTCGGCCGCCGCGCGTTCCACGATGCCAACGATGTCCTGGCCGGGGATCCAGCCGTCGGGGCGGATGGCGAGCAGGCGCAACTCGCCACGGTTCAATGATGTCGCATGAACTGTCACCAATGCTTCATTTGAGTTGCAGTTGGGCTCGTCGACCTCTGTGAACTTGAGTTGGCTGGGGCTGTCGGAAGAAATAGCGAGAGCGAGCATTGGCCACCTTTGAAATTGACGTCTGGAAGACCCGATCGATGCGACGATATCGGTGTCATCCTATCGACTTTCGTAATTGAAGAATTTAGATATAGAGCCAAATGATCTCTAAAAACGGTCAAGCATGAGACAGCCGCTTCGCTGGCCCTGGCTGGATTTCGACGTCGACGACGTGGCCGCGCCGGCGATCGCCGTCGGCGTCGACGTCACCGAGACCAAGGCCGAGGTGCGCGAGCATTGGCACCGCAAGGGGCAGCTCGTCTTTGCGCTTGGCGGCGGCGTCACCTGCAGGGTTCCGACCGGGCTCTGGATGGTGCCGCCGCATTGCGGGGTCTGGGTGCCGAGCCGGATGGAACACAGCAACATCGCGACGGCGAATGCGCGGATGTTCTTCGTTTATATCGAGCCCGGCGCCGCCGACCTGCCGGATCGGTGCAGCACGCTTTCGATCTCGCCGCTGCTGCGCGAGGTGATCATCGAGCTGTCGGAATGCGCGCCGGACGATCCGCGCTGCGATTTCCTGGGAAGGGTCCTGCTTGCCGAGCTGCCGCTTATGCCCGTCCAGCAATTGCACCTGCCGATCTCGGCCGAGCCTCGGCTGCGGCGGATCGCGGAGGCACTGGCCGACGACCCCGCCGACCGCAGCACGCTAGCGGAGTGGGCGCATCGCTTGGCGCTTAGCGAGAGCAGCCTGGCGCGCCTCGCGGTGAAGGAGACGGGCCTGAGCTTCGGCCGCTGGCGCCAGCAGTTACACCTGATCGTGGCGCTCAGGGAACTGTCCGCCGGCGCCAGCGTGCAGCAGGTATCGGGCGATCTGGGCTATGAATCCGTCACCGCCTTCATCACCATGTTCAAGAAGGCGCTGGGCAAGCCGCCGGCGAAATATCTCAGCGACATCGCGCAGAATGGCGGCTCCGCGTTCAAGGCCTGAGAGGCATCAAGCTGGCTGCGGGTTGATCGCCATGGCGAGCCCCGCCGGATCGGTGGGTTTGCCGGTCACCACCTCGACGATGCCGCGGGCGATCTCACGCTCGCCCATGATCACGGTGTCGGCGCCGAGGCCTTTCAGGTGCTCGACCTCGGCGTCGGAGTGCGCGCGGGCGATCACAGTGATCGCGGGATTGGCGGTGCGGGCTCGAAGCACGATCTGGCCGGACTCGAAGGCATTGGGGATGGCGAGGATCAGCCGCCTCGCGCCCTCCGGATTGGCGGCTGAGAAGACGTCCGCATTGGCGGCGTTGCCAGCGACGGTCTCCACGCCATCCTCCCGCAGCTTCGCCAGCGTCTTGTCGGCATCCTCGATCACCAGGAACGGCAGGGCGGCTTCCTTCAGCGCTGCGCCCACCAGGCTGCCGACACGGCCATAACCGATCAGGATGGAATGGCCGGCAAGTGTGGTCCTGGGTGGCGGGCCGTCTTCCTTTCCTGGGGCTGCCTGGACCGAGGCGACCTGGCCGGGCTCGGTGGCCGGGCCGATCGGCCTTTGCGCTTCGACCGGCGCGGCCTTTCCGGCGCGCTTTTCCAGCCACGGCTTCATCCAGTCGACAACCAGGAACATCAGCGGATTGAGCAGGATCGAGAGGATCGCGCCGGCAAGGATCAGATCTCGGCCCTGTTCTGGCAGGAGTTTCAGGCCGACGCCGAGCTCGGCAAGGATAAATGAGAACTCACCGATCTGGGCAAGGCTCGCCGAAATCATCAGCGCGGTCGCGATCGGATAGCGGAAGGCGATGACGATGACGAAGGCGGCGATCGACTTGCCTACGACGATGATGGCCAAGGTGGCGAGGATCGGCAGGCCGTTGCTGATCAGGCTGAGAGGGTCGAACAGCATGCCGACCGAGACGAAGAACAGCACTGAGAAGGCGTCGCGCAGCGGCAGCGATTCCTCCGCCGCGCGGTGGCTGAGCTCGGACTCGCTCATGATCATGCCGGCGAAGAAGGCGCCGAGCGCCAGCGAGACGCCGAACAGCTTCGCCGCGCCGAAGGCGACGCCGAGCGCGATGGCCAGCACCGAGAGCCGGAACAGTTCCCGTGAGCCGGTATGCGCGACGTAATGCAGGATCCACGGTATGACCCTGCGGCCGACCACCAGCATGACGACGACGAAGGCGGCGACCTTGGCGAGCGTGATGCCGACAACGCCCCATATGCCGTAGCTGGCGGGCAGCGAGAGCAGGCTCGTATGATCCTCGACCTGCGGTTGGCCACCGAGCACGCCAGCGAGCGCGGGTAGCAGAACCAGCGCCAGCACCATGGCGAGATCCTCGACGATCAGCCAGCCGACGGCGATGCGGCCACGCTCGGTCTCGATCAGCCGCCGCTCCTGCAGCGCGCGCAAAAGCACCACGGTCGAGGCGACCGAAAGCGCGAGGCCGAAGACCAGGCCCGCGCCGAGGGACCAGCCGAGCAGCCAGGCAAGCCCGACGCCAAGCAGCGTTGCGAAGCCGATCTGCACGATGGCGCCCGGCACCGCGATGGCGCGGACGGACAGGAGATCCTTCAGCGAAAAATGCAGGCCGACGCCGAACATCAAAAGGATGACGCCGATTTCCGCGAGTTCGTTGGCAAGGCTGGCGTCGGCGACGAAGCCCGGCGTGTTAGGCCCGACAAGCACGCCGGCGACGAGATAACCGACAAGCGGCGGGATGCGGAAGCGGTTGGCTAGAGCCCCGAAGACGAAAGCCAGCCCCAGACCGGCGACGATGGTGGCGATAAGGGGCGTGTCATGCGGCATTGTCTTTTGCGCGCCTTTCGAAAATTCACGATGTCGGATGGGCGCCCGCCGAGGCCGTCGCCTTCGGGCAATATGGTGGACGGAGCGGCGATGATGCAACCGCCGCCGTGCAGAAATCGACGCTGAAGAAGGGCGTGGACCGGAAAATCGGCGCCGCGCCGACAAAGAGGCGGCTTCGAGACGCGATCCAGCCTTGAGGCCGCTCTTCCTTCGTCGCCTACGCCGCTTGCAACAGATTCTCGATATCCGGAATCGTGTGGTTGGTGAGCGTCTTTGGGATCTCCGCCTGCACCTTCTCACTCACCTCCTTGTGCAGTTTCTGGCGCATCTCGCCAAGCACCTGCGGGGGCGCGATCAGCACGACCGCGTCGAATGCACCACGATGCGCGAGCTTGTAAAGCCGGTCTGCGATCTCGACAGCGAAACGTTCCTTGCCGAGGCGGTGCCAATCGGTTTCCTCAACGGCGCTGCGGGGGCCTTCGTTGCTCTGGCGGCCCGGCTTGTCCGTGCCCTGCTCGCGTGTGGCGGGGTTCTCCTGCTCCATCTCCTGTACCACCTCCAGGTTCGGGAACTTGTTGTCGCCCTGGTTGCGCAGGAAAAGCGCCTTCTCACCATCGGCCACGACGACCCACAATCCGTGCTTCAGCTTGATGTTCATGGCGTTCCTCCTTTGCTTGCGGATTGCCGACCGGTCGAGCCCAGATCGACAGAATGGATTGCTAGCCAAACGAGCCGCGGAGCAGGATTGTTCCGACCTGCCAGTGCGCTCTCAACTGCTCTCTCCAGGTGAGGCTGGCCATCGAGCGACAAGGTTGGGTTTAATCTACTAAGTTAGTAGAATTTAGAAAAAACTGTTTTGCCGCTTTCCGGAGCCGGTGCTAAAAATCGCGGCAGATCAGGGTGGTTTCTCACGCCGTTCTGGCTCTCTCATCCCCAAAGTAGAATTTTTTTCTCTTGCTCTTCGCGGCTGCGAAAAAGCGATTGCCTGCCGTTCGGCGACGCGCGAGTGCTTGCCTTCTGGTTTTTGGCCTGCCCGCGTAAAACTGCCAAACTGTTTCAATATTGCTCGTCGCCATGTCGCCAGCCAACGCCAAACTCAATGCCTTTCCCGTCTTCATGCGGGTCGACGGCCAAGCCGTAGCCATCGTCGGTAATGGCGAGGAAGCGCTCGCCAAGGCCAGGCTGGTTTCGCAGTCGAGCGCGGTGCTACGCATCGTCGCCGACAATGCCAGTGGCGGGCTGTTGGATTTCATCGCATCGATCGGCGCCGTTCACATCAATGCACCCTATGAGGCTGCCGCGCATCTCCAGGGTGCTGCCCTGGTGTTCGCTGCGAGCGGTGACGAGGCGCTCGATGGCCGCGTCGTTGATGACGCGCGACGGCTGGGCATCCCGGTCAATGTGGTAGATCGCCCGGATCTTTGCGACTTCTTAACCCCGGCGTTGGTGAACCGCGCGCCGGTTGCGATTGCCATCGGGACCGAGGGTGCCGGACCGGTTCTGGCGCAGATGCTGCGTGTCCGCATAGACCGCATGCTGTCGCCGTCGCTCGGCCGACTGGCCGCCTTGGCGGCTTCGTTCCGCGTTGCCGCCGAGCGGCTGCCGAAGGGTAGTCGCCGTCGTCGCTTCTGGAGCGACTTCTTCGCCGGCGCGCCGGCCAAGGCTATCGAAGCCGGTGACCACGCCCAGGCGCATGGCGCAGCGCTCGAGCTCCTGAGCGCGAATGCGCCGGCCGCGGGGCATATCGCGCTGGTCGGCGCCGGCCCCGGCGCGGAGGATCTGCTGACTTTGCGTGCCCACCGCCTGCTGATGGAAGCCGATGCCATCGTCTATGATGCGCTGGTGCCGGAGGCGATCGTCGGCATGGGGCGCCGCGACGCCGAGCGCCTGCCGGTCGGCAAGCGCAAGGGTTGCCATTCCAAGAGCCAGGAAGAGATCAACGCCCTACTCATCGAGCTAGGCCAGGCCGGTAAGCGCGTGGTGCGGCTGAAGTCCGGCGATCCGCTGGTGTTCGGACGCGCCGGCGAGGAAATGGCGGCGCTGCGCGAGGCCGGGATAGCGTATGAGGTGGTTCCGGGCGTCACCGCCGCCTTCGCCGCCGCCGCCGATTTCGAACTGCCGCTGACGCTGCGCGGGGTTTCGTCCTCAATGGTGTTCACCACCGGCCACGACCTCAAGGGCAACTCGCTGCCCGACTGGGCAAAGCTTGCCGTCTCCGGTGCGACCGTTGCCGTGTATATGGGTCGCTCGGTCGCGGCGGAAGTCGCTGGACGGCTGATCGAAGCCGGGTTGTCGCCGGACACGGCCGTGGCCGTCGTCGAGAATGCCAGCCTCGGCAATCGCCGTCGTTTCCACGGCACGCTTGCCGATCTGCCGTCGCTGGAAGAGCGCGCCGATCTCACCGGTCCGGTGATGACGATCATCGGCGATGCGGTCGCCGGCGCCAATTTCGAACAATCCGAGCCGCTCGCGGCACACAGGCATGAGGGCGCGGCTTCGGCCGCCGCCGAAGGAGTTCAACCATGAAGGTTCTGACCGCAAACAGGCTCTCCGACGGCATCGCCGTCTGGTATGCCGATGGCGGCTGGGCGGAGGCGGTCGGCCATGCCGATGTCGCGCACGACAAGGCGGCGGAGGACCGGCTGGAAGCGATCGGCGCTGCCGCCGCCGCCAACAACGAAGTTCTGGACGTCAACGTGATCGACGTCACAATTGTCGATGGATTGGTCGAGCCGGTGCGGCTGCGCGAGAAGATACGAGCCGCGGGCCCGACGATTCACCCCGATCTCGGCAAGCAGGCGAGCCCGCAGGCGCAACGAGCCGCTTGAATCCAAGGAAGCAACGGGCGGACGCGCCCTGAAAGACGAAGCATGTACCGTTACGACGAGTTCGACCACGATTTCGTTCAGGCCCGCGTCGCCGAGTTCAGCGACCAGGTGAAGCGCCGGCTTGCCGGCGAGATCACCGAGGACCAGTTCCGGCCGCTCAGGCTGATGAATGGCGTCTACCTGCAGCTGCATGCCTATATGCTGCGCATCGCCGTGCCTTACGGCACGCTGAACAGCCGGCAGTTGCGCATGCTCGCCCATATCGCGCGCAAATACGACAAGGGTTACGGCCACTTCACCACACGCCAGAACCTCCAGTTCCACTGGCCGGCGCTTGCCGATGTTCCGGCGATCCTGGCCGATCTAGCCAGCGTCGAGATGCATTGCATCCAGACCAGCGGCAATTGCATCCGCAACGTCACCGCCGACCACTTCGCGGGGGCGGCCGCCGACGAGGTCGCCGATCCGCGGCCCTATGCGGAAATCCTGCGCCAATGGTCCTCGGTTCATCCGGAATTTTCCTACCTGCCGCGCAAGTTCAAGATCGCGGTGACGGGGGCCGAGCGCGACCGGGCTGCCATTCAGGCGCATGACATCGGCCTGCATCTGAAGAAGAATGCGGCTGGCGAATTGGGCTTTGCCGTCTATGTCGGCGGGGGTCTGGGCCGCACGCCGATGGTCGCCAAGAGGATCCGCGATTTCCTGCCGGAAGCCGATCTTCTGTCCTACTGCACGGCGATCCTGCGCGTGTACAACCTCTACGGCCGCCGCGACAACAAGTACAAGGCACGCGTCAAGATCCTGGTGCATGAGACCGGTGTCGAAGAGATCGCACGACAGATCGAGGCCGAATGGCAGCAGCTCAAGGACACCGAGCTGAAATTGCCGGAGGCCGATATCCAGGCGATCAATGCTTATTTCGCGCCTCCGGCGCTGTCGGCCCGATCGGAAGGTGATGCTCTCGTCAAGCAAGCCCGGCTCGATTCCAAGAGCTTTTCGGAATGGCTCGAGCAGAATGTCGTGACGCACCGCCATCCCGATTACGCGGCGGTGACGATCTCGCTCAAGGGCATCGGCGAGGTGCCCGGCGACGTCACCGACAGCCAGATGGAGGCGGTTGCCGACATTGCCGAGAAATACGCATTCGACGAGCTGCGCGTCAGCCACGAGCAGAACCTCATCCTGCCGCACGTGGCGCGCGCCGATCTGAAGGTTGTCTATGACGCGCTCGTCGAGATTGGCCTGGCGACCGCCAATTCCAATCTGATCAGCGACATCATCTCCTGTCCTGGCCTCGATTATTGCTCGCTGGCCACGGCGCGCTCTATTCCGGTCGCCCAGGAAATCTCGCGGCGCTTCGCTTCGCTGGAGCGGCAGCGCGAGATCGGCGAGTTGAAGCTGAAGATCTCCGGATGCATCAACGCCTGCGGCCATCACCATGTCGGCCATATCGGCATCCTCGGCGTCGAGAAGAAAGGCTCCGAGCTCTACCAGGTGACGCTTGGCGGCTCGGCCGACGAGAACACCTCCGTGGGCGAGATCATCGGCCGCGGCTTCTCATCGGAAGAGATCACCGATGCCATCGAGCAGATCGTCGACACCTATCTCGGCCTTCGGCTCAGTCCCGACGAACGTTTTATCGACGCCTACCGCCGTGTCGGTCCCGCGCCGTTCAAGGAGGCGCTCTATGCTGGCGAAACCAAGGCCGCTTGACCGTATTGTCGACGTCGAGGCCGGCATCGCCGCCGAAGCGGCGGGGCTCGACGCGCTGCTCGGCCATCTGAAGCCGATCGAGATCATCGAGCGCGCGGCGCGCGAATCCTTCCGCGGCGAGGTCGCGGCGGTCTCCTCCTTCGGCGCGGATTCGGCGGTGCTGCTGCACATGATCTCGGAGATCGACCGCTCGCTGCCGGTGATCTTCCTCGACACCGGCAAGCATTTCGAGGAGACACTCGGCTATCGCGACGCGCTGATTGCCGATTTCGGCCTGACGGATATAAGGGTGGTCAAGCCGGACGAGGCGGCGCTCGAACGCGTCGATCCGACCGGCCGGCTCAATGAGACCGACACGGACGCCTGCTGCAACGTGCGCAAGGTCGAGCCGCTGGCGCGCGGTGTCGAGCCGTTCCGTGCCTGGTTCACTGGACGCAAGCGCTTCCAGGCCTCGACGCGGGCTGCACTGCCCGTCTTCGAGGCGGTCGGTTCGCGTATACGCATCAATCCGCTGGCGCATTGGACGACATCGGACCAGGCCGACTATATGCGCGAGCATGCACTGCGCGAAAATCCGCTGGTCGCCTATGGCTATCTGTCGATCGGCTGCTTCCCATGCACGCAGCCGGTGCAACCCGGCGAGGACGCGCGCAGCGGCCGCTGGGCCGGGCACGCGAAAACCGAGTGTGGTATCCATCTCTCCGGACTGGAGAAGTCGCTGACCGACGCCTCTCTTTAGGATACGCCGATATTCATGTGAGGCCGGCCTGCAAATGGCGACTTCCTGCGCTTCCGGTGCTCACGTACTTCAAGTACGCTCCGCTCTGGTTCTCGGAAGCCACCATTTTCCGCTCGGCCTGACCTGAATCTCGGCAAATCCTTGCAATCTTTAGGACCTTAGGATTTTTGATGACTGGATCGACGACAGCGGGGACCCGCCTCTGGACCCCTGACGGTTTTCGCGAGGACGAGTGGACGCACGCCCAAAGCGCCGAGGCGCTGGCCGGCAATGGCCGTTTCATCCTGCCGCTTCAGGTTTTTCTCGGGCTGGATGAAGAAATCCGCAAGTCAGCCAAGGAACGCCTCGGTGTGTTGCTGCAGCCCGGCGACGAGCTCGACAAGATAACCGGCTTGCTGGACCAATTGTCGCTGGTGGCGCTCGCGTTCCCGGCCTTCAATGACGGCCGCTCCTTCTCGAAGGGCGAGTTGCTGCGCGTCCGGCATCATTTCAAGGGCGCGGTGCGCGCCACCGGCCAGGTGCTGGTCGACCAGCTGCCGCATATGCTGCGGCTCGGCTTCGACGAGTTCGAGGTCTCCAATCCGGTGCTGTTGAAGCGCCTGGAGGAAGGGCGCACCGGCGGCCTGCCGGTTTATTACCAGCCGGCCGCGGAAGCTGAGCCGAAAGGCCCGAAATACTCATGGCGGCGCAAGCGCTCTGGATCAGAATGACGTTCGGTTGACCGTCATCCTGATCCAGTCCTTTGTCGGAGATCTTTTCCGAAGCCTCGGTTCGGGGATCATGCACTGGCTGACGCGGCGGCACCTTTACAAGGCGCTTCAGCAGGCATTCTCTCAAGGGAACGGACGGAAAGATCCGCCGGAGGGAACCATGCGCTACGACTATGTGATTGCCGGCGGCGGCTCCGCCGGCTCGACGCTTGCCGCGAGACTTTCCGAGGACCCATCGAAGACGGTCTGCCTGCTCGAGGCGGGAGGCGCCGGCAAGGATCTCTTGATCCGCGCCCCCGCCGGCATCATCGCACTGCTGCCCGGCCGGCCGAAGATCAACAACTGGGCCTTCGAGACCGTACCGCAGGAAGGTCTCAACGGCCGCAGAGGATATCAGCCGCGGGGCAAGGCTCTCGGAGGGTCGAGCGCCATCAACGCGATGCTGTACACGCGGGGCCATCGCCGCGATTATGACGAATGGGCCGAGCTTGGCTGCGAGGGCTGGTCGTGGGACGAGGTGCTGCCGTATTTCCGGCGCGCCGAAGGCAACCAGCGCGGCGGCGACGCGCTGCATGGCGGCGACGGGCCGCTGAGGGTCTGCGAACAGCAGGAGCCGCGCACGATCTCCAGGGCTTTCGTCGAGGCCTGCGGTGAAAACCAGATCAGGCTGAACGATGACTTTAACGGGCCGGAGCAGGAAGGGGCCGGACTCTATCAGGTGACACAGTTCTGGGGCGAGCGCCGCAACGGCGAGCGCTGCTCGGCGGCGGCGGCCTATCTGCATCCGGCGATGAACCGGCCGAACCTCACCGTAGTCACCGGCGCGCATGCGACGGGCGTCGTGCTCAACGGCCGGCGCGCCACGGGCGTGCGCTACCGCAGTGGCAAAAGCGAAGCCGTGGCGGAAGCCAGGCGCGAAGTCATCCTTTGCGCAGGGGCGTTCGGCTCGCCGCAACTGCTCCTGCTCTCCGGTATCGGCCCGGCGGTGGAGCTCGCGGCGCACGGCATTCCGCTCGTCCACGAATTGCCGGGCGTGGGCAAGAACCTGCAGGACCATCTCGATTTCATTCTCGCCTGGAAGTCGCGGCACACGGATCTGGTGGGCATCGGGCTCACGGGCATGCCCGGCCTGATCAGGCACATGCTGCGCTGGCGCAAGGACGGGACCGGCATGATCGCCACCCCTTACGCCGAAGGCGGCGCCTTCCTCAAATCAGATCCGACAGTCGAGCGTCCCGACCTGCAACTGCATTTCTGCATCGCCATCATCGACGACCATGGCCGCAAGCTGCATATGGGATACGGCTTTTCCTGCCATGTCTGTGTGCTTCGGCCGCATTCGCGCGGCGAGGTGGGTCTAATGAGCCGGGATCCGCTGGCGCCGCCGCGCATCGATCCGCGCTTCCTCGAGGACGAGCGCGACGCCGACCTGCTACTCAAGGGCGTGCGGAAGATGCGCGCCATATTGGAGGCGTCGGCGCTGGCGAAATATCGCGCCAGGGAAATCTATACCGCCGGCGCTTCGAGCGATGCCGAACTGATGGCGCATATCAGGGCACGCGCGGACACGATCTACCACCCGGCCGGCACCTGCAAGATGGGCGTTGACGACATGGCAGTGGTCGATCCGCGGCTCAAGGTTCGTGGGCTGGAAGCGTTGCGTGTGGTGGATGCCTCGGTGATGCCGACCCTGATTGGCGGCAACACCAATGCACCGACGATTATGATCGCCGAGAAGGCCGCGGATATGATCCGGGCCGCGGTCTGATCGCGGTCCTGGTCGGACCAGCCTCTCCTGTTCCGTCGCGACGTTGTGGCCCTTGCACGCCCCGAGACGGGATCGAACCCATCTGGTCAGACCACATTTGGGGATTTGCGCTTCCCCTTTTGCCGTCCTCACCTTACGATGGGGTCATTATTTAGAACCCCGAAATAGATAGCCAGCTAAGGGAGGAAACGGCATGGCCGGCAAGAAGATATTGATGCTCGTTGGCGACTTCAGCGAGGAATACGAGATTTTCGTCTTTGAACAGGCCATGCATGCGGTGGGTCACATGGTCCATGTCGTGTGCCCTGACAAGAAGGCGGGCGACGTGCTCAAGACCTCCTTGCACGACTTTGAAGGCCATCAGACCTATACCGAAAAGCTCGGCCACGATTACATCCTCAACAAGACTTTCGCCGAGGTGAACCCGGCCGACTACGACGCGGTCTACGCGGCGGGCGGGCGCGGACCGGAATATATCCGCATCGACAAGCGCGTGCAGGCGCTGGTCAGGCATTTCCATGAGACCGGCAAGCCGATCTTCACCATTTGCCACGGTGTGCAGATCCTGATCGCGGTCGACGGCGTGGTGCGCGGCAAGGAAGTGGCGGCGCTGCATTATTGCGAGCCGGAAGTGACGCTCGCCGGCGGCATCTATATCGACGTCGCGCCGACCGGCGCGCATGTCGACGGCAATCTGGTGTCGGCAAAAGGCTGGCCTGGCCTTGCCGCTTTCATGCGGGAATGCCTGAAGGTGCTCGGCACCGAGATCCGCCATGGCGAAGCGTTGATGCGCGACGACCGAAAGGCGGCCTGAGGCCCTCAATCGCGGCGCGAGGCTATCGACGCCGCTCGCCGCCTGCTTTTCTGGCGTCCACGGCGTCTAGGCGTTCAAGCAGGTCGCTCAGCCGCCGAGGCACCTCTTTTTCCAGGCGAAATGCCGGCAAGGTGCGCAAAAAGCGCTTCGTCGCTTCGCTGCCCGCCTGCCGCCTGATATCGTTGGCCAATTCGGCGCGCCGGTTGCCGTTGTTGCCGTTCATTGTCCCAAAATCCTGTGTCGGCTTCGAAACTCCTCCAGCCCGTTTATGGTTCCCGCAACGGCATTCGAGGGCAAGCAAAGCCGCGTGATAGGGTAAAATTTGAATTAATTTGGAACGATGGCTCGACATCCGCCGCGAGCGCTTACCTCTTGATTTTTGGCCTCCAAACCTCGATATCGGGCGCAAATCCAGACCAATCCGAATGACGGGAAACGGCGATGAGCGACCAGGCAAAAGACGAACGCACGCCCGAAGATATGGAAGCCACCCAGGCTTCCGGCGAGCGTGCGGAAGGTGGCGTCGACGGCGACTATGAAGCGCTCGTGCGGCTGCTGAAGGAAAACGAGGAACTGAAGGACCGGGCGCTGCGCGTCGCGGCCGAAATGGAGAATTTGCGGCGGCGCACCGCGCGCGACGTGCATGACGCGCGCACTTATGCGGTGGCCAATTTCGCGCGCGACATGCTGTCGGTGTCGGACAATCTGCGCCGCGCGCTCGATGCCATTCCCGCCGAGGCCAAGGCCTCCGGCGATGCCGGCTTCAAGGCGCTGATCGAAGGCGTCGACCTCACCGAGCGGGCCATGCTGTCGGCGCTGGAGCGCCACGGCGTGAAGAAACTCGCGCCTGAAGGCGAGAAGTTCGATCCGAACTTTCACCAGGCGATGTTCGAGGTGCCTAATCCGGAGGTTCCGGCCGGCACCGTCGTCCAGGTGGTGCAGCCCGGCTATTCGATCGGCGAGCGTGTTCTGCGGCCGGCGATGGTCGGCGTCGCCAAGGGTGGCCCGAAGGCAACCGCCGAGGCGAAGGTCGAGCCCGGCCCGGTGAACGAGCAGGCCGAGAAGGATGCTTGAATAGGGGAGTAAGGGAGTAGGGCAGTAAGGGAGTAGGGGATCGAAACCGTACTTTCGCGCGGTTCTATGCTATTCAATTCCCTATTGCCCTATTCCCTTACTGCCCTACTCCCCTATGTCCTTGAACCCAATCGCCTTGCTCGACTATGCCGGCGTCGCCGTCTTCGCGGCGACGGGCGCGCTTGCCGCGTCGCGCAAGCAGCTCGATATCATCGGCTTCCTGTTCCTGGCCAGCGTCACCGGCATCGGCGGCGGGACGTTGCGCGATGTCATCCTCAACCTGCCCGTATTCTGGGTCGCCAACAGTGGCTATGTGCTGATCTGCGCCGCCGTCGCGGTGCTGGTCTTCTTCAGCGCCCATCGTTTTGAATCCCGCTACAAGCTGCTGCTTTGGCTCGATGCCGTCGGCCTCGCAGCGTTCTCGGTGATGGGCGCAGCCAAGGGGCTGGCGATCACCGGCTCGCCCGTCGTTTCGGTCATCATGGGCGTGCTGACGGCGACCTTCGGCGGCATCCTGCGCGACCTGCTTGCCGGCGAACCCTCGGTGCTGCTCAGGCCTGAAATCTATGTCACGGCCGCCCTGGCCGGTGCCGCCATCTTCACCCTTGGCGATCTTGCCGGCCTACCGGCGCTGGCGTCCAGCCTGCTTGGCTTCGCGGGCGCGTTCGTGGTGCGCGGCGGGGCGCTTAAATTCGGCTGGTCGTTTGCGGCCTATCGGAGTCGGCCAGGGCGAAGGCCGGAAGATATTCCGTGGAGGAGCGAATAGCGAATAGGGAGTAGCGAATAGAGATCGGCCGAGATAGCGTGTTATTCGCTATTCGATGGCCTCACGCCGCGAAGCGCTGCCCCTCGCCGCCATAATAGTTGACGTAGCGGGCGCCGATCTCCTTGACCGGCATGACGACGAAGACGTCGACAGTCGAGAATTCGTGGTCGATCACGCAGCCATCGCCGATGCGGGCCCCGACGCGCAGGTAACCCTTGACCAGCGGCGGCATGGCGGCGATCGCCGCCTTGGTGTTCACCGCCTCGATCGGCATAAGGTCCATCGAGCAGTAGCGCCCGGGAACCGCCCGGACATCCCAGGCGGAGTTGGTGCGACAATGATGGGCAAGATAGGTCAGCGCCTCGGCATGCGCCGCCGGCACGATCCCGTGGAAAGAGGCGCAGCCGGTCATCACGCCGATGCTGTAATGGTTGATATAGGCCCAGATGCCCTGCCACAGCGCCTCGATCGTGCGCTTGGAGCGGTATTCCGGCAGAACGCAGGAGCGGCCGAGCTCGAGGAAGCGCTGGCCGGGATGCCGCGCGATCAGCTTGGTGAGCTCGAACTCGCCCTCGGAATAAAACCCGCCGGCGGTCGCGGCGATCTCCTGCCGCAACAGGCGATAGGTGCCGACGATGCGGCGATGCTCAGGACCGGGAAGGGACGTGTCCAACACGAGAAGGTGATCGCAGAGCGGGTCGAAACGGTCGGCATCGCGCCGGTCCTGCGCCTGGAACAGGTCCTTCCTCGCGCCAAGCTCGTCATAAAATACCCGATAGCGGACTTCCTGGGCGGCGGCGATCTCAGCCTCGTTGCGGGCGAGCCGCACTTCGAGGTTGCCGATCCGGCCCAGCGGAGCACCGCTTGCGACGGCGTCGGCGGTACGGGCAGCGAGCAGGGCGCCGCCGGCATTCGGCCGAGTGTCACATTCAGGCATGACTGTATGCACGAGTGATTCTCCTTCGAGCCATCCCTCTTGGCACGGGGATACGGTGTAGGTGCAACAGGATTGTGACAGTACCGTGATACGGCGTGGCGGGCAATACTTTGTCGGCTGGACAATACCCTCAACCGGCTATCTTACGGCCGCGAAAGCCAGGCAATGCATGGCTTTCAAGGGTTCAAAATTTCGTCAGGCGGCGACCTGGCCCTCAACCGCCTGGACGAGCGCGTCCGGGTCGAGCGGCTTGGTCACGAAACCGCTGGCGCCATGGGCGAGCACGGCATGCCGGGTCTTTTCCTGGCTGTCGGCTGAAAGCACCATGATCGGGATCGGCGGCATGGCCAGGGACTCTTCATGGCGGCGGATGGCGGCGATCGCATCCAGGCCGTCCATAACAGGCATGTGCAGGTCCATCAGCACCACATCGAAGCGGAACTTGAGGCCGGCGTCGGTAACGGCATCGACCGCGGCCTTGCCGTTGCCGACAACCTTGACGCGATGCCCTGCCTTGAGCAGCGTGGCGCGGGCGAGCATGGCGTTGATGTCATTGTCCTCGGCGATCAGCACCGACAGGCCCTGATCGCGCCTGCGTACCGAGGCGGTGCCGCGCGGCGCCGGCCGCGGCTGGGTGAGCGCGGAGCCATGGGTGGTCAACAGCACCCGCAAGAGGGTCTCGCCGCGCACGGGCCTCGCGAGGAAGGTGGCGTAGCCGCTGGCGCGGAATTCGCCGAGCATGCCTCGGTCCGTCGGCGCGATCAGGGTGATGGCCTCACAATCGGCAAAGCCTGAGTCGCGCAACCGCTTGAGCAACCTGCCGTCACTGTTTTCGAGCGCGGCGTCGATCAAGAGCACGTTGCAGCCGGCAGCGAATGGAGCGGCTTGGCTTGGCGTCGCCGCAACCTCGACGATGCCGCCATGGGCCCTGATCGCGCGGGCGATGGCATCGGCCTCGATAGCGTTCTTCGAAACGATCACCGCCCGCCGGTCGGCGAGGATGTTGTGCCGGTGCGGCGGTGGCTCGGTCGCCGCGACCGCCGGGATCTCGAGGACGAATTCGGAGCCTTCGCCGAGCCGGCTCGAAACGGAAATCGTGCCGCCCATCGCCGCCACCAGCCGCTTCGAGATCGCAAGGCCGAGGCCGGCGCCGCCATGCACCCTGGTCGAGGTGCCGTCGGATTGCTCGAACTCCTCGAAGATACGTTCCATGTCCTCTTCACGCAGCCCGGGGCCGGTGTCGGCGACGGTGAAGCAGATGCAGTCGCTGGTTTCGGTGCGGGCGCGCGCCACGGTGAGCAGCACGCCGCCCGTATCGGTGAACTTGACCGCGTTGCCGATGAGGTTCAGCAGCACCTGGCGCAAGCGGCCGGGATCTGCGGTGATCATCTGCGGCACGTCGGGCTCGACATGGCAGCCGAGACCGATATTCTTGGAAAAGGCCTTCGCGGCCAGAAGTTCGATGATGTTGTCGGCGATTTCGCGCAGCGAAGTCGGCTGCGGCTCTGGCTCGAAGCGGCCGGCCTCGATCTTGGAATAGTCGAGCAGGTCCTCGATAAGCGCGAGCAGCGCGCTGGCCGAGGTCGAAACAGCGCCGACATAAGTCCGCTGTTCCGGCGACAGGTCGGTGTCGGCAAGCAGCTTCGCCATGCCCATGATGCCGTTCATCGGCGTGCGGATCTCATGGCTGACGGTGGCGAGGAAGCGCGACTTGGCCTGGCTGGCATATTCGGCCCGCTCGCGCGCGGTGATCAGCGAGGATTCGGCGCGCTTGCGGGCGGTGATGTCGCGGGCGATCGCCCGGTGCGAGACCGCGCCCGTATCCTTGTCGCGCACCGACAATTCGATCCAAGAGAACCAGCGCGGCCCGTTCGGGGTGCGGATCGCGACATCGGTGGAGCTCAGGCATTCATGATCGGAGAAGGCGGCGTCGGGAACGATGCCGACGTCGATGCCAAGCTCGGACAGGGTCTTGCCGGCGAGGTTGCGAGGGTCGACCTCGACAAGCGAGGCAAAGACGCTGTTGGCATAGACGATATGGCCGTCGCGATCGCGATGGACGACGAGGTCGCCGAGCGCGTCGATCAGTCCACGGAAGCGTTCCTCGCTCTCCTGCATCTCCCACATGCGGTCGGCGAGGGTTTCGATCTCGGCGCGGCTGCGGGCGGCGGTCTCGTCGAGAAGTGCCGCGGTGCGCCGCTCGTCGCGGCGGTTGCGAAGATGCATGGCAAGGCCGGCGAAGGCCGCCGCGGCGAGTCCGACGGTGACGATGAGCGGCGCCCCGGTGAGATGCGCGAGCCCTGCCAGGACGACGATGGCGACGATCGTCAGGAAGGGCAGGCCTTCGTGGCTGGCGGCAGGCAAGTCGGGAGCCAGCGGCGGCGCGACGAGCACCTGCCGCTTCGGCGCATTGGGGATGAGCCTGTCAGCGCCCGCGGCTTTGCTGTCCTGCCTGATGTCGGAGTCCGCGACCATGCGCGGACTATGCCAGACAGAAATTATGGAAGACTGGGAGGGATCGTTCGAATTTTAGCGATTGCGCGGATTCCGGCCGCCCTGCGGGCGTGGGCGGAACAAACTTTGAGGGGCCCTCCGGCTACATATCGACGACGACGCGGCCCCTGACCTTGCCTTCGACGATGTCGCGCGCGGCGGCGACGATGCCGTCGAAACCGATCGTGCGCGACAATGTCGACAGCTTCTTCTGGTCGAGGTCGGCGCCGATGCGACGCCATGCCTCCAGGCGGACTGCCTTCGGCGCCATGACCGAATCGATCCCGAGCAGCGAGACGCCGCGCAGGATAAAGGGCGCGACGCTTCCCGGCAGGTCCATGCCGCCGGCCAAGCCGCAGGCGGCGATCGCGCCGCCATAGGAGGTCATCGACAGCACATTGGCCAAGGTATGGCTGCCGACTGAGTCGACGCCGCCCGCCCAGCGCTCTTTGGCGAGCGGCTTCGCCGGCTGGCTGAGCTCCTCGCGCGAGATCACCTCGGCTGCGCCGAGGTCGATCAGATAGGGGCTTTCGGCGTTGCGGCCGGTTGAGGCGATGACATGATAGCCCAGACTGGACAGGATCGAGATGGCGACCGAGCCGACGCCGCCAGCGGCGCCCGTCACCACCACCGGACCGCGATCCGGCACGATGCCGTGACGCTCCAGCGCCATGACGGAGAGCATGGCCGTGTAGCCCGCCGTGCCAACAGCCATCGCATCATGCGCGTTCATGCCCTCGGGCAGCGGGACCAACCAGTCGCCCTTGACGCGAGCCCGGCCGGCATAGGCGCCGTGATGCGTCTCGCCGACGCCCCAGCCGTTCAGGATCACCTTGTCGCCCTTGCGCCAGTCGGCATGGGAAGACTCGATCACCGTGCCGGCAAAATCGATGCCCGGGACAAGCGGCCAGCGGCGCACGACCGGCGCCTTGCCGGTGATGGCGAGCCCATCCTTGTAGTTCACCGTCGTCGCCTCGACGGCGACGGTGACGTCGCCTTCCATCAGGTCGGCCTCGGTAAGGTCGACGACATCGACGGACTGCTTCTTCTCGGCATCGCGCGAAACGAGGATGGCTTTGAAGGTGTCGGTCACGGTTTTCTCCTCGGTTCTGGCTGGTGAGAACTCTGCGGCTTCAACCGCGTGAGGTCAATTGCCGGGGTCCTGCGGCTTGGCCTCGCGGCCCCAGCCGATCAACTCGTCGAAGACGACGAGCGCCGCACCGACCGAAATGAAGGCGTCGGCGAGATTGAACACCGCGAAGGACCAGACGGGCGTATGGAACAGGATGTAGTCGATGACGTGGCCGTAGACGGCCCGGTCAATGAGGTTGCCGAGCGCGCCGCCGATGATGAGCGCAAAGCCGATGCGGGCGATGACATGGGCGGCCGGCGTGCGCGTGGCGAGATAGAACACGAAGGCGACGACCAACACCGCGATGACCACCAGGCCGGTATCGCCGAAGGACTGGAACATCGAGAAGGCGATGCCGGTGTTATAGGTGCGGAAAAGCGCCAGGAAGGGCAGGAGATCGACCTTCTCTTGAAAGGCGAGACCGTTCTCGATCAGCTGCTTGATCCACTGGTCGAGCGCAATGGCGACAACGACCAGCAGGGCATAGGGGGACCAGGATTTCACGGAACAGTCCTCATCGGCTGTCGTTGGTAGGCTCGAGCTTCAACGCGCCGCGCCTTATCTCGAACAGCATCACGCCGGTGGCGACCGCCAGATTGAGCGAATCGGCGCGGCCGGCCTGGGGGATTCTCAGCAACCGATCGCAGCTTTCGGCGAGGCTGTCGGGCAGACCCTGCTGCTCGTTGCCCATCAGCAGCAGAACCGGCCCTCTGGAAAAATCGACCGAGCGATAGTCGACCGCTCCCTTCAGGTGCGTTCCAACGACCAGTCCGGAAAAATCGCGTCGCCAGGCGAGGAAGGCCTGCTCGGTTGCTCTCGCGACCGGCACGGCGAAGATCGAGCCCATCGTGGCGCGCACCGTCTCCAGCGAGAAGGGATCGGTGGTGTCGCCGACCAGAATGACCCCCTTGGCGCCGACGGCGTCGACGGTGCGGATGACGGTGCCGAGATTGCCGGGGTCGCGCACGCGGTCTAGCGCCACCCAGACGTCGCCATCCCTGGCGCGGATGTCCTTCAGCGGCACGGTCTGCTGGGCAAATACGCCGACCACCATTTGCGGGTTTTCACGCCGGGTGATGGCCGCAAGCACTTTTTCCGAGACCTCCAGCACCGTGCCGCCGGCGGCGACAGTCCGCGCAGCGACTTTTTCGACGGCCGGATTGCCGCGTCCGGCCTTGGCAAAAACCAGGGTCCTGATCGACCAGCCGAGGTCGAGCGCGTCGATGACCAGCTTCAGGCCCTCGGCCATGAAGGCGTTCTGCTGGTCGCGGAATTTCTTGAGCGCCAGCGCCTTGATGTCCTTGACCAGTGGATTGGCGAGGCTGGTGACTTCCTTGACCTGCCCGACAGGGCGAGCGCCCTCATGTGCGTTCATTTCAAGCCACCCAGCGCGAGAACAGCGAGGTCGACAGCGCTCGGCCGGCGGATTTCTCGCGAATGATCAGCTCGCCGGATTCGACCGTGCCGCCCATGCCGGCGAAGGTATCGCGCATCAGCGCGTGGATGGCGAAGAAGGAGGCGCGGATCGAATAGGCGGTGAGGACGACGGCCAGCGGTTTTGGCGTCAGGATCGAGCGGCAGAGGTCGGTAAGGCCCGGCAGGTCCTCGAACAATTGCCAGACCTCGCCCTTCGGGCCGCGGCCATAGGCCGGAGGATCGAACAGCACGATGTCGTAACGGCTGCCGCGGCGCTCCTCGCGCTCGGCGAATTTCACCGCGTCCTCGACGATCCAACGGATCGGCTTGTCGCCAAGGCCGGCCATTTCCTGGTTCTCGCGCGCCCAGCCGATCGCCTTCTTCGAGGCATCGACATGGGTGACCTCGGCACCGGCGCGGGCCGCCACCAATGAGGCAAGGCCGGTATAGCCGAAAAGATTGAGCACCTTGACCGGGCGCTTCGCCCCCGCGATCAGCCCCGCCATATGATCCCAATGCGAAGCCTGTTCCGGAAAGACGCCGACATGGCGGAACGAGGTGAAGCGGCCGAGATAGTCGATGCCGTCATGCTTCATCGGCCAGGTCTCGCCGAGCGGCGACTTCGGAAAGCGCCAGCGGCCGATGCCTTCCTCGTCGGTGTCGCCGGTGAAGATGGCGTCGGCACGGTCCCATTCCTTCGCGGGAAGGGCTCGCTGCCAGATCGCCTGGCCCTCGGGGCGCACGATGCGGTAGGGGCCGTATTGCTCGAGCTTCTCGCCCGCGCCGCTGTCCAGCAGCGCGTAATCGGCGTTGGGCGCGACTTCGAGGATCAGCGGCAGGCGCTCGGCGGGCAAGGAGCCCTCGCGGCGCGCAAGCACGCGCGGCGCCGGTTTGGCGTCCTGCCGATCCGCAGGTTTGGTTTCGCGGCGCTCGACGGGTGCTGCCTGCTCCCGTCCGGCCGCAAACGCATCGCGCGGGCGGGGTTGTTCCGCCCTTGCGGGATGCGGGCGGCCATCGCGGCGTTTGTCGCGAAAAGATTTCAAGAAGGATCATCTCCGGCGGTTCGGCCCGCTTCTGCCACAGCTAAGCCCCCCGGCGCAACAAAGCCTGGCTCATCCGATGGTGGGACCATCAACCATGCCGGACGCCCAGCAGGCCGAAACAAAGCGAAATGAAGCCAAGGGCCTTCGCCCCGGTCACCGCCATGTGGCCGGTTTCCCAACGCAGCCGGACGGCCTCGAAATTGTCCGGGATCGGTCCAGGCGCCCAGGTCGCGAGAACGTCATTGGCCGGTTTGACGAGACCGAACCAGAGCGCCAGCGAAACGGCGTAGAGCAACGTGGCGGCGAGCACGAACCAGAACGCGCCTGCTTGGCCGCGCAGCATCCAGGCGAGAAGCGCCGGGCACAGGATGGCGGCGATATCGAGCGGTGCTCCGATCACGGCGAAAAGCATGAACTGGTCATTGAAGACGGTCGCCTCTCGCCACAGAGCCGGCGACCATTTCGTCAGCCTGGGCAGCGATTCCAGCACATGGGCAAAGGACGGTCCCAGGCTGAGCGCCGCAACGAAAGCGGTCAGCGCAGACCAGAACAACAGGAAACCGCGCATCTCCATGATGGGCACAACGGCCGCGACCGGCAGGCGTTCCCTTGGAGGGTCGCTTGCCGTGATGACGGGGCCAGCCCTATTGTCCGGCGCACCGGATAGCCAATCATGCCTCGCTCTGAACGCCTGCTCGACCTTATCCAGATCCTGCGCCGCCATCGCCGGCCGGTGAGCGGCCGCACGCTTGCGGACGAGATGGGTGTGTCGATCCGCACGCTCTATCGCGATATCACGACGCTGCAGGGGCAGGGGGCGCCGATCGAAGGCGAGGCGGGGCTTGGCTATGTGCTGAAGCCGGGCTTCATGCTGCCGCCGCTCATGTTCACAGACGAGGAGATCGAGGCGATCGTGCTCGGCTCGCGTTGGGTGGCGAAACAGCCGGACAAAAGGTTGTCGGCCGCCGCAGCCGACGCGCTAGCCAAGATTGCCGCGGTGCTGCCGGATGATCTGCGTGAGGATCTCGACGCGACGACACTGCTTGTTGGGCCGCGATCGGAAAACGTCGAAGCGATCGACCTCGGCGTCGTGCGGCAGGCGATCCGCGACGAGCGCAAGCTCGGCTTCCTCTATCGCGACGCCGGTGGCTCGCCGTCGAAGCGCCTGGTCTGGCCGTTCGCGCTGAGCTTCTTCGACAAGGTGCGGGTGATGGTGGCGTGGTGCGAGATGCGCGAGGATTTCCGGCATTTCCGCGCGGACAGGATGTCCGAACTGACGGCCACCGACATCCGTTATCCGCGCCGCCGCCAGTCCATGCTGAAGGAATGGCGGACGACGCTCGGCGCGGCAGGCCAGAGCGGCGCGAAAGACACTTCCGGCTGATCGCTGCTGCTGCCAGAATCTGACAGTAGGTGTGTGTATGGTTTCCAAGGTTCAGACACTTTGGAGATCAGATATGACCACGCCGAATTTCGTCATCCTCTATGTCGACAGCCCCGAAAACAGCGGCGCTTTCTATACCAGGCTGCTCGGACGCGAGCCTGTCGAGTCTTCGCCAACCTTCGTGATGTTCGTGCTCGACAAGGGCTTCAGGCTCGGCCTCTGGTCGCGCCACACGGTGGAACCGGCCGCGGCCGCAGCAGGCGGTGGCGGCGAGCTCGTGCTTGCCGTCGAGAACGCGGCAGCGGTCGACGCCACGCATGCTGATTGGACTGGCAGGGGTCTCAGCATGCTGCAAGCCCCAACCGATCTCGATTTCGGCCGCACCTTCGTCGCGCTCGATCCCGACAATCATCGCCTGCGCGTCTACTGGCCGTTCGATGGAGCACAGGGGTGAGCGCCTTCTGGCTCGCAGTCGCATCGGCCGAGCATGTGCGGATCGGCCGCAAGAACGGCTTCATGCAGGTCAACCACGGCAAGGCGGCGCCGCTGCGCCGCATCAAGCCGGGCGACGGCATCGCCTACTACTCGCCGAGTACCACGTTCGGCGAGAAGGACGGCCTGCAATCCTTCACCGCGATTGGCACGGTGCGGCAAGGGGAAGTCTATGAGGGCCTCATGGGCGGCGGTTTCACGCCGGCGCGACGCGACGTCGAGTGGCGCGCGGCCATGGAAGCGCCGATCAAGCCGCTGCTCGACAGGCTCGACTTCACGGCGGGCAAGCCGAACTGGGGCTATCAGCTGCGCTTCGGCCTGTTCGAAATCAGCGAGCGTGATTTCCGGCTGATCGGCGAAGCGATGGAAGCCAGGGTGGCCTAGCGGCTACTTCAGCGCCTTGTAAACAGCGATGCCGGCGGCCAGATCTTCAAGCGCCGCGCCAACCGACTTGAACAGCGTGATCTCGCTGTCGTTTTGTCGCCCCTGTTTCTCGCCGCGCGCGAGTTCGTGTAGATCGGCGACGATCGCTTCCGGTTTCAGCAGGCCCGAGGCCAGAGGCTGGACGATGTCGCCAGCTTCCTTGGTGGCGCCGGCACGGGTGTCGACATAGACGCGCGCCCGCGAAATGGCATCGTCGTCGGCCTCGCGCATATCGGGCGTGAAGCCGCCGACCAGATCGACATGGGCGCCCGCTTTCAGCAGCGCGCCCTTGACCAGCGGCGTGTTGGAGATCGTCGCCGAGGCGACGATGTCGGCCTCGGCAAGCTCCGCGTCGAGATCGCTGGCGGCGCTTGCCGGAAGGCCTTCGGCACGCAAGGCGGCGGCCACTTTTTCGGCATTGGCCGGCGTGCGGTTCCAGATGCGGATGGAGGTGATCGGCCTGACCGCCGAATGCGCCTTGGCAAGGAACGGTGACAGCGCGCCGGCGCCGATCACCAGAAGCCGAGAGGCGTCCTTGCGGGCGAGATAGGAGGCGGCGAGCGCCGAGGCGCAGGTCGTGCGCCACTGCGTCAGCCGCTGCCCGTCGATCATCGCCTGTGGCTCGCCGGTGATGCCGTCGAGCAAGAGATAGAGGCCCATCACCGCCGGCTTGCCTTTTGTGTTGTTGTCCGGCGACACGGTGACAATCTTGACGCCGATATGGCCATCGGCGGAAGTACCAGCGGCGTTGAAGTCGGTCCAGGCCGGCATCAAAAGCAGGGTCGAGGCGGCGCCGTCCGGCCGCTCGACGCCGTGATGGTGACGAACCGGCTGCACGGCGCCCTCGCGAAAGGCGGTGCGCAATGTCTCGACCAGACCGGGAAAGGTCAGCGCGCGGTCGACCTCAGCGGCCGAAATGGTCAGCATCGAAGGCTCCGGATTGCGTTAATTGGTCGGCTTGGGCAGCACCGGTCCGTTCGGCGCGGCCGGCGCGCGGCTCACCGCCTGGCGCAGGTTTTCAGCCTCCAGGCCGCGCTGGCGCGCGAGCTTGCGGTAGCGGCCCTGCCTCACCCACGTCGCCATGCTTCCGACGACCATGCCGATGGCCAAGGCCAGGAAAAGGAAGATGAAAAGCGGCATGTTCAGCGTCAGCGCGGGATTGCCGGGGTGGAACGGATCGAGCGTGAAGGCGACGGCGCCGCGATTGGCGACGGCAAGCGCGATCAGGATGATGGCCAGCGGCACGAAGACCACGACGAGGATGAAGCGATTGAACATCAGATCTCCATAGAGAGAAGCTTCCTAAGCGCGCATGTCTTTGCCCCGAAATCGGCCTCCACTTTCGGGAGACATGCTTTAGGCGCCAAGATGCCGTCTCAACCCGCCGGCGCGGCGCCTATTTGCCGCCGTTCAGTCTTTCGCGCAACTCCTTGCCGGTCTTGAAGAACGGCACCCACTTTTCCTCGACCTCGACGGATTCGCCGGTGCGCGGGTTGCGGCCGGTGCGGGCTGGACGGTTCTTCACCGAAAAGGCGCCGAAACCGCGCAATTCGACCCGGTTGCCCTCGGCAAGCGCGTCGGTGATTTCATCGAAGATCGCACCGACGATGTTCTCGACGTCGCGCAGGAAAAGGTGCGGGTTGCGTGCAGCAATGATCTGCACAAGCTCGGATTTGATCATGGAACGTTCCCCGTAAAACCACTGCAGACGATTATCAGGATGATTTTTATTGCTTTTTTGGCTCGTGCCAACGGCATGTCAAGGGTGCCAGACCGAAACGAGACCGTCAAGAAACAAGCGGTCGGCGCCAAGCTCGTGAATGACATCGCCGCCGCTATCCGGCAGGCCAAGCGCCTTGGCGGCCATTTTTGCCATCGACTGGGAGAACAGGAAACCGCCACGCCTGTCCTTGTCCTTCCACTCGACGACTTTGAGCTTGGCGTCCACGCCTTTCGTCGCCAGCCAGTCGATCGCCTCCTGCTCGCCACCGACGGCGTCGACCAGATGGTTGGCCAAAGCCTGGCGGCCGGTGAAGATCGAACCGTCGGCCAGGGCCAGCGCCTGCTCATGCGTCATCTTGCGGCGGTCCGCGACGATGCCGACGAACCAGTCGTAGCTGTCGAGGATCAGCTTGCGCACCATGGCACGCTCATCGTCATTGGTCGGCTTGAAGGGCGAGGGCGAAGCCTTGAGCGGCGAGGATTTCACTTCCTCCAGCTTGATGCCGAGCTTGTCCATGAGACCGCTGACGTCAGGATATTGGATCAGCACCCCGATCGAGCCGACGATCGAGGTCTTGCGGGCAACGATATGGTCGGCAGCGCTCGCGATCATGTAGCCGGCCGATGCCGCCAGCGTGCCGACCTCGGCCACCACAGGCTTGTCGCCAGAAAGCTTGCGCACGGCTTCGAATGTCGACTCGCCACCGACCGTGGTGCCTCCGGGCGAATCGATCGACAGGATGACGCCCTTCACCTGAGGCGACTTGCGGATCGCTTCCAGCCTTTTGAGCAGTTCCTCGTCCTCGGTGATGGTGCCTTCGATCTTCACCTTGGCGATATGGGGGACCGCCTGGCCGGTAAAATTGTCGTCATAGATCCATGCCGCGAAGGCGATCACCGCTGCCGCCAGAACAACAAAAGCGGCCACGCGCCAGAAAGTCAGCTTGCGGCGCAAGCGGCGGCGGTCGATCAGGTCGTCGGCTCTCATTGCCATCGTCAGCCTCATGGATTGGTGGGAAAGCACGCCTTTTAAAGCAAGCCTCGGCACACGGCTACCGTTTCCTGAACGCCGGCTTCGAGCCTCGGCGTTGATCCCGACCTCACGAAAAATTAACGCAGTCCCGTTCTGTATCTGCTATGAAGTGCGGGCCGTCTCCCCGAATTCCTCTCGATTTTGTGGGCGGCAGCCGTCACATTTTTGCAGTTTTCGCTCCCTTGTGCTTGCGTGTAGGTGCCGGCATACCACCTATAGGCGATGTTTGGGCGGGCAAAGGTCCATTAGAAAAGTCATGTTGGCGCGATCTGACGACACGAGCGATGCCGCTGTGGCACCGGCTCACGCGATCCAAGACGGCACGCGCGGCGAGGCGTTCAACCGCGCGCAACGGCACTCGCGCCGCGTGCGCGTGCTGAAATTCGCGGTGCCGCTGCTAGCGGCCGCTATTGCGATCGCCTTTCCCGTCTATTCCTACCTTAAAGCGCCCATTTCCATTTCCGTGCAGGCCGACGGCACGGCGTTTTCGAACGGCAAGCTGGTAATGGCCAATCCGAAGCTGAACGGCTTCACCAAGCAGAAGCTGCCCTACTCGCTGACGGCGACCAGAGCGACGCAGGATGTCGGCCAGCAGGCTGTGATCGATCTCGAAGGCATCAACGCCAAACTGCCCGTCGCCACCGACAACATCGTATCGGTCGATGCCGAGCACGGTATCTACAATCGTGACGCCAATACGATGAACCTCACCAGCGACGTCAGCGTGACGACGACGGACGGCCTTGCGGCGAAATTCAAATCGATCTTCCTAGACATGGGCAAAGGCTCTATGAAGACGAGCAATCCGGTCGACGTCAGCCGTGGCGGGTCGCGCATCACCGCGGACTCGATGTCGGTCGAGGACAATGGCAGGCTGGTGGTCTTCGAGAACCGGGTTCGTGTCAAAATCGATCCGACTGCGCTGAAGGCGGCAGGGGTAAACAGTGGAGAACAGAATGCGTCGCAGTAAATCCGCATGGGCTCTGGGCGCTGCCTCCGCACTGCTATTTCTGGGGACGGCGCATTCCTTCGCGCAGTCGAGCGCGACCACCCAGATGTCTGGGCTCAAGCTGTCCGGCGACCAGCCGATCCAGATCGAGAGCGACAAGCTGGAGGTCCGGCAGGCCGACAGCGTGGCCGTTTTCAGCGGTAATGTCACCGTCAACCAGGGGCCGACGCTGCTCAAGGCCGGCAAGATGACGGTCTACTATGTCAAGGATCCCAATGCAGGCAAAAGCGCCGCGGCCGGAGCGTCGGCTATGACGGGCGCCGCCAACATCGACCACCTGGTGGTCGAGAACAAGGTCTACATCAAGTCGAATGACCAGATCGCCACCGGCGATACGGGCACGTTCGACATGAAGACCCAGGTCCTCACGCTCCAGGGTAAGGAAGTGGTCCTGTCGCAGGGCGACAACGTGCTCAAGGGCTGCAAGCTGACGGTGCAGATGAAGAGCGGCCTCGGCAATGTCGACGGCTGTGGCAGCAGCGGCCGCGTCATCATGTCGATCACGCCCCAGAAGCAGGGCGCGGCCCAGCAGGGAGCGTCGAGCAAGTAATGGCCGGCGTGTCCTCGCTGCTTGCCCGTCTTCCGGGACGGGCGGCCGCAACGCCGGCTGCTCCGGCGACGGTCGGCGCCGACAAGGCGAAGTTCAAGGGTACCCTGATCGCCAAGGGCCTGACCAAAAGCTACAAGGGCCGCAAGGTGGTGAGCGGGGTGACGCTCGGCGTGCGCGCCGGCGAGGCCGTCGGCCTGCTTGGCCCCAACGGCGCTGGGAAGACCACCTGTTTCTACATGGTCACGGGCCTCGTTCCCGTCGATGAAGGCTCGATCGAGATCGACGGCTTCGATGTCACGTCGATGCCGATGTACCGGCGCGCCCGCCTTGGTATCGGCTATCTGCCGCAGGAAGCGTCGATCTTCCGGGGCCTGAACGTCGAGCAGAATATCCGCGCCGTGCTGGAAGTGGTCGAAAAGGATCGCAAGGTGCGCGAGCGCAATCTCGACGAGCTGCTCGAGGAATTCCACATCAGCCATCTGCGCAAGGCGCCGTCGATGTCGCTGTCGGGCGGCGAACGGCGTCGCCTGGAAATCGCCCGGGCGCTGGCGACGCGCCCTGCCTATATGCTGCTCGACGAGCCCTTCGCCGGCATCGACCCGATCGCCGTTGCCGACATTCAGCAGCTCGTCCGTCACCTCACGGCGCGCGGTATCGGCGTCTTGATCACCGACCACAATGTGCGCGAGACGCTCGGCCTGATCGATCGCGCCTATATCATCCATGCCGGCCAGGTGCTCACGCATGGCCGGGCCGACGAAATCGTCGCCAACGCCGATGTGCGGCGTCTCTATCTCGGCGAGGGCTTTACGCTCTGATCCGCGATTTTCGCGGTTTTCGATGATCGTGTCACGATTTTCGGCTGTTTTAGCGCTCGATAACGCTCCGGTAAGCCGCAACTGCTAGCGTTTCCCTTGACAAGCAAAAGCCGGGCCAGTTTCTATGCCCGACCGGAAAGCAAGAGTCCGACGCGTAGACGAGGCGTTTGAATCCCACCATGGCGCTGGCAGCCAAACTGCAGCTCAGACAATCCCAGTCGCTGGTGATGACGCCGCAGCTGATGCAGTCGATCCGGCTGCTGCAGCTCACCCATGTCGAGCTCGAGCGCTTCATCGACGAGGAGATCGAGCGCAACCCTCTCTTGGAGCGGGCCGAACCACAGGACGACGCCGCCAGCGACCAAGCTCAGAAAAGCGAGGCAGCGCCGGAGCGGGATAGCGCAGGCGACTGGTTCGAGGGCGAGACGGAGTGGAGCGCGGAAGCGATCTCGCAAAAACTGGACTCTTCCCTGGAGAACCTGTTTCCCGACGATCCCGGCACCAGCGAGCGGCTGGGGCCGGATCTCACGGCGCAGTGGAAGTCGGCCGCGGGCAGTGCCGGCACGGCCTCATCCGAGGGGTTCGACGTCGGCGACATGGCCGCAGCCGCCGTCACATTGCGCGAACATGTCGGCGAGCAGATCGCGCTTGCTTCGCTGAACCCCGGCGAACGCCTCATCGCGGGCGAGCTTGCCGAGGGGCTAGACGAGGCCGGCTATCTGCGCGCCGACCTCAGTGAGATCGCCGCCCGGCTTGGCGCCGATGGCGCCACGGTGGCACGCGTGCTTGGCGTCTGCCAGACGTTCGAGCCGGTGGGCCTTTTCGCGCGCGACCTTGCCGAATGCCTGTCGCTGCAGCTCCAGTCGCGCGACAGGCTCGATCCGGCGATGAAAGCGCTGGTCGCCAACCTTGAGCTCCTGGCGCGGCGGGATTTCCAGACGCTGAAACGCATCTGCGGCGTCGATGAGGAGGACCTCCTCGACATGCTGGCCGAGATCCGCGCGCTCGATCCGCGGCCAGGCCTGGCGTTCTCGGGCGGCGCAAGCGACGCGATTGTCGCCGATGTCGAGGTGCGCGCCGCCAATGACGGCAGCTGGGCCGTGGAGCTCAACGCCGACACGCTGCCGCGTGTGCTGGTGGACAACGTCTACTTCGCCCGTGTCTCGAGCCACGTCAAGGACCAGGCGGAAAAGGATTTTCTGGCCGAATGCCTGCAGAACGCCAACTGGCTGACGCGCAGCCTCGACCAGCGGGCCAAGACCATTCTCAAGGTGGCCTCGGAAATCGTTAGGCAGCAAGACGCATTCCTCGTCCATGGCGTGCGCCATCTCAAGCCGCTCAACCTGCGCACGGTGGCCGACGCCATCGGCATGCATGAATCGACCGTAAGCCGTGTCACCGCAAACAAATACATGCTGACGCCGCGCGGGGTTTTCGAGCTGCGCTATTTCTTCACCGCGTCGATCGCCTCGGCCGAAGGCGGCGAAGCGCACTCGTCCGAGGCCGTGCGCGACCGCATCAAGCAGATGATCGACGAGGAAAAGCCCGCCGACGTGCTTTCCGACGACGCCATCGTCGACATGCTCAAGGAAAGCGGGGTCGACATCGCGCGCCGCACCGTCGCGAAATACCGCGAAGGCATGAACATTCCGTCGTCGGTGCAACGGCGACGGGAGAAGCGAGCGCTCGCGAACGCCGGCCGCTAGGCCTGCGGGTATTCGGATGATGCCGGCCCGCCCCACATCCCGACAAGCCCTGGCCGGCGCGAGATTGGCTGATTTTCCACAATTCCCAAGCTTCATTGACAAGCCGCAATGAAGTGTCTAGAAGCCCGCCCGCATGAGCAGGGCGGTAATGCCAGCTTGCAAATGGGTCCGTCAGACAAGGCCATGGACGGCCAAGAAGGCGACTTGTGATCAACCGGAAAGTTCGGGTCTAAAATCGGCGCGCATGCCGCTGCGAAGCTTGTGCGCGCGCACCACGGGTATAAACTCGGGACCAGTTTGAAGCCTGGGCAAGGAAGGTCAGTTTTCAGATGAATCTACGCATTTCGGGAAAACACATGGACATCGGCGATGCGTTCCGCACGCGCATCAACGACCGGGTCGGCGAGGCGATCGAGAAATATTTCGATCGGGGTTTTTCAGGACATGTCACGGTCATCAAATCGGGGTCGCGTTTCTCCGCCGACTGCATGATCCGGCTCGATTCCGGCGCCTCGCTGCAGGCAACCGGCGACGCCCAGGACCCGACGCTCGCCTTCGAGGTGGCGGCCGATCGGCTGGAAACGCGGCTGCGCCGCTACAAGCGCCGGCTGAAGTCACGCAACACCGGCAATGGCAATGGCGAAGAGCCGACCGACATTGCCTACACGGTGATGGCTCCTCTCACCGATGACGAGGAAGACATTCCGGAGGACTTCGCTCCGGTCATCGTCGCCGAATCAAGCATGACGCTGCGGACCATGTCAGTCGCTTCTGCGGTCATCGAGCTCGACAACAGCGACAGCCCGGTATTCCTGTTCCGCAACGCCGGGACCGACCATCTCAACATCGTCTACCGCCGGCCGGATGGCAATATCGGCTGGATAGATCCGTCGACGACCAAAGTCGCACAGGCATAAAAAGCCGGCCGCGCGAGGGGGCGACGACTGGCGCGGCAGGCGAGCAAGGGATTTTTCAAGCATGGATCTCAGCGATCTCATCAGCGTCCCGGCGATCATGCCGGCGTTGAAGGCGAATTCCAAGAAGCAGCTTCTGCAATTGCTGTCGGAGAGGGCGGCGGCGATTTCGGGAATCCCGGAACGGGAGGTGTTCGACACCATCCTGCAGCGCGAGCGGCTGGGATCGACTGGCGTCGGCAATGGCATCGCCATTCCGCACGGCAAGCTCGCCGGCGTGAAGCGGATCGCCGGAGTCTTCGCGCGGCTGGAAACGCCGGTCGATTTCGAGGCATTGGACGACCAGCCGGTCGACCTGGTGTTTCTGCTGCTTGCGCCCGAAGGCGCAGGCGCGGACCATCTCAAGGCGCTGTCGCGCATCGCGCGCGTGCTGCGCGATGCCGATACGGTCGCCAAGATCAGGGGTACGCGCGATGCGGTGGCGATCCACGCGCTGCTGTCCGACACGCAGGCCTCGCACGCAGCGTAGAGCGTTTCACCGTTTCACGGAACCGCGAACCGCTCTATCCCTTTGTTTTTATGCAATTCCGGACGGAAAACCGCTCGCACTTTTCCTGGAATTGCTCCAAGGCCAATTTTTGGGATAAACCTTGCAAGGGCCGCCGCAAGCGGCCCTCTCCGTTTCGAACGTTCAGAGTCGCGTTAGTGGATTGCGACAGTGGTCAGGTCGTTCTCAAGCGCACCCGCCAGCGCCCGGTCGCGGGCGTCGGAAAGCAGGATCGGCTGGCCGTTGGCGGCAAACAGCGCCCACAGCTCCAGGCCGGGCGCAATTTCGCCGAGGCCGGGGAAGCGGCCGCGCAGGTCGTCGCTCGACACTTTCCTCAGATAGGCGACAGAGCCTTCGCCGAGATGGGCGAGTTCGCCGCTGGTCATGGTGATGGTTTCGTCAGTTCTGGTCATTTCAAGCCTCCTTGGCGCGAGACGCCAGGATTGGCCGCCTCGCATAGAGCCATCGGCGAAGGTCAGTCTTTCACCGATATGTTTATTTTCCGTACCAGCCGCTCGGCCTCCGGCCGATCGAGATCGATCGACAGCAGGCCGTTCTTCAGCTCGGCCGCGATCACCCGCATGCCATCGGCCAGCACGAAGCAGCGCTGGAACTGGCGCGCCGCGATGCCGCGGTGGAGGAATTCGCGCTCGGTGTCGTCGCTCTGGCGACCGCGCACGATCAGCTGGTTTTCCTCCGTGGTGACATCGAGATCGCTCTCGGCGAAACCGGCAACGGCCAATGTGATGCGGAGCCTTTCGGCCTTGCCGTCAGCGGCGCCGAGACGTTCGATGTTGTACGGAGGATAGCTGTCGCCGGTCTTCGCCAGACGCTCAAGCGTCTTTTCCATGGCATCGAAGCCCAGAAGAAGCGGGCTGGAGAAGGGCGTCATTCGACTCATTGTTACACTGTCCTCTGAAGAGCGACACAAACTGGAAAAACCCGGATGGCATTTTTCCCGATGGTCTTGATATGGTCCGCCGCGCGATCAAGTTCAAGCCACTGAAATCAGGATGACGTTTCGTCGAACCGCCCTCCTGGCTCAGCTCTTCGTTCGAGCATGATCTTGTCCGAAAACCGGTTCCACTTTTAGGGATCATGCTTGAAACCCCGCCCAAAAAGACTCCCCAAAAGGAAATGAAATGCCCCAGTCCAGAAAGATCATCATCGACACCGATCCCGGCCAGGACGATGCCGTCGCCATATTGCTGGCGCTCGGCAGTTCCGAGCTGGAGATCGTCGGCATCACCGCTGTTGCAGGCAACGTGCCGCTGAAGCTGACGCAGAACAATGCCCGCAAGATCTGCGAGCTGGCCGGCCGGCCCGACATCAAGGTCTATGCCGGCGCCATACGCCCGCTGGCGCGCGAGCTCGTCACCGCCGAGGAAGTGCATGGCAAGACCGGCCTGAACGGGCCGCAGCTGCCTGAGCCAACCATGAAGCTGCAGGAACAATACGCCGTCGATTTCATCGTCGAGACGCTGATGGGCGAGGAAAGCGGCACGATCACGCTCTGCCCGCTCGGACCGCTCACCAACATCGCGCTGGCACTGATCCGCGAGCCCAGGATCGCGCCCCGCATCAAGGAAATCGTCCTGATGGGCGGCGGCTTCTTCGAGGGCGGCAATGTCACGCCGGCCGCCGAGTTCAACATCTATGTCGACCCGCAGGCCGCCGATCTGGTGTTCAAATCGGGCATCCCGATCGTGATGATGCCACTCGACGTCACGCACAAGGCGCTGACCACCTCCAAGCGCATCCAGGCTTTCCGCCAGCTCGGCACCAAGGTCGGCACCGCGACCGCTGAGATGCTGGAGTTCTTCGAGCGCTATGACGAGGAGAAATACGGCACCGATGGTGGGCCGCTGCACGATCCGTGTGTGATCGCCTATCTGATCAAGCCGGAGCTGTTCAAGGGTCGCCGCTGCAATGTCAGCGTGGAGACCGCGTCGGACCTCACCATGGGCATGACGGTGATCGACTGGTGGGGCGTCACCAAGCGGGAAAAGAACGCCACGGTGATGCGCGACATCGACCATGATGGATTCTTCGCGCTGCTGGTGGAGAGGTTGGGGCGGCTCAACTAGTGCGTTTAGACGCAATTCCGGACGGAAAACCGCTCACACTTTTCCTGGGATTGCTCGATACAGTCTGGATTCGCCAAGCACAGCGCCGTCGCCCATTGAGCAATCGATAGGTGTCGGCGCTGTGCTTATGATGTTGGCGTTCGATAGGTACTGAGCCGACAAGGTGCGGTGTCCCCACCTCGTCGGCTTGCACAAAATCCCGGCTAAAAGCTGGAGCTATTCCGGGAACCGGTAGAAAACGAAGCCGTTGTCGCGGGTTACGCGCTCTATGTTCGCGCGAGCGCCGATAAGGTGCGGCCGATCGTCAGCGACGAGAACCGTACCGCCGCCATCAAGGAAAAGCACATACGTCGTCGGCGCATCTTTACCCCAATGAACACTCTTGATTGTGGCAGCAAGAGTGTCGACTGAGCGGACGGGGCTGGCGTCATTTGTCACTTGCCGCAGGAAAACGAACGCACCCAATGCAAATATGGCACCAACCAGCAGAACGGCGAGCGCGTTCTTACGCAGCCCAGTGTAGCTACTCAGCATTTTGCTTGACCCCAGTAGCCATGATGGGGGGATCAGAAGCGCTGTTGTGAGGGCCTGCGCGTTTTGTCTTACTTCGCCTTGGAGAACGCCAGCCACAGCCCGCCGCCGACAAGAAAACTGCCGCTGATGCGTGACATCAGCTTGACGCGGCTGGCCGACAGCAACCGGCCAGCGCGGCCGGCGGCAAGGGCGTAGGTGGAGTCCGACATGGCGGCGAAGATCATCGCGGTCAGGCCCATGACCACGATCTGCAGCGTGTAATTGCCTTGCGGGGCGATGAATTGCGGGAAGAAGGCGCCGAAGAACACCAAGGTCTTCGGATTGCTGATCGCCACCAGAAAACCCTGCAGAAAGAAGCCGCCTCGCGGCTTCTTCGCCGACCCGTCCGGGTTCAGCGCGCCTTTTGCGCGAAACATCTGCACGCCCATCCAGATCAGGTAGGCGGCGCCGAGCAGCCGCACCCATTCGAACCAGTGACCCATGCCAGCGATCAGCGTGTTGAGGCCGATGCCGACGATGGCGATCATGATGGCAAGCCCGGCTTGGGTGCCTGCCACATTGGCCAAGCCCGCGCGCGAGCCGTGGCGGATGCTGTTGGCGATGATCAGCGTGACGGTCGGGCCCGGTACCAGGATGATGACGATGCAGGCGACGACATAGGTGGCGTAGAGTTCCAGCGACATGATTTCCCTCGGACAGGCGCCGATGCGGCGGCGCGCGATCAATGCACGGGATTGGCGTTGGCGCAAGCTGGCCGGGCAGGGCAAGCCCGTCAGTCAGCCCCCGGCGGCCATGGCAGCGTCGCTTCATAGGCGGCGCCGGCCTTGAGCACGGCAAGGTCGCCGCGCGGGCGGCCGATCAGCTGCATACCCATCGGCCGACCCTTCTCGTCGAAGCCGGCCGGCACGTTGAGCGCCGGGCAGCCGCCCAGCGTGGCGAAGGCCGAGACCTGCATCCAGCGATGATAGCTGTCCATGCTTCGCCCCGCGACCTCGCGCGGCCAGTGGGTGGTCACATTGAATGGGAAGACCTGCGCGGTCGGCAGGGCGATGAGGTCGAAGCGCTCGAACAGCGACAGCAACGTGCGATGCCACGCGGTGCGCCGGACGCCGGCAGCGTGGATTTGCGGTGCGGTGAGACGCATCGCCTGCTCCACTTCCCAGATAGCCTCTGGCTTCAGAAGCTTCCGTTTTGCCGGATCGTCATAATGCGCTTTCAGCCCGCAGCCGCTGCTTGCCTGGCGCAAGGTGACAAAAACCTGCCACAACGCCTCGAAATCGACATCCGGCACCAGCGTTTGGCTGTGGAACGATGCGCCCGCGAAGCGGGCAAGGGCGGCCTCGCAAAGATCGAGGACGCCCGGTTCCGTCGGCAGATAGCCGCCGAGGTCGCCCAGCCAGGCGACGCGGCCGCCGGAGGCTTTTGCCCTCAACCCGTCGAGCAACGAGCCTTCCTTGGCATACGACAACGGCGCTTGCGGGTGGTAGCCCGCCTGTTCGTCGAGCAGCAGCGCGACGTCGCGCACACTGCGGCCCATCGGTCCCTCGACGCCCATCTGCGAATAGAAGACGTCGATGTCAGGGCCGGCCGGCACGAGTCCCTGCGAGGGACGGAAGCCGTAGATATTGTTGTAGGCCGCCGGATTGCGTAGCGAGCCGCCGAAGTCGCTGCCGTCGGCGACCGGCACCATGTCGAGCGCCAGCGCCACCGCCGCGCCGCCGCTTGAGCCGCCGGCGGTGAGCGCCGGATCAAAGGCGTTGAGCGTCGGCCCGAAGACTGGATTGTAGGTGTTGGAGCCGAGGCCGAATTCCGGAACATTGGTCTTGCCGATGATGATGGCGCCGGCCTTGCGGATGCGCTCGACGAAGAAGTCGTCCGTGTCGGGAATGAAATCGGCAAAGATCGGCGAGCCGAAGGTGGTTCTGAGCCCCTTGGTCAGGGCGAGGTCCTTGATGGCGATCGGCAGGCCGAACAGCGATCCGGTCTCGCCGCCCCGGGCCAAATGAGCATCGGCGCTCTCAGCTTCGGCCAGGATCTCGGCGCGCTCACGCAGCGATACAACGGCGTTGACCAGCGGGTTCACGGCCTCGATGCGGTCAAGGAAAGCGCTGACGACTTCATGCACCGACAGTTGTCGCTGTCTGATCCTGTCGGCGAGATCCACGGCGGAGAGGCGACAGATATCGCCGGCCGGCGGCACGGCATGTTTTGTGACGGGGCGCATGGCTTAACGCATGCCCGCCAAAGCCGCATCGACATCCTTGCTCAGCGGGATCGCCGGCTGCGCGCCAGGCTTCAGGCAGGCGAGCGAGCCGGCCGCAGCGGCACGGGTAAGCGCCTGCTCGAGCGAAAGGCCCGACGACAGGCCGGCGCCGAAATAGCCGCAGAAAGTGTCGCCGGCGCCGACCGTGTCGACCGGCGTGATCTTCAGCGCCGGGATGGCGAGGAAATCATGCGACGTCGCGGCCAGCACGCCGTCGCCGCCCAGCGTGACGACGATGGCGCTGCCGGTCTTTTGGGCGTAGGCGCGCATGCGGGCAGGGCGGTCGCGCCCCGAAAGCGCCAGCGCCTCGCCATAGAGATCGAACTCGGTTTCGTTGGCGACGGCGTAGTCGGCCTTGCCGAGGAAGCCGGCGGCTTCGGCCCGGAAGGGCGCGGTGTTGAGCACGCTGACGGCGCCCGTCGCGCGCGCCGCGTCAAGCGTGGCTTCTACCGTCGGCAGCGGGATCTCGTGCTGCAAGAGCACGACATCGCCCTTTTTGAGATAGGCCTTGGTGACATCGCCCGGCACCACCGAATCATTGGCGCCCGGCACGACGGCGATGACATTCTCCCCGTCGGCGCCGACCAGGATCAGCGCCGTGCCGGTGGAGGCGAAGCTCTGGCCGACCCCGGAGAGATCGACATTGCCAGCCTTGAGAAGGGCGAGCGCTTCGGGGGCAAAGCTATCCTTGCCGACCGCGCCCACCATGCGCACCTGGGCTCCCGCGCGCGCCGCGGCTAGCGCCTGGTTGGCACCCTTGCCGCCGGGCGCAGTGGCAAAGCTGGAGCCGCGGACCGTCTCGCCGGGTTCCGGCAGGCGGTCGACATTGGCGATGAGGTCGAGGTTGATCGAACCGACAACGATAATCAAAAACTGCCTCCCGTTGAAGCGGCCCGGCCCGCTTGAGGCGGACCTGCTCCAAGATTCTGCTTTTCGCAATTCCTGGCGAAATGGGCGGCGAAGCGCTCGTCCGGGAATTGCGTGCTGGGGGCGAAGCTAGCCGCAAAGACCGCCGGTTGCCAGATCATGCCGGTTGCGCGGGCTCTTGGCCCACAGGCATCACTCGCAGAGCACCGTGACCGTGTCCTGATAGTTGCCTGCCGGGAAGATTCCGGGCGACTTCGTGGCGGTGAGATCGACCTGGATGGTATGGGTGCCGTTGGTCACCCGCTGCGGCGAGCTGCCCGGTATGTCCAGCCCGGAACCGTCGAGGCGGAAGACGGAGGCAAAGGTGACATTGGTGTCGCCGCCGCTCGGCGCGGACGTGAACGCGGCCGTCGCCGGCGTGGAGACGGAATAGCAATCGATCAGGTTGAGCAGGGTGCACAGCAGCGAGCTTGCCGTAATGGTGGCGCTGGCGCTAGGCCCGCCCGCCTGCTTGGAGCCGAAGATGTTGATCGATGGGTTTGCCTTCATCACGCCGGTGTTGCCGATCATGATCGTGCAGGTGCCGACGATCGCAGCCTGTGCCGGCGCGCAAGTGCCGGCAAACAGGCCAACGGCAAGCAGCGCGCCGCTATTTCATCTTCTTGTTCCTGACATCGTCGGTTCCGCCGCGGCTGCTCCAGCCTTCATTGGCCCAGGCAGGCGATGACGCGGACGCGGGAGCCGCATCCGACACGCTTCCCGTCGTCTGGCCGTCGGGGGGAAGCCCCATCTTCAACAGCCGCAGTCTGCAGGCGCTCGACCTCGAGCTCGTAGAGCCAGCTGCAATCCAGGCGCTTGGGCGTGCGGCCGATCGGGATGACCACGCGCCCATAGGTGGCAAGGTCGTTGTTCGACTGGCTGTTGCCATGGATCACGCCGAGACGCCGGAGCCCGAAACGTCACTGGCAGGTGGTGCCGTGCGACGCATGCACCTCGCCCTTGCCCTGCGGCAAGGTCACGCCGGGGCAGGGTGAAGCCGGTCTGGTTCTGGTTGATACGCGGCTTTTCGCAATGGCAGCCAAAAAATCGATGTTTCAGAAGCCTACCTGTCCCGCTTCCCAACCGAGGATGGCGCGTTTGCGCGTCAGACCCCAGTGGTAGCCCGTGAGCGCGCCGGATTTGCCGAGAGCGCGATGGCAGGGCACCACGAAGGACATCGGGTTGGCGCCCACCGCCGCGCCGACGGCCCGGCTGGCGCTTGGCGCGCCGATGCTCGCCGCGATCGAGGAATAGGTGCAGGCCCTGCCCATCGGGATGCGCAGCAAGGCCTCCCAGACGCGAAGCTGGAAATCGGTGCCGATCATCACCACGCGCAGCGGCTGGTCTGCGCGCCACTTGGTCGGGTCGAAGACCCGCGCGGCGTAAGCCTGGGTGGCTGACATGTCCTCGACATAAGTCGCGTTCGGCCAGCGGCCGGACATGTCTGCTAAGGCAGCCCGTTCGCCGCCGGCATCGCAGAAGGCGAGGCCCGCGAGGCCGCGGTCGGTGACCATGATCAGCGCGATGCCGAAAGGCGAGATGTGGTAGCCGTAGCGGATCGTGAGTCCCGCGCCCCTGCTCTTGTAGTCGCCGGGCGACATGGCCTCATGGGTGACGAAGAGGTCGTGCAGCCGGCCGGGGCCGGACATGCCGAGCTCGAACGAGGTCTCCAGGAGCGGCATTCCGGAATCGAGCAGCCTGCGCGCGTGGTCGAGTGTCACTGCCTGCAGGAAGGCTTTCGGCGACAGGCCGGCCCACCGCGTGAACAGCTTCTGCAGGCCGGTCGGCGTCTCGCCGACTTCCTCGGCCAGGACCTCCAGCGAGGGCTGGTCGCGATAGTCGAGGCTGATCTTCTCGATGGCACGGCGCACGACGTCGTAGTCGCTGCCTTCCGGCGTGATGTCGTTCTCAAGGATCGCGATCGGTTTCATCTGCGTATTCATGGTCATCTGAGCGTTCATGGCAATATCTCCTTGGCGGCGAATATCGGTCTTGCAGAGCGTTGCAACCACCCGAAACTTGCCTTCCTGCCGCCGGCCCCCAGATAGAGTAAGCTTCGGGCCGGAGAGGACAATCATGGCCGACGAAAGGGTGGCTCTCACCGGGGCAAGGGAAACCTTGCTGATGACGCTCTACGGCAAGGCGCTGGAGAGCCGGCTGCCCAATTCGCTGCTCCAGGATCGCTTCGCCGACGAGGCGGTGCGAAGGATCGACTATGATTTCTCGAGGCTCAAGGTCGACGGCAATCTCGGGCTAGGCTTTGCGATCCGGGCGAAGACACTGGACCTGTGCGTCGCGGATTTCCTTGCGCGATATCCGGATGCGATCGTGCTGAATCTGGGATGCGGGCTCGATACGCGGATCTTTCGCCTAGATCCGCTGCCAGGCGTCGACTGGTTCGACGTCGATTATTCGGAGGTCATCGAACTCAGGCGCAGGCTCTATCCGCCCCGTGACTGTTATCACCTTGTTGCCTCGTCGGTGATCGAGCCGGATTGGCTGGCCGTGGTGCCCCGCAACCGTCCCGCCATGGTGTTGGCGGAGGGGCTTTCGCCGTATCTCCCCGCCGACGAAGGGCCCCGGCTGTTCGCGCGTCTTGTCTCCCATCTGGCCGGCGGCGAGTTGATGTTCGATGCCTACAGCCGTTTCGGGCTGAAGCTGATGCGCCTCAATCCGGCCATCAAGGCCACCGGCTCCGAGGTCCACTGGGCCATCGAGGATCCGCGCGAACTGGAGCGGGCGGCGCCGAAACTTCGCTTCGTCGGCGAGATCCCTTCCTACAAGCCGCAGCAAGGGGCGCGGCTTAGCTGGTCCGCGCGCTTGTTCGTTGGCCTCTGGAGGCTTATCCCTGCCATGCGCAAGGTCGGCAGGCTGCTGCGCTACCGGTTCTGAGTTGCTTGGGCGTCAGCGCGTCTTGGCGGTCGCCAGCGCGCGCGAAAAGGCGGTGGCGAAGCTCTCGCGGTCGTCGGGATTGAGGAAGCCGCCGATCGCCACGCTCTTGCCCTGCGCTTCGACGGCCATTTTGGTGATGCCGATTTCGCTGTGGCGGGCGATCGAGAACCGGGTCCAGAACGGATTGAAATGATGCGCTTCCGAGCGGCCGGAAGGCGCCGTCTTGCGGATGTCGAGGCTGGTGCGCGATACGGTGATTTCCTCACGGGCGCGCGCGGCCCGGTAGTTGGCGCGGAAAGCGATATAGACGGCGATCACATCGAGGCCGAAGAAACCAAACACCGGCCAGGCGCCATGCGCCAGGAAGAAGGTGCCGGTGACCGCCCAGCCGAACAGAAGCGCTCCCATCAGGATCAGGAAACCGGTGCGGCCGAGCGAGCGGTGCGGCGTCAGCAAGGCTTGGAAAAATGGCTTGTCGGCTTCGAATGAGGCGTTTGTGTCGCTCATGAGGGACTATTATAGGAAGGAAATGGCGCCTCCCAAGTCGAAAAAATCCGCAGCTGTCAAAAAACTTCAAACCTCCGCTGCCAATGGCGGTCGGGCGCCCGGTGGACGGCCGCGTAAAGCCACCTTGCGCTCGCTTTACAGCCCCGCCGAGGTGCATGAGATCTTCAGGCGCTTTTCCGTGCAGCGGCCTGAGCCGAAAGGCGAGCTCGACTATGTCAACGCCTTCACGCTGCTGGTCGCGGTGGTGCTGTCAGCGCAGGCAACCGACGCGGGCGTCAACAAGGCGACCAAGGCGCTGTTCGCGGCTGCCGACACGCCAGCCAGGATGCTGGCGCTGGGTGAGGCCAAGGTCGGCGATTACATCCGCACGATAGGGCTGTGGCGGAACAAGGCGAAGAACGTGATCGCGCTGTCGAAGGCGCTGATCGACGATCACGCAGGTCAGGTGCCGGAGGAGCGCGATGAGCTGGTGAAGCTGCCGGGCGTCGGGCGCAAGACCGCCAATGTCGTGCTCAACGTCGCTTTCGGCCAGCACACGATGGCGGTCGACACGCATATCTTCCGTATCGGCAACCGGATCGGGCTGGCGCCCGGCAAGACGCCGGAGCAGGTAGAGCAGGGGCTGCTCAAGGTCATCCCGGCCGAATTCATGCGCCACGCGCATCATTGGCTGATCCTGCATGGCCGCTATGTCTGCAAGGCGCGCAAGCCCGATTGCCCGGCTTGCGTCATCGCCGATATCTGTAAGTCGAAGGAAAAGACCACCGGCATCCCGGCGCCGCTGGTGCCGATCGCGCCGCTGGAGGAGACGTTTCCGGCCGAGGCGTAGAGCCGGATGATTTCAGGTCGAATCGACTGAATCCGGCTCTAAAATCAAAGGGATAGAGCATGATGTCGCCCGAAAACCGCTTCACACTTTTCGGCTTCATGCTCTAGAGCGGATTTGGCTCTAATAGCCGTAGCCGCGCGCCATGGCCGCGGCAAAAACCGGGATGAGCAGGAAGATGAAGCCCTCGGCGCGGACATAGTTCTTCACCGAGTCCAGTTCCGACGCAGGCACCGCGAAAGAGGGATTGCCGCTGGCCTGCCTGTTCCAGGAGATGAAGCGCATGGTGGGCACGATCGACAGCAGCCCAACGATGGCGAAGGCCACCATCTTTGCCCAGAACACCCAGTTGTAGACGTAGAACTCCCAACCCTTCAGACCGAAGAACACCCGGCAGACGCCGACGATGATGATCAGCGCGGCGATGATGCCGTAATGGCGGTCGATGCCGGCAAGGTGCTTCAGCGTCGGCGCACCCAAATCGCCGCGCACCAGCACGAACTCGGCGCCGATGATGCCGGCCAGCGAGAACACCAACAGGTGATGGAGAATGGCCAATACAAGATCAGTGGTGTCCATGTTCTTCCCTGCGCCTGGCAGCCGCGAGGCGGCCGGATCCTGTGTCCGAAGAGTAGCATCATCGGTCAAGATTCCCAGACGGCGAATCGTTGCGCTGGAGGATGACCCCGGCCATTCCTGGCCCTTGCCTGGGGACGCCGGTTTGCTAGAGCAATTCCAGGAAAAGTGTGAGCGGTTTTCCGTCCGGAATTGCGTGAAAACAAAGAGTTAGTGTGTTTCACCGTTTCCGCGAAACGGTGAAACACAATAAGTGCTGCCGTCTCAACCAGAGGAGTGCCATGAGCATCAAGACGGAAGCTGGCGTGCCGATGCTCGAGACGGCGCGGACTATCCTGCGGCCCCATCGTCTGGGCGATTTCGAGACGTATGCAGCCATATGGGCGGAACCTGCGGTAACGCGTTTCATCGGCGGCAAGCCGCGCACGCGCGAGGAGAGCTGGTTGCGCTTCCTGCGCCATGCGGGCCTGTGGTCGCTGATCGGCTACGGCTTCTGGGCGATCGAGGACAAGGCGACGGGGCGCTTCATCGGCGAGGCCGGCTTCCATGACCTGAAGCGCGAGATCGAACCTTCGATCGAAGGCGTGCCGGAAGCCGGCTGGGCCCTGGCTTCGGAGGCGCACGGCCGGGGGCTTGCGAGCGAGGTTGTCGGGCGGATCGTCGCCTGGAGCGACAAGGCGTTTGGACAGGCGAGAACCGTCTGCATCATCGATCCGGAAAACGGCGCTTCGCTGAAGGTAGCCGAAAAGAACGGTTATGGAGAGATTTTGCGGACCACCTATCACGAGAAGCCGACGATCCTGCTGGAACGGCGGGCCGGAGGAGTTGTGGCCTAGAGCGGGATAATCAGCCGGCTTTGCGGCGCAGCGTCCGCGCCAAAGTCTCCCAGCTATCCACCGTTGCATCGCGCTCGCTGCGACTGCCGCGCAGCACCGCGGTTGCATCGAATGGCTGGGGCCGCGCGATCGCATAGCCCTGCGCATAGTCGACGCCGATCGCTTGCAAGGCGTCGAGGATGCCGTCGCTTTCGACGAATTCCGCAATGGTGCGTTTTCCCGTCACCTTGCCGATGTGATGGATCATCTCGACCATGGCGCGGTCGATGCGGTCGTCGAGCATGTCCTTGACGAAGCTGCCGTCGATCTTGAGGTAGTCTACCGGCAGATGCTTCAGATAGGCGAAGGACGACATGCCGGAGCCGAAGTCGTCGAGCGCGAAGCGGCAGCCCAGCCCACGCAGATCGGCGATGAAGCGCATCGCCTCAGTCAGATTGGCGATGGCGCTGGTCTCGGTGATCTCCAGGCAGATCATCTCGGGCGCAATGGCGTGCGCGGCGAATTGTTCGCGCATGAATCCGAGGAACGTCTCGTCGCCGAAGGTGGCGCCGGACAGATTGATCGCGCAGGTGGATATCGGCGTCGCATGCGGATCGGCGAGCCTCGCCGCCAGGATGGCGAAGGTGTTGCGCACCACCCAGCGATCGATCGCCGGCATCAATCCGTAGCGCTCCGCCGCCGGAATGAAGCTCTGCGGGGTGACTAAGCTGCCGTCCTCATCGGTCAACCTCAGCAAGATTTCGATATGCGCGCCATGATCCGGGATGTCGTCCCGCACCGGCGCGATCTCCTGCGCGTGCAGCCTGAAGCGATTCTCGTCCAGCGCGGCATGCAGGCGCTGCACCCAGGCCATCTCGCCGAAGCGCTCGCGAAGCGCGGTGTCGCCCTCGCTGTGGAACTGGACGCGGTTGCGGCCCTTTTCCTTCGCCATGTAGCAGGCTACGTCGGCGGCGCGCAGCACCTCCTCCAGCGTCATCCCGGCATTGGCGACTTCGACCATGCCGATGCTGACGCTGATGTTGAAGGGGCGCTCGTCCCAGGAGAAATGCAGGTCCTGGACCGTGGCGCGCAGCCGTTCGGCCGTTGCGGCGGCACAGTCGGCATCACAATCGAAGAGCAGCACGCCGAACTCGTCGCCGCCGAGCCTGGCCAGAATATCGCCGGGCGGCAGCTCGTTGGCGAGCAGCACCGAGATCTGGCGCAGCAGCTGGTCGCCGGCGGCATGGCCGCATGTGTCGTTGACCAGCTTGAACTGGTCGAGGTCGAGATACATCAGCGCGTGCCTGCGCGACCTTTCCGGCGCTTCGGAGATCGCGCCCGCCAGCCGGTTCTCAAAGTCGCGGCGGTTGACAAGACCAGTCAGCGCATCATGCGATGCCTGCCAGGACAGGCGCTCGATATAATCCTGCTCGCGCGTCATGTCATGCAGGGCCAGAACGCAACCGAGTATCTTGCCGGAAACGATCAAGGGAGCGCCATTCAGCGCCACCGGCACGACCGACCCGTCGGGACGCTCCAGGAGTTGCGGGCGCACGTTGGAGCGGCGTGCCTCGCCTGCTAGGAGGCGTGGGATCAGATCGGTCTCCTCGACACCGCTGTCCTTATCGACCAGGCGGAACAAGGTGTTCATCGGCCTTCCCTTGGCGGCGGCAAGCGGGCGGGCAAGCAGCCTTTCTGCCCCGACATTCATATAGTCGAGCCGACCCTTGGCATCGGTACTGATGACGGCTTGGCCGATCGAGGCCAGCGTGATCTGAGCACGCTCGCGCTCGGCGTTGAGGGCACTCTGAAACGCCTGGCGTTGCTTCATCAACTTGCGCGTTCGCCAGACAACGAGCAGGATCAGTAGGGCGGCGGTGGCGAGATTGGCCACCGTCAGCGCCATCTTGATGAAGCGCGAACCCTTGCCGAGGCTGTCGGAAAAGGCCTCGGCAAGGGGTCCGATCTGTCGGTCGAGCTGGTGGATTTTCGCCTTCCAGAGGCCGATCTCAGCGGCCGATGCCGGTCCCTGCTCAAGCTTTCGATGCATGTCATCGCCAAGTCCTTTGATGGCGAGGATCATCTCGTCGGCGTTCGTCCAGTGGCGGATCGCGGTCTCGAGATAGCTGACGCTGCGGAAATTCCGGAACAGCCAGATCATGCCATCAACATCGTCGGGGTGGTTGTTGCCGCCGAGAAAGCCAAGCCGGGCCGCATTCGTGTCGGGCTCGGCCTGTTCGAGCGCCAGCCGCGCGGCGCGATCGGCGAGCGGCACGGCGATGGCTTGACGATATTCGTTGAAGTACCCTTGCTGGCCGGTATCGGCATAGAGGTTCAGGAAGTAAATGGCGTGCTTCTGGCCTTTCGACCATTGGCTTTCGCCGCCGACATAGGCGCGGACCGCCGATAATGTCTGGAGGCTCAGGGTTGCAACCAGCGCCTGGATCAGAACCACCGCGACGAAGGGCCAGACCAGCCCTATCAGACGCGGACCGGCATCGGTCAACGAGAGCTTCATCCCATTCCCATGGAGCTCGTTCTGGCCCCCTCGGTGTCTGTCCGACTGGCTCATCCGTCGGTTGAGACGATATTCTTCCCCGCATGTCGCCCGGTTGCTGGCGACATCGATGCAGATAGAGCGCCCGACTTAACGGCCGATAAATTTGTCTAGTATCAGTTTCATGAATTTGCTCAGCAACAGAAGGGACGCTTACGCTGCGTGATGGTGATACTGGGTGCATAGTGTCGATCCGCATTCCCGGAGCGCGTAAGTAAAAGCCGGCAACTTCACCCGATGGGTTATTGCCGCAGCCATCTCTCAGCGCTTGGCCTTCGCTTTGTTGAGAGCCACGGCTTCTCGAACGAGCGCCTTCAGCGCAGCTTCGTCGATCGTGTCGCCTTGCCTGAAATCGATGGCGCGCCGGGTGTTGCCATCGAGGCTGGAGTTGAAGAGCTTCCTGGGATCGGGCAGTGCCGCGCCCTTGGCGAAGGTCAGCTTGACGACCGTCTTGTAGGTCTCGCCGGTGCAAATGATGCCGGCATCCTCCCAGACCGGCACGCCGCGCCATTTCCATGTCTCGACGGCTTCCGGCGCGGCCTGCCGGATCAAGGCGCGGAGCCGGGCAAGCATCTCGCCACGCCAGTCACCCAGTTCCTCGATCCTTCCGTCGATCATCTCGGACGGAGACTTTTCGCCCTGCGCGCCGCCTTTTTGCATGTTCGGTTCTCCTGACCTAAATGGAAATTGCAACCGTGTCTTTTCCAGCGGGACGGCGGTTGATCGTCCCTGCACTTACATCCGTTCGCCGGGCAGCCGGCTTGCCTGCTTCACCCAGGAGACGATCTGCTCCTCGTCGAGCCGATCGCCCTCATGGATGTGGAAATAGCGCGTGTCTCTGCTCTTGGATTCGACTGGCGGCACGGGCTTCAGCGACAGGCCGCGGAAGAACGCCACCTTGATGTATCTGGCGAAGCAATGGATGCCGAGAAACCAGCCTTCGCCGTCCGTGCCGTAGAATGGAGAGTTCCATTTAACGGCCTTTTGCACGTTGGGAATGGCTTGCACGATGAGCTGGTCGAGCCGACGCCCGACCTCGCTCTTCCAGCCCGGCATCGCCGCGATATAGGCCTGCACGGGAGCGTCGCCATGGCCTTTGGCGACCTGCGGATTGTCGCCCGAAAGCAGGACCGGCTTCTTGTCGGGAGATGCGTCGGCTTGCGATTCCGCCTTCGCCATCAGGCCGATCCTGTGCGCTCGCCCGCCGGCTCGCCGCGCCATCTGGCGGCATAGGGCAGCACGAACATATAGAGCCCGCTGAACAAAAGCAGGAAAAGCGGGATCAACGGTGAATAGACGATCCAGGCGGGCGGCGGGCCCATGCTCATCGCGGCGAAATTGGCGATGACAGTGACGGTGAAGATGATCGACAGCCAGCGGTGAAGCTGCCTGATCCCGTTGCTCCAGTTCAATCTAACCTCCTTGCGAATGACGAGACGATCGAGCTCTCTACCAGCGCGCCAGCTGCGAAAGCTGAATGAGGTTGCCGCAGGTGTCGTTAAGCTGCGCGATGGTAGCGCCGGTCACCGCGGTCGGCGCCAGGGCGAAGGTGCCACCATTGGCCTTGAGGCGCTCTTGGTCGGCGTTGATGTCGTCGGTGAACAGCATCAGCGCCGGCTGACCCTGCTTGAAGATGGCCTGCTGATAGGTTTTTGCGGCTGGATTGTCGTTCAGCGCCAGCTGCAGCTCGGTGCCGTCAGGGTCGTCCGGCGAGACGACAGTTAGCCAGCGAAACGGTCCGTTGGTGAAGTCGGCTGTGAAGCCCAGCACGTCGGTATAAAAGCCGAGCGCCTTCTCCTGGTCGTCGACATAGATACTGGTCAGCTTGATCTTCATTTCGATATCTCCATGGCTTATGCGTGCGGTGTGCCGCCCCGCCCAACAGTGTGTGGTTCCAAGCAGTCCGGCTGTTGGCCGCGACCTCAGTCGAGCCGCGAAAGGACTTCCTCCAAAGTCGCCAGGTATCTCTTCCAGCCGACTGTGGCCCCTCGGTAGTATGGCTCCTGATCCGTGCGGAAGCCGACCTGCTCCATGCGGAGATGCGTGCCCGTGCCCGTCGGGGTGAGCGTCCAGGTGACCACGCTCTCGAGATCCTTGGTGTCCCAGCTGTAAGACAGCGTCCGATTCGGCTCGACCGTCTTCACCCGGCAGTCGACGCCTCCCCAGTCCGCGCTCAGTTTGAAGCGATGATTCACAACCGGCTCGAAGTCATTCTTCATCAGCCATGCCTCGATGAGATGCGGCTGGGTAAGCGCGCGCCAGATTTTTTCCGGCGCAAAGGGTATCTCGCGCTCGACGATGACGGAGCGCGTTGCTGTCGGCCCTTCGTTCATTGGTCCATCCTTTTGAGCAGGTCTTCGAGGTCGTCGAACCGGCTTCCCCAAAACCCCGCCATGTCGCGCGTCCAGTCCATCAATGGCGCAAGCGCCTTGAGTTGTGCGCTGTAATGCGTCTGACGCCCTTCATGACGGTCGCGGACCAGACCCGCTTCCTTGAGGACACCGAGATGCTTGGACACCGCCGGCTGCGACACACCTGCCTGTGCGGTGAGGGCTCCGACTGTCTGCTCGCCCTGGCGGCACAGGCGCTCGAAGATGGCGCGCCGCGTCGGATCGGCAAGCGTCCTGAAAAGCATATCGTGCGCAGTCGTCATTTCTGATCAATAACCCGGTGGCTATCGATTGACGTATAACTGTCGGGATATGTATGAGTCAAGCAGCGAATGGGAACAATCCCAGCGGTGGATTCACACCGGCATGCCGCTATGGGCCAAACGATACTGAACTGGTATCCGCTTAAGCCGGATCGGCCGCCGGAACGGTCAGATCCCGGAGCAGCGTCGAAAGCTCAGGTTCGTCGATGAGGAGGGCAGCGTCTGCCGGCGGCAGCCATGCGCGTTGCCGGTTCGCGGCTTCCCGCCAATCGGCAAGTTCCTCCGTGACTTGGAGGAGATAGACCGAAACGTCCACCCGAATGAAGCCATCGGTCATGCGTTTCCAATAGGAATAGGTACCGGCAGGCTGCTTCAGGGCCTTACCGAGAACACCGGCCTCTTCCTGGGCTTCGATCATAGCCGCCTTGCGCCCGGATTTGCCCTTCATCGGCCAGCCCTTGGGCACGATGAAGCGCCGCGTGGTGCGTGAGGTGACGAGCAGCACTTCGAGGCCACCGTCTTCCCGCAACCGAAACGGAATGGCCGCTACCTGGCGGATCCGTTGCCCTTTCTTGGCTTTGCGAACTGCTTTCTTCTTGGTTGTTGCCATCCGAGATTCCGGTGAGAGCAGCATGCCTGCCATACGCTATCCGCGCGTGCAAAAACCTGTCCCCTGCAAACCTTTGCAATTCCTGAGCGAAAACCTTGCACACTTTTCCTGGAATTGCTCTAAAACCACCGCCCATGCAATCCGGTATTTTGCCGGTAAGTAAGTCGGCTAATAAACAGAATAAAACAAGATGTCAGCGGCAAACCCGCGAAATCGTGTTGCCGACCGCTTCCATTCGGCATGTCTTGTCATATACCGGCACGTCGGGCTGAGGCTGGCGTTGGGTCGGCCGGTCGAGCTCACGATAGATCTGTTGCTGCTGCTGGTATTGCTGCCGCTGCAATTGGTTCTGCAACTGCTGCAGCTGGTTCTGCTGCACCAATGCGTTGCGGTTCGTCGGGATGACGACCTGGGCCGATACGCCGGAAGGAATACCCACCAAGACGGTGGCCGCCAGGGCAGCTGAAATCAGAAACGTCGGTAGGCGGTGGGACGACATCTTCCTTGTCCGCATGACAAACAGAACCTCTACCCAATATAGGGTGTTCGAGCGGCGGCGCCATGGTCAGCTGATCGATTGTCGTTCCAAAGAAAATCCCGCCCGTGCCCAGCATTGCACTTGACGGCGGCGGCGGCCGGCGGCTGTAACAGCGGCTTCGCCCGCCCACGCGACTGGCCTTCAGAACGGCACCACGCTGAAGATCGACGCCACGGCGGCGGATACCCTGCAGCCGATCTCCTTCACCATCTTGCTCAACGGTTTTGGAAGCGCGCTCGCGCGGACGGCCGATCTCTCGGCGAACTGAGTGAGGGAGGGCCACCCTGGGCGGTCGACGAAGGCCGGTCGGCTTTTCGCTCACGTAATTCCGGACGGGAGTCTACGGCAGAGCCTCACCGCTACACACTTTTCCCGCAGTTGCGTTGTTCGTTTGTGTCGATCTCGCGCAGACGGTAGCCGACCCCGGTCTCGGTGATGATATAGCGCGGCTGGTCCGGCGTTTTCTCGATCTTCTGCCGCAGCTGGCGGACATAGACCCTCAGATATTGCACGTCGGTCGAGTCGTCCCAGATCTGCTTCATCAGGAACTGGTGGGTGAGCACCTTGCCTGCATGTTGCACGAGCATGCGCAGGATGTCGTATTCCTTGGGCGAGAGCTTCACTTCCTTGCCCTCGACCTTGACGATGCGCTTCACCAGGTCGACCGAGAGGTCGCCGGTGTGGAACACCGGCTTCTCGCCCTGCTGCTGGAATTTATGGCGCAGCGCCACGCGGATGCGCGCGACCAGCTCGTTCATGCCGAAAGGCTTTGTCACATAGTCGTCGGCGCCGAGCTCGAGCGCTGCGACGATGCCGGACTCGTCGGTGCGGCTGGACAGGATCACGACCGGAATATCGAGACCCTCGCTGCGCCATTTGCCGAGCAGCTCCAGGCCGGCCATGCCGGGCAGGCCGAGATCGAGTAGGACAAGATCCGGGCGCTCGGTCTGCATGAGGTCGATCGCGGCCTTGGCGTTCGACGCCTCGGAGACTGTATAGCCTTGGCTGCCAAGGCCGACGCGCAGCAGTTTGCGGATTGGCGGCTCGTCGTCGACGACCAATATGGACACGGTCTGATTTGTCATGCCGCATCGTCAGTAAGGGGCGTGCCCAGCGCAGGCAAGTCGGCCGGCACCGGCATGCGGATGGTGAAGATCGCGCCCGGACGGTCGGTGCGGTTGGCAGCCGCGATCGTGCCGCCCATTGCCTCGATGAAGCCGCGGCTGATCGACAGGCCGAGACCCGTGCCGGCACGCACCTGGTCGCGTTTGCGCACGCGGTAGAAGGTGTCGAATATCCGCTCCAGGTCGCCCGGTGGGATGCCCGGTCCCTCATCCATCACCTGCAGGATGATGGCGCCGTTGTCGACCCAGGCCTGCAGCCGGATGATCGAGCCGGGCGACGCATATTTGGCGGCATTGTCGAGCAGGTTGAACAGCGCCTGCTCGAACAGCACCGGATCGAGCCGTAGCATCGGCAGGTCGGCCGGAATGTCGGTCTCTATCGTGTGCTCGGCGGTGATCTTCTGCGCCCGGTTCAGCGCCGAGCCGACGACATCGCCGACATAATGGAGTGCATAATTCGGCTCCATCGCGCCCGACTCGATCCTGGTCATGTCGAGCAGGTTGGCGATGAAGCGGTTCAGCCGCTCCGACTCGCTGACGACCGTCGACAGAAGCTCCGCGCGATCCTTTTCCGGCAGCGCCGGCGCGAATTCCTTCAGCGTGCCAGCCGCGCCCATGATCGCGGCGAGCGGCGTCTTCAGGTCGTGCGAGATCGAGGTGAGCAGCGCCGAACGCAGACGATCGGCCTCTGCCGCAAGCCGGGCGCGGTCGACATCGGCGACGAGCTGGACGCGCTCGATAGCCACCGCTGCCTGGTCGGCCAAGGCGTCGAGCAGGCGTTGCTGCTCGGGCGTCAGCAGGGGCCCTTGCTTGTCATTGTCGAGGCCGACCACGCCGATCGCCGTCCGACCTGTCCGCAAGGGCAGATAGAGGCGTTTTGCGCCGGGCAAGGTGTCGGCGCCGCGGCCAGCGGCGCGGTTGTGCTCCCAGGCCCAGCGCGCGGCCGCGATATCGGCCTCGGCCAGGGTATCGTCCGGCGGATAGCCAGCCTTGACGGTGATGGTGCCGTTTTCCGGCAGAAGCAGCACGACACGGACTTTCAGCATCGAGGCGATCTGGAAGGCAGTGGCCCACAGCACGTCGTCGAGCGTGCCGGCGCCGGCGAGCTTCTTGGAAAAGGAATAGATGTCCTCGGTCGCGCGCGCCCGCGAGTGTGCGGCGACCGCCTGGCGCTGCACGCGCGCCGTTAGGTTGCTGGCGATCACGGCGACGACGAGGAATACGGCGAAGGCAACGATGCTCTCCGGGTCCCGGATCGTCAGCGTGTAGCGCGGCTCAAGGAAAAAGAAGTTGAAGGCAAGGGCGCTCAGGAAACACGCATAGAGCGCCGGCCAGAGCCCGAAGGTCACGGCCGCAGTCAGCACCGCCAGCAGCAGCACGCTGGCGAGATTGCGCACGTCGAGGAACTGGTCGAGGATCGAGCTGACGGCCAGCGCGCCGGCGACATAGACAGTCGAGATCAGATAGGGCCAGATCTGGAAAGGCTTCTGCTCGGGCGCGGCCTTGACCCGCGCCGAGGGCGTGTCGGTATCGCGCTCGGCGCCGGAAATGACGTGGACGCTGATGTCGCCGGCATTGCGGATCAGATCATAGGTGAGCGAACCCTCGATCAGCTCGCGCCAGCGCGAACGCGTCGGCCGGCCGATCACGATATGGGTAAAGTTATTGGCCGTCGCGTGGCGCACGATGTCCTGGGCGACATTCTGGCCGGGAATGGTGGCAATCTCGGCGCCGAGCTGCTCGGCAAGGCGCAGATTCCTGGCCAGTCGGTACTTGTCTTCCTCGGACATACCGGCCAAACGCGGCGTGTCGACGTGAAGCGCCGTCCAGGGCGCGCGGAGCCGGTCGGCAAGCCGGCGCGCATAGCGGATGCGGGCCGCACCGCCAAGCTGCGAGTCGACGCAGACGAGAACCCGCTCGCCGGCCGCCCACGGACCCGGAATGGCATGCGACTGCATGTGATTGAGCAGCTGTTCGTCAACGCGCTGGGCGGTGCGGCGCAGGGCCAGCTCGCGCAGCGCCGTCAGATTGCCCGGCGAGAAATAATTCTCGATGGCGCGCTGCGCGGTGTTGGGGAAATAGACCTTGCCGTCGTGCAGCCGCTTGATCAGGTCGTCTGGGGTGAGGTCGATAATCTCGATGTCGTCGGCCTCGTCGATGATGGAATCAGGAACCGTCTCGCGCACCCTGACGCGGGTGATCTGGGCGACGACGTCATTCAGGCTCTCGACATGCTGGATGTTGAGCGTGGTGTAGACGTCGATGCCCCGCGCCAGGATCTCCTGCACATCGAGATAGCGCTTGGGATGCCGGCTGCCGGGCGCGTTTGTGTGGGCAAGCTCGTCGACCAGGACCAAATCGGGGCGCCGCCTCAGGATGGCATCGATGTCCATCTCGTCCAGGGTCTGGCCGCGGTAGTCGACCAGGCGGCGTGGAATCACCTCATAGCCGTCGACCAGGGCTTGCGTTTCCTTGCGGCCATGCGTTTCGACGATGCCGATGACGACATCGATCCCGTCGGCGCGGCGGGCGCGGCCCGCCATCAGCATCTCGTAGGTCTTGCCGACGCCTGGCGCGGCGCCAAGAAATATGCGCAGGCGGCCACGGCCCTCGCGCTCTGCATGCTCAAGGAGCGCGTCGGGGGAGGGGCGGTTCTCGGAGTCGGTCCTGTCGTCGGGCATCAGTCCAATCATGGATTGCGCCGGGGACCGTGTCGATCCCTGGGGCGCGTGGATCACTTCAACTCGTCCAGCGCCAGGTTCAGCGCCAGCACATTGACCACCGGCTCGCCCAGGACGCCAAGCTCGCGAGCTTCGACATGGCCGTTGACGAGCGTCTTGACCTTGGCCTCGTCAATGCCGCGGGCCTTCGCGACGCGCGGCACCTGGAAATAGGCGGCCTCGGGGCTGATGTCGGGATCGAGGCCGCTGCCGGAGGTCGTGACGAGGTCCATCGGCACCGGCGCGTTCGGGTTCTCGGTCTTCAGCTTCTCGGCGTCGCCCTTGATGCGCTCGATCAGCTTCCAACTGGTCGGTCCGAGATTCGAGCCGCTGGAAGAGGCGGCGTCGTAGCCATTGCCGGCCGCCGACGGCCGGCCGTGGAAGTAGCGGTCATTGGCAAAAGCCTGACCAATCAGGCTGGAGCCGATCACCTTGCCATCTTTGGTGATCAGGCTCCCATTGGCCTGGTTCGGGAACAGCGCCTGGGCGATGCCGGTCATGCCGATCGGATAGATGAGGCCTGTCAGCACCGTGAAGAAGACGATCATCACAAAGGCGGGCCTGAGTTGCTTGAACATCGGGATAGATCCTTATGCGAGGCCGAGGGCCGTGACGATCAGGTCGATCGCCTTGATGCCGACGAAAGGCACGATGATGCCGCCGAGGCCGTAGACGAGCAGGTTGCGGGTGAGCAGCGAACCGGCGCCGATGGCACGATATTTCACGCCTTTCAGCGACAGCGGGATCAGGGCGATGATGATGAGCGCATTGAAGATGATGGCCGACAGGATGGCGCTCTGCGGCGTCGCCAGATGCATGATGTTGAGCGCCTGCAGCGGTCCGGTGGACTGGCCGGGCGCGACATAGAAGACCGCGAACATTGCTGGGATGATGGCGAAGTACTTGGCCACGTCGTTGGCGATCGAGAAGGTCGTCAGCGAGCCGCGGGTCATCAGCAGCGCCTTGCCGATTTCGACGATCTCGATCAGCTTGGTCGGGTCGCTGTCGAGGTCGACCATGTTGCCGGCCTCGCGCGCGGCAACCGTGCCGGTGTTCATGGCGACGCCGACATCGGCCTGGGCGAGCGCCGGCGCGTCATTGGTGCCGTCGCCGCACATGGCGACTAGCTTGCCCTTGGCCTGCTCCTCGCGGATCAGCGACAGCTTGTTCTCAGGCGTCGCCTGGGCAAGGAAGTCGTCGACGCCGGCCTCGGCGGCGATGGCCGCTGCTGTAAGTGGGTTGTCGCCGGTGATCATCACCGTGCGGATACCCATCTTGCGCAGCTCGGCGAAACGCTCCGCTATGCCGCCCTTGACGATGTCCTTGAGGTGGACGACGCCGAGCAGGCGCCCGTCGCGCTCGACCGCCAGCGGCGTGCCGCCGGCCTTGGCGATCTCGTCGGCAACGGCCTGAAGATCGCGGATGGTGTCGCTGGTCGGACGTGCGCCATGGGCAGCGGCCGTCGCCTGGTTGACATGGGCAAGCACCGCATCGACCGCGCCCTTGCGCACAGACGAACCGTCGATGTCGACGCCGCTCATGCGGGTCTGCGCGGTGAAAGGCACGAAGGCCGCGTGCAGGGTCGCCATGTCGCGGGCGCGGATGCCGTATTTCTCCTTGGCCAGCACGACGATCGAGCGGCCTTCCGGCGTCTCGTCGGCGAGCGATGCGAGCTGGGCGGCGTCGGCCAGCTCCTGCTCGGTGGCGCCCTTGACCGGACGGAACTCGGTCGCCTGGCGGTTACCGAGCGTGATGGTGCCGGTCTTGTCGAGCAGCAGCGTGTCGACATCGCCGGCGGCCTCGACGGCGCGGCCGGACATGGCAAGCACGTTGAAGCGCACCAGGCGGTCCATGCCGGCGATGCCGATGGCCGACAGCAGCGCGCCGATCGTGGTCGGGATCAGCGTCACGAAGAGAGCAACCAGGATCGTCACCGGGATATAGCCGCCCGAGTAGGAAGCGAAGCTCGGGATGGTCGCGGTCGCCAGCACGAAGATCAGCGTCATGCCGACCAGCAGGATGTTCAGCGCGATCTCGTTCGGCGTCTTCTGGCGTTCGGCGCCTTCGACCAGCGAGATCATGCGATCGAGGAAGGTGTGGCCGGATGCAGCGGAGATGCGCACACGGATCCAGTCGGAAAGCACCTGCGTGCCGCCGGTGACGGCAGAGCGGTCGCCGCCGGATTCGCGGATGACGGGCGCGGATTCGCCGGTGATCGCCGCCTCGTTGACCGAGGCCACGCCTTCGATCACCTCGCCGTCGGACGGGATGATGTCGCCGGCCTCGACCAGCACGACATCGCCAACCTTCAGGCTGGTGCCCGGCACCAGCTTGAACTTGGCGCGGTCGCCATTGCTGAGCAGCTTGGCCTGGGTCTCGGTGCGCGCCTTGCGCAGCGAATCGGCCTGTGCCTTGCCGCGGCCCTCGGCGACGGCCTCGGCGAAATTGGCGAACAGCACGGTGAACCACAGCCAGATGATGATCTGCAGGGTGAAGCCGAGATTGCCGCCGTCGGCGATGAGATCCTTGACGAACAGAACGGTGGTGAGCGCCGAGACCACGGCGACGACGAACATCACCGGGTTCTTGACCAGCGTGCGCGGATCGAGCTTGCGGAAGGCGGCGCCGATGGCGGGCACCAGGATGCGCGCATCCATGATAACAGCGGATTTGGACTGGCTCATTTTTGGGCTCCAGTATCGGTTATGTTGGACGGCGCCGGGTGCTCGGTCTTCGGGAAGAGGTGCGGAAGGCCGACGGCCAGCAGCCACAGCACGAACAGCACGGCCGCCATGCCGAGAAAGGTTGAAAGCGTCGGGAAGGGACGAGGCTTCTCGTCCCTTCCGTTGTCGGGCTCTCCGTCACCGGTATGGTGACCGTCGTGCCGACGTATCTCGTTGAAGCGGGGCATGATCATCTCAAAAGGTCTGTCCATGGATCATCGCCAGATGCTCGACGATCGGACCGACCGCGATCGACGGGAAGAAGGTGAGGCCGCCGACGATGATGATGACGCCGACCAGCAGGCCGACGAACAGCGTGCCGTCGGTCGGGAAGGTGCCGGCCGAAGCGGGCACGGTCTTCTTCGCCGCCAGCGAGCCGGCAATGGCCAGAGCCGGGATGATGACTAGGAACCGGCCCATCAGCATGCCGATGGCCATGGTCAGGTTGTACCAAGGCGTGTTGCCGGTGAGGCCGCCGAAGGCGGAGCCGTTGTTGGCGGCCGCCGAGGTATAGGCATAGAGCACCTCGGAGAAGCCGTGCGGGCCGCCATTGGCGATCGAGGCGGCGGCGCTGGGCAGGACCACGGCAATGGCCGTGAAGATCAGCATCGCCAGCGGCAGGCTGAGAATGGCAAGCATCGCCATCTTGACCTCCCTGGCCTCGATTTTCTTGCCGAGATATTCGGGCGTGCGGCCGACCATCAGGCCGGCGACGAAAACGGCGATGACTACGAACATCAGCATGCCGTAGAAACCCGCGCCGACGCCGCCGACGATGACTTCGCCAAGTTGCATGTTGATGAGCGGGATCATGCCGCCGAGCGCGGTGAAGCTATCGTGCATGGCGTTGACGGCGCCGCAGGAGGCAGCCGTGGTGATGACCGCGAACAGCGCCGAGGCGGCAATGCCGAAGCGGGTCTCCTTGCCTTCCATGTTGCCGCCGTCGATGCCGAGCGCATGCACCAGCGGGTTGCCGGCGGCCTCGGCCCAATAGCAGACGATGACGCCGATTATGAACAGCACACCCATCGAGGCGAGGATCGCCCAGCCCTGGCGCTGGTTGCCGACCATGTGGCCGAAGACATTGGTGAGACCGGCGCCGAGCGCGAAGATGGTCAGCATCTGGATCATGTTCGAGATCGCATCCGGATTCTCGAACGGATGCGCGGCATTGGCATTGAAGAAGCCGCCGCCATTGGTGCCGAGCATCTTGATGGCCACCTGCGAGGCGACTGGTCCGAGCGCGATGGTTTGCTTGGCGCCTTCCAGCGTGCTGGCGTCGACATAGGCCCCGAGCGTCTGCGGAATGCCGAGCCAGACATAGACCAGCGTCAGCACGATACACATCGGCAGGAGCACGTAGAGCGTGCAGCGGGTCAGATCGACCCAGAAACTGCCGATAGACTTGCCCGAGGCACGAGCGAAGCCGCGGATCAGCGCGATCGCGATGGCAATGCCGGTGGCGGCCGAGACGAAATTCTGGACGGTGAGGCCCGCCATCTGCACGAGGTAGGACATCGTGCTTTCGCCGCCGTAATTCTGCCAGTTGGTGTTGGTGACGAAGCTCGCTGCGGTATTGAAGGCGAGCTGCGGGTCGACCGCGGTCATGCCTGCCGGATTGTAGGGCAGCACGCCCTGCAGCCGCTGCAGAGCGTAGATAACGAGAAGGCCCACAAGGTTGAAGAGCAGCATTGCCGTCGCATAGACGGCCCAATGCTGTTCTTCCTTCTCGCTTGTCCCGGAGAGACGGTAGAGGCCGCGCTCGATCGGGACGAGAACGGGCGAAAGCAAGGTGCGGTCGCCGTTGAAGACGCGGTGCATATAGAAGCCGAGCGGCTTAACGAGCGCGACGAGAATGGCGCAGTAGATAAGGATCTGTATCCAGCCGTAGATTGTCATTGGGATGGCTTTCCGACCTGGCGCCGGAACGTTCTAAAAACGCTCGGGGCGGATGAGGGCGTAGGTGAGATAGGCGAGCAGAAACAAGGTCACCGCGCCGCCAAGAATGTAATCGAGAAGCATGATCCGGCCCTTCCGCTCAGATTCTGTCGCAGGCTTTGACGTAGGCTAAGGACAGGGCGAAGAACAAAATCCCGATCCCGAGAACTATAAGATCCATGGCAGGTCTTCCTTGTTTCCACTTTGTGTTTTCGGCCCGCGTTGGCGGGCTCAAAACTGGGCGCGAACGCACGTCACCTTGGCGGCGACGGCGATCAAAGCGCTATTCGGAGGAAATATGGACCCGATCGCCATAAAGGTTCGAGACGGGGCGGATGGGAAAGATATAGGAATTTTATAGGGGTTTTGAGCGGACGCCTTCGGTGAACCGGTGCGCTGTGCAGCCGAGAAGGCGCTTCCCTTGCATGGGCGCCGCCCCTCTTTGCCCTGTCGGGCATTTCTCTCCGTATAGTGACGGGGAGAAAGACGCCGTAATCGATGGATTCGCTAATCGCCCGAGCCTTTAGAACCGGCGCCCGAACAACCTCCTTCTCCCCGTCACTATCCGGGGAGAAGATGCCGATATGCGGATGAGGGGCGGCTCCGACGCCTCAAGCACTTCAGAGCGCCGGCCGCCGGTCCTTCCACGGCATCTCGCCTTCCAACTGCGTGGACAGCGCCAGCACCGTTGCCTCGTCACCATAGCGGCCGACGAGCTGCACGCCGATCGGCATGCCGCCGGCCGACCGCCCGAGCGGCAGCGAGATCGCCGGCAGGCCGGAGATGTTGAAGGGGAAGTTGAAGACCGCGTCGCCCCATTTGGCGTTGTAGCGATCGAGATCGGTCTCCGACATGTCATAGTAGCCCAGCGGGCGCGGCAGTTGCGTCAGTGTCGGGGTGATGAAGATGTCATAAGGATTGAGGTCGCCGACGATCTCGCGGCCGATCAGCCTCAACTGCTCGACGTCGGAAACATGCTTGATGCCGCTGGTCGCGCGGCCGCGCTGGATGATCGCCCAGGTCACCGGCTCGACATCGCTCGGCGTCACGGGGCGGCCGACCAGCGTTTCGAGGAAGCCGAAGGTGGCGGCTGTCTGCACGTTGGTCATGTCGGTGTAGGTCTTCCACGCGGCATCGGCGTCTAGCGGCATGTCGTGCTCCTCGACAGCATGTCCCAGACGCTCTAGCGCGGCGACCGTGGAAAGCACGGTCTGCTTGACCTCAGGATCTATCGCGGCGCCGTTTGGCGGCGTGACGGTAAAGCCGATGCGCAGCTTCTTCGGTGTCTGCGCGGAGAGGCTGAGCCAGCTGCCTTCAGGCACCGGTGGCGTGTAGGCGTCGCCAGGCAGGGCGCCAGCCACCGCGTCGAGATAGGCGGCGGTGTCGCGCACCGTGCGCGAGCAGCAGAGGAAATAGGCGCCGCCATACCAGTAGTCGCCGAATGGCGCGAGGCTGACGCGGCCGCGCGACGGTTTCAGGCCGACGATGCCGCAGCAGGAGGCCGGCACGCGGATCGAGCCGGCGCCGTCGCTGGCTTCGGCGATCGGCACCATCCGTGAGGCGATCGCGGCCGCGGCGCCGCCGCTTGAGCCGCCTGGCGTGATGCCTTCCTTCCAAGGGTTTTTCGTGACGCCGTAGAGTTTCGGCTCCGTTGTGATCGACCAGCCGTTTTCCGGCGCGTTGGATTTGCCGACGAGGATGAGCCCGGCGGCCTTGATGCGGCGCACGACCTCGCTGTCGGAATCGGCCACGAAGTCCTTCAGGTAGAAGCAGGAATTGGTAACGGGCGCGCCTTTCCAGGAGGAGGCGAGTTCCTTGAGCAGATAGGGCACGCCGGCGAATGGCGCGTTCTTGTCCACCGTCGCGGCCTGGGCGCGCGCCATGTCGTAGAGACGGTGGATGACCGCATTGAGCGACGGGTTGAGGCGCTCGATCATGGTGATCGCCGCTTCGACCAGTTCGGCGGGGGCGACCTCGCCACGCTTCACCAGGCCGGCAAGCGCCAGCGCGTCGGAATTTTTGTAGGTTTCGAGCAGGCTCTCCGAGACCGCACCCATGTATATTCCTCCCGTTATCATCTCGTCGAAGGCCTGGAATGGCCTGGCGGACTCACCCTCACCCAGCCTCCGCTCCGCTCGGCTGACCATTCCGGGGCGAGCCACCGGTCTCGCCCGTCCTTCGGACCCCAGGCGGGAGATTGTCAGCGCCGGCGCTTCCCTCTTCTCCCGTGGGGGAGGAGGTGGCCGCGAAGCGGCCGGATGAAGGAGCGTGGCGCGACCGTGGCCCTGAGCCTTCACGCCAGCTCGACGGTCCGCTTCTCCGCGATGCTCTGCTCGGCCGCCAGCACGATGCGCAGGCTGTTGACCGCCGCGTCCATCTGCTCGGTCAAATCGAGGTCCTCGCGGATGGCGCGCAGGAAGAAGGCCTGCTCGCGGTCACACAGTTCCTGGTGGCCGGGCTCGTCCTCCATGCTGACGATCTCGTCGGGCTTGGAAAAATTCTTGTCTCCGTCGACTTGCGCATAATGGATCTTCAGCGCGTCGGTCTTGGTATGGCGGTCGATGTCGGCGGAATCGGACACTTCCTCGGCATCCTTGGCTGTGCTTGCCCCCTGGCCGGCGACGATCGAGACAGCGCCCTTCGGGCCGACCACGTCCTTAACGAAATAGGCCGTCTCGCTCATCATCGGGCCCCAGCCGGCCTCGTACCAGCCGACCGAGCCGTCATCGAAGGTGACGTGCAGGTGACCGTAATTCTGCTTGTCGGCCTCGGCCCAGAGTTTTGCGCCGATGCCGTGCACACGCACCGGCTTGGCGCCGGTCAGCTGGCACATGACGTCGACATAATGCACGCCGCAGTCGACGATCGGGATCAGCGAGTCGATCAGATTCTTGTGCCAATGCCAGGCGGTGCCGCTGCTCTGCTGGTTGAGGTTCAGGCGCATCACCAGTGGCTTGCCGAGCGTCTTGCCGACCTCGATGAATTTGATCCAGGACGGATGCACCCGCAGGATGTAGCCCAGCACCAGCTTGCGGTTCTTGGCGCGTGCCGCCGCCACCACCTTCTCGGCATCCTCGATGTTGGTGGCCAGGGGCTTTTCCATGAAGACATGGCAGTTGGCGGCGATCGCCTTCAGCGCGTATTCGGCGTGCGTGTTCGGCCAGCTGTTGATCGACACCGCGTCCGGTTTGGTCTCCTTCAGCGCCAGGTCGAAATCCTCATAAAGCGGGTAGCCGGCGAGTTCCTTCGGGATCTTCTTGTTGCTCTTGATGGTGCGGCTCATGATGCCCACGATCTCGAAGCCTTCGGAGCGGTGATAGGCGCTGGCATGCGAAGCGCCCATATTGCCCAGACCAACCACCAGAATTTTCACTTTGTCGGCCATCGAAGCCTCCCAATGCTCTTTGAACGGAATTGCGGGCGGCGTCTCGCGCCGCCCGATGGTCATTGGCAGTCGCGTTACTTGACGGCGGAGTCGAATAGATGCGCCTTGATCTTCTCGACGTCGAGCGCGGCGAAGCCTTCCGACAGTTTCACGCCGTCGGCATCGGCCTTGACCTTGGCCTTGTCGAAGTCGTTGGCGGCCGGGATCAGATCGTTGGTGCAGACGTCCTCGGCCTTCACCGGCGCGCTGATCTGGCCGATCTTCAGGATCTCGTCGAAGAAGCCTTGCCAGCTTGCCATGTCATGCGAGCCCCAGCCGCCGCGCTTGTCCATGTCGCCGCGGAAGACGTTGATCTGCTGCAGGATCGAGGTGGTGCCGAGCTCGGGGCCGAGGTTCTTGGCCAAGGTCGGGAACTGCTCGAACACGGCTTCGACCGCGGCGCGCGGATTCTGGTAGCCGAATTCGAGGCCCATCGCCCAGCCGCGCAGATACTTTTCCAGGAAGGCCTTCTTATCGGCGTCCTCGAGATCGGCGGCGCGCACGACGAAGGTGTTGGCCGGCAGCTTGGAGTTCTTGACGCCCAGCCAATATTCGAAGTCGAGGCCCTTGGCGATCCATTCGGCGCGCAGCCCCTCCCAGGAGAGCGCCGCATCGCCCTGGCCGCCGGCGAGTGCCGTACCCCAGGTCGGCCAGCCGGCCTCGACATATTTCACCTTCTTGATGTCGACGCCCTGCGCCGCCAGCAGCGGATCGACGATCGCCTGCCAGGCGGCGGAGCCGAGCAGGATGGTCTTGCCTTCGAGGTCCTTGAGGTTCTTGGTGCCCTGACCCTTGCGGAAGGCGATGCTGAAGGTGTCACGCGCGCCCATGTGGAAGACGGACTTCAGTTTCATGCCGTTCTGGATGGCGAAGGAGAAGACGCCTGGCGAAGGAAAGCCCATGTCGGCCTGACCGACATCGACGAACTTCACCGTCGCGGTGCCATCCGAGGGACCTGGCTGCATGTCGGTGTTGAGGTCGCCGAAATAGCCGGCCTTCTTGGCGGACCAGTAGGGATAGTCGTCCAGCACTTCCAGCGTGCCGCGCGGCGAGATCCAGGTGAATTTCTCATAGGCCGCCGCCCGGGCCTTCAGGCCGGATGCGCCGAGCGCGGTGGCGGTCACGACGCCTGCGGCCGTCACCTGGAGGAAATAGCGGCGGCTGATGCCGGCCGGAACACTGGAATGAATCGGATTGTCGTTGGTCATCGCATTCCCCTTTTGTTAATCGCCCTTATTAATCGCTTGCCTTGCCTTCGCCCGCCTCCCGGGCGTGAATTTGTCTGTCGGTCAGGTCTCCCAGCTCGCCCATTTCTTGCCGATCAGGAAGAACAGCACATAGATCAGGATGCCGAGCGTCGACAGGATCAGCACCACCGCGAAGAACTGCGGCATCTGGATCATCGACGAGTAGGAGGTGAGGCGGTTGCCGAGTCCGAAACCGCCGCCGACCATCTCGGCGCCGACAGCGGTGAGCAGGCCGAAGATCGCCCCGATCATCAGGCCGACCAGGATCATCGGCAGCGCCATCGGCGCGCGGATCTTCCAGAATATCTGCAGCGTGCTTGCGCCATAGGAGCGGGCCAAGGCGATCTTGGCGCTGTCGACGCGGCGGAAGCCGGTGGCGGCGTTGATCATCACCATCGGGCCGGCAGCCAGGGCCACCGCAATGACGCGCGGCGTGTAGCCAAAGCCGAAGCGCAGGATGAGCAACGGCACCAGCGCCAGCATCGGCGTGGTGACGAGGATGAGGATGTAGGGCGCGACGATCTTCTCGGCGAAGGGAAACTGCGTGATCACCGCTGCCATCACCAAGCCGACGACGGCGCCGATGGCGAAGCCGGAGACGAGCTCGACCAGCGTGTAGCCGAGATGCGGCGCGATCAGCGGGAACTCGTCGAACAAGGCGTAAACGATCGAGCTCGGCGGCGGCATGATGTATTGCGGTACGTGGAAGAGGCGCAGCGCCAGCTCGATGCCGCCGATGATGACCACCGCCACGGCGAGGATCGCAGCCACTTCGGCGCCGGACTTGATGCCGGGTCCGCCGGCGAAGGCGGACAGGTTGGTGAGGCTGACCTCCTGGCCATCTCCCGACTTTGCCTTCGAGAATTCCGGAATGGCGTCATCTCCGCTCACGGCCTGATCCTCACGATTTCAGCGCTCTTGTGCTCCGGCTGTTCCTGGGCCTGCGGCCGACGCTCGCCGACGATGTCCATCTTGATGCGGTTGGTGAGGTCGAAGACCTCCTTCGTCGCCATGATTTCCAGCGAGCGTGGGCGCGGGAACGGCACCTCGTAGATCTTGGCGACGCGACCCGGCCGCGCGGTCAGAACCACGACGCGGTCGGAGAGGAAGATCGCTTCCTCAATGCTGTGGGTGATGAAGACGATGGTGGTCTTGGTGTCGAGCCAGATCTCCTCGACCAGGCGGTTCATCTCCTCGCGGGTGAAGCTGTCGAGCGCGCCGAAAGGCTCGTCCATCAGGAGCACAGAGGGTTTCAATGCCAGCGCGCGCACGATCGCGGCGCGCTGCTGCATGCCGCCGGACAGCTCGCGCGGGAACTTGCCGCCGAAGCCGTCCAGACCGACACGGTGCAAGAGATGGGCTATCCAGGCGCGATCCGGCTTCTCGCCCTTGATCTCGAAGGGGAAGTTGATGTTGGCGTCGAGATTGCGCCAGGGCAAGAGGTTTGCCTCCTGGAAGACGATGCCGATCTCCGGGCGCGGGCCAGTGATCTCCTTGCCGTCGAGCAGGATGGCGCCGCCGGTCAGCCGGTGCAGTCCCGACATCGACCACAGCAGCGTGGTCTTGCCGCAGCCGGACGGGCCGACGATCGAGACGATCTCATTGGGTTGGATATCCACGCTGCAGCGATCCAGCGCCAGCAGATCACCGGACGCCGTTCGATAAACCTTGGTCGCTGCCTGCACGCCGAGCTTCGGCGTTCTTGCGCTTGCCGTACTCATGCTCCCCTCGGAGACTGCGCGATGAGTTGCCGGAGGCCCCATCTGTCCGCAAAATCAGTCTGTAACTATCCTACTTTACTGTCAAGAAGCGACAGACAGCGGAACCAATCAGGTTCAATCAGCTTGAACATAAGCTCTTGATTTGGAGCGATTTTATCGCAGGTTGCGGTGTGTGTTACTTTCCTACATACTCCCCTCGGTTGATTGCCTATGGCCAGCAGACGGATAATCGGGAAGATGATGAGTCCAGAAGCGGGCGGGGAGGACTGGCCAATGACCGAAGCTGACAGCCAGGCGTTGCGAACGGGGGACGAGGACGGCGACCGGCACGACCACGTCAGGCGCTTTCCCGATATCATCTCGCAGGTGAAGGACAGCTATGCGGAGTTGCGGCCTGCCGAGCGCCGCGTCGCCGATGTCGTGCTCGACGACGTCAAATATGCGGTCGACGCTTCCAACGCCGCGTTGGCTCAGCGTGCGGCGGTCAGCGAGCCGACGGTGACCCGGTTCTGCCGCGCCATCGGGTGCGAGGGCGTGCGCGATTTCAAGCTGAAGCTGGCGCAGAGTCTCGTCGTCGGCGCTCTGTATCTCGCCACCAAGCCCCAGCCGGCAAACAGCGACAGCGGCATGCCGTTCTGGAACGCCGTGTTCGGCGAGGCGCGGCGGGCGCTGCAGGAGGCGGAGCGGCAGATCGATCCGGGACAATTGCAGAAGGCGGCGGAGCTGATCGCCAAGGCGCGGCAGGTGACCGTGTTCGGCCTCGGCGGCAGCTCGTCGGCGCTGGCGCAGGAAACGCAATACCGCCTGTTCCGCTACGGCATCACCATCAGCGCGCAATGCGATCCCTATCTGATGCGCATGACGGCCTCGACGCTGAAGCCGGGCGATCTGGTCATCGCGATCTCGGCCACAGGGCGCACGCGCGAGGTGATCGAGGCGGTCGAGCTCGCCAAGCATTACCGCGCCAACGCGATCTGCGTGACGGCGCCCGACACCGAGCTGACCCGCGTCTGCGACGTGCGGCTGACGGTTGCCGTTCCCGAATATCCCGACACGCTGAAGCCGACCGCGTCGCGCTACGCCTTTCTGGCGGCCATCGATCTGCTGGCGGTGGCGACCGCCTACAAGATCGACGGCCCGGCGCGCGAGACGGTACGCCGGATCAAATACAACGCGCAGATCCATCGGACAGGTAAGGAGATGGAGCCGCTCGGAGATTGAGGCAGCCGATATTCAGGTGAGGCCGGCCTGCAAATGGCGATTCCTGCGCTTCCGGTGCTCACGTACTTAAGTACGCTCCGCTCCGGTTCTCGGAACCCACCATTTTCGACTCAGCCTGACCTGAATCTCGACCGCCTCAAGGCGAGTTTTTGGCAAGGCCGCTGATTGTGGCCATGTCGTTCGATTAAATCGGAGGGAAGGACAAAAATGCTCGACATCGCACCATCGCAACAGGCGACAAACTGGCTCGGTTCGTTCGGCCGGGCGCTGGAGGCCGGCGATATCGAGGCGGCGACGAACCTCTTCGCGGAGGATTGCTACTGGCGCGATCTTTTGACCTTCACATGGAACATCAAGACCATGGAAGGGCAGGCCGCGATCCGCGAGATGCTGAAGGCAACGCTGTCGCTGGCGCAGCCGTCGCGCTGGCGCCTGACCGGAGAGCCAACCGTCGACGATGGCATCGTCGAAGCCTGGTTCAGCTTCGAGACGGCTGTGTCGCGGGGCGAGGGCATCCTGCGGCTCAAGGACGGCCGTTGCCGCACGCTGTTCACGGCGATGAACGAGCTCAAGGGCTTCGAGGAGCGGAAAGGACCGGCGCGGCCGCTCGGCATCCGCCACAAGGCCGACCCCAAGCGCGAAACCTGGGTGGAAGCGAGAGCGCGCGAGGCGCGCGATCTCGGCGTGCATGAGCAGCCCTATTGCCTGGTGATCGGCGGGGGGCAGGGCGGCATCATGCTGGGCGCCCGGCTGAGGCAGCTCGGCGTCCCCACGCTGGTCATCGAGAAGAATGCGCGCGCCGGCGATTCCTGGCGCAACCGCTATCGCTCGCTCGTGCTGCACGATCCGGTCTGGTACGACCATCTGCCGTATATTCCGTTCCCGGAAAACTGGCCGGTCTTCACGCCCAAGGACAAGATGGGCGACTGGCTTGAAATGTATACCCGTGTCATGGAGCTGAACTATTGGGCGGCCACCAAATGCATCAGCGCAGCCTATGACGAGATCGAAAAGGTCTGGACCGTGGTGGTCGACCGCGTCGGCCAGCACATCACGCTGAAGCCGAAGCATATCGTCTTCGCCACCGGTGCCTATGGGCCGCCACGGCAGATCGACTTGCCGGGCGCCGACAGTTTCAAGGGCGAGCTCCTGCATTCCAGCCAATATTCCACCGGCGAGAAGTTCCGCGGCAAACGCGTCGCGGTGATAGGTGCTGCAAGCTCCGGCCATGATGTCAGCGTCGATCTGTGGGAAGCCGGCGCCAAGGTCACCATGGTCCAGCGTTCGCCGGCGACCGTGGTGAAATCCGACACGCTGATGGATGTCGGCTTCGAGATCTTTTCCGAGAAGGCGCTGGCGCGCGGCATCACCACCGACAAGGCCGACATGATCGTGGCTTCGACGCCCTTCGCGCTGGTGCCGAAAGGTCAGCGCGCGCTCTATGATGTGATCAGGGCGCGCGACGCGGATTTCTACAAGCGTCTCAGCGACAGCGGCTTCGCCATCGACTTCGGTGAGGACGAGACCGGGCTGTTGATGAAGGCCTACCGCACCGGCTCCGGCTATTACATCGATGTCGGCGCCTGCGAGCTGATCCTGAACGGCGAGATCAAGGTGAAGAGCGGCGTCGGCATCAAGTCGCTGACGCCGAACGGCATCCTGTTCGCGGACGACAGCGCATTAGAAGTCGATGCGATCGTCTGCTGCACCGGCTACCAGTCGATGAACGAGACGGTGGCAGGCATTGTCTCGCGCGAGGTCGCCGACAAGGTCGGTCCGTGCTGGGGCCTCGGCTCCGGCGTGAAGGGCGACCCCGGCCCGTGGCAGGGCGAGTTGCGCAACATGTGGAAGCCGACGGCGCAGGAAGCGCTGTGGTTCCACGGCGGCAATCTGGCGCTGTCGAGGTTCTATTCCAAGTTCGTGGCGCTGCAGCTCAAAGCGCGGATGGAAGGGATTGCGACGCCGGTTTACGGCGAGCCGAGCAACGCTGGACGTTAGCGATCGATCTCCCCACGGGAGCGAGATTCGGCAATCACCTGCGAAAATGCTTCGCCGCCACATCCACATGCGTGTGGTGCGCATGCGCCTCAAAGCGCTCGGTCTCATTGTGGCCGGACGCGTCGTTCGGCCACCATTTGCCGCCGATGACAATGCCGTTGGACACCAGTCGCTGATCCGTGACCAGGGACGCGCCAACGACGTCGACGAAGGTGAAGCGGCCAGGTTGCTGCCTCAGCACCGCAACATCGCCGATGCCGCCGACCTTCAACGCGCCGAGCTCGGGCCGGGCGATCGCCTGCGCGGGGTTCACGGTCGCCGCGCGCAGCACCTCGACCAGCGGCATGCCGAGCGCCATGAGCTTCGACATGCAGACCAGGATGTCGAAGGCTGGGCCGTCGACGCAGTAGAGGTGCACATCGCTGGAGATCACATCCGGCGCCAGGCCCTCGGCTAGCATCGCCTTAGCCACCTCGAAGTCGAAGGAACCCATGCCGTGGCCGATGTCGAAGATGACGCCGCGCTCGCGCGCCAGCCGCATATCCGGCCGCACCGCGCCGGAAGCGAAGACCGGCGCGTTGGGGAACGGGCGGAAGCAGTGGGTGAGGATATCGCCGCGGCGCAGCCTGGGCAGCACTTCCGAGCGGCCGGGCGGCGGCTCGTCGATATGGGCCATCAGCGGCAGGCCGACCTTGTCGGCGGCTTCGAGCGCGAGATCGACCGGCGCGATGCCGCTCAAGCCGCCGGCATGCTTGCCGGAGCGGACTTTCACGCCGACGACGACGTCGGCATGCTCGCGCACCGCGGCAACCGTCTCGCGCGGCTCGCAAAGCCTGAGATCGCTGCATTCGCCGACAGATACGGTTTTCGCGAAACCGAATATCCCGGCAAAGGAAATGTTGACGTAGGCGAGGATGCGGACCGTCGAGCGCTCGATGACATGGCGGCGAAAGCCAAGGATATTGCCGGCGCCGGCGCTGCCCGCGTCGACGAAGCTGGTGGTGCCGCTCTTGGCGGCCAGCCGGTCGGCATCGACGCCGAGCGAGGTGCCGCCCCAATAGACGTGGCTATGCAGGTCGACGAGGCCGGGCGTGACGATGCAGTCCCTGGCATCGACCACCTGCGCGGCAAGTTCGGCATCGAGGGCGGCCTCGATCGCGGCGACGCGGCCATCGGCAATGGCGACGTCGCGGTGCGCGTCAAGGCCCGATGCGGGGTCGATGACGCGCCCGCCCTTGATCAGGAGATCGAACTGCATCGGTGCCCTCCCTGCTGCTGCGTGATCGCGATCAGACCGGCCGGTAGGCGACAGCTTCGACCTCGATCTTGATGTCGATCATCAGGCGCGACTCGACTGTGGTGCGTGCCGGCGGATCCTTGGGGAAATGCTTTGCATAGACGGTGTTGAACATGCCGAAATCGCGCGCGTCCTCCAGCCAGACCGTGGTCTTGACCACATCGTCCATGCTGCAGCCGGCCAGCGCCAGCGCCGCCTTGACGTTCTGCAGCACCTGCTCGGTCTGCTCGGCAATGCCGCCCTTCACCACCAGACCGTCGCTGCCCACCGGCACCTGGCCGGAGACATAGACGAAATCTCCGGCGCGCACGGCGGGCGAGAGCGGAACATGCGATTTTCCAAAGCACTGCTTGGGCAAGCGAGCCTCCTTTTGGCGATCGAACTAGCCGTCTACGCTTGTCGGTATGATCCTCATAGAGTCAATGTCGGAAAGCAACATTTTTTCGAAATCCATGTTGCTTTATTACAGAAGCCTGAGCATCTTGCGGTCGATGCCGCTTTGGTCGGCGTGCGATATCAGCGGAGATCCAGCATGACCTTCGACAAAAATCCGTTTCCGGAAGGCGATGCCGACCGCCACGCGCTATGGGAAATGCTGGTGCGGCGCGATATCGATGCCTTCCTTGGACAGGATTGGTCGATGGTCGAGGACGATTTCATCGCCGAGAGCTTCTTCGGCATGCATGCCCATTTCCTCAGCAACGCCGACGCCTGGCGGCTCCAGTTCCCGAGGCTGGAGATCTATCGCGACGAATGGCTGCGCCAGGCCAAGGAAACCGCGGCGACGAAATTCGCCGAGCCGTTGCGCGAGGCGCTGTTCCGCGTCACCAACATGCGTGACATCGACGTCGACGGCGACCGCGCGGTGCTGCACAAGAAATTCGACGGTTCCGTCGCCAAGGCCGATGGCGGCGTCGACCGGCTTAAATGGCAGACGCTCTACTTCTGCCGCAAGGTAGGCGGCCGCTGGAAGATCGCCGGCTTTGTCGGCTACATGCCGCATCCATTGGCCTAAGACGCGCCGATATTCCGGCGAGGCCGGCCTGCAAACGGCGGGTTCCCGCGCTTCCGGTGCTCATGCATCTGCAGATAACGCTTCGGGGCCTATGACAGCCGCGGCAACCGCTCGTCAGGCGAGCGGTGGTCGAACACGACCCCCATGGTCTTACCAACGGCGGCCATCACGATCAGCTCGACCAGATGGTCATCGCTGTCCTCGCAGGATGGATCGGCATGGCGTATGGCATCGAGCATGGCGCGTGTGGAGACGGTGTCGCCGGCGCGAAACTTCGAAAGGGCAGACGAAACAAGGTCTTTTACCGTCGGGTCCATGACGGGCACTTCCGCAGCGACGTTCATTGGCCTCCTCCTGCCATGAACCCTCCCTGGGAAAATGATACGCCAATGGCTGGATTGCGCCAGCAAAATGGTGGTCCGACCAGTGCCAATGGCGACAGCCTGCCGCCATTCGCCCCACAGGGACGAGCTGACGCTCGCCATAGATGTGGAACACCGCCTGGGGGTGCGCGGCCATGCTCGACGCGCCCGGCTTCGGTTGATAAGCCCGCTTGCGCGCATGGAGGCGTTCTGAGTCGAAATATGACGGTTGCAATCGAGATGGGGCAGACGAGCGCAGGCGTGCCGGCCGCCCTCGACCTTGAGGAACTGCTGGCGACCCGCCTGCTGGTGCAGGGCAATTCGGGCTCCGGCAAGTCGCATCTGCTGCGCCGGCTGCTTGAACAGAGCGCGCCCTGGGTGCAGCAGACCATCATCGACCCCGAAGGCGACTTCGTGTCGCTCGGCGAACGATTTGGCCACCTGGTGATCGATGCCGAGGAGCATACCGAGCGCGGCCTGCAGGCGGCGGGCGAGCGCGCGCGCATCCACCGCGTCTCGACGGTGCTCAACCTCGAAGGGCTCGATGCCGAAAACCAGATGCGGCGCGCCGCGGCCTTTCTCGGCGGGCTGTTCGAGGTCGCGCGGGACTACTGGTATCCCATGCTGGTGGTCGTTGACGAGGCGCAGCTCTTCGCGCCCGCCGCCGCCGGCGAAGTCTCCGACGAGGCGCGCAAGCTTTCGCTCGGCGCCATGACCAATCTGATGTGCCGCGGCCGCAAGCGCGGGCTTGCCGGCATCATCGCCACGCAGCGGCTGGCGAAGCTCGCCAAGAACGTCGCGGCGGAAGCGTCCAACTTCCTGATGGGCCGCACCTTCCTCGACATCGATATGGCGCGCGCGGCGGATCTGCTCGGCATGGAGCGGCGCCAGGCCGAAGCTTTCCGCGATCTGGAGCGCGGGCATTTCATGGCGCTCGGACCGGCGCTGTCGCGCCGTCCGCTCGGCGTGCGGATCGGACAGACCGAAACCAGTCCGCGCAACGGCACGCCGCGGCTAATGCCGCTACCGGAAGCGGCGCTGGAGGATGCGCGCTCGATCATTCTTGCCGCGCCGCCGCCGGAGACGGTCAGGCCACAGCGCCGGCCTTCGCCCGATCTACTCGACCAGCTGATGGCGGCCAAGGCCGCGCCGCTGGAGATACGCCCCGAGCCGGCGGAGCCGCAGCCCAGCGCCGAGGATCTTGCCGAGCGGCGCGAGCGCATGGACCGCGTCCTGCGCGCCATCCTGGCCGAGCCCGATGCCGGCTTCCGCGTCATCGGCGTGCTCTACCAGGAATTCGTGGTCCGCTGCCGCATCGAAGGGCTCGCCTCGGTTGTGCCCGACCTTTCCGAATTCCGCCGCATGCTGACGCGGGCGCGGGCCGGCGTCGGCTCCGACATGGCCGAGGACGATGCGTGGCGGGACGTCTCCGTGCGCGCCTCGCTGCTGCCTGAGGACATGCAGGGCGTGTTCATGATGATCGCCCGCGCGGCGAAGGAGGGCTGGCCCTGCCCGAGCGACGCGGCGATCGCCAGGGCCTACGGCTCACATTCGCTGCGCCGCGCGCGGCGGTTGCTCGACTATATCGAGGAACAGGGCCTCATCGTGTGCCAGGTCGATGGCACAGGGCGACGCACAGTGACGCTTGTCGAGCTCGCCTGGGCGACGGCGCCTGGCGACCCGAATGCCTCGGAGCAGAGCAGCTCAGCGGCATGATTACGGCTGCAACTCGATCGTGCGGACATCGCGGAGCGGGGGCGCGCGATGGGTGGAGACGACGACAATCCTATCGCTGAAGCGGGCGAGCAGCCGCTCGAGGATACGCTCCCCCTGCGCCTCGTCGAGGTGTTCGGTCGGCTCGTCGAACAGCAAAACGGGTCGGGATGACAGCCAGGCGCGAGCGAGGTTGATGCGCTGCGCTTCGCCGAGCGAGAACTTGTCCTGCCTGACCCAACTGTCCAGCCCGCCCGCCTCGCGGATACGGCCGTCCATCTCGACGGCTTCCAGCGCCCGCCAGAGCACGGCATCCGGAGCATCGCCGGCGAAAAGATTGGCGCGGACGGTGTCTTCGAGGACGACCGCGTCGTGCAGGACAAGGGACACGAGCGCCCGCCGCTGGCCTGCCGACAGGATGCGGTCGTCGGTGGCGAAGGCATCGTCGCCGATCCAGCCGGCGATCTGCTTGAGCAGGCTCGTCTTGCCTGAGCCGCTTGCGCCCACGAGCATCGTCGGCTGATCCCGCGCGAGGAGCAGGGCAATGGGCATCCCGATCGCCCGGCCGTCCGGCGCACGGCGTTGCAGGGCGCCATGAAGCAGCAGGCCGGGCTTGATGTCGTTCAGCGTGAATTCGCGCCTGCCGGCCGCGGCGCCGCGTGTCCATTGGGCGATCTCGGCGCGAGCCGCGTTGCGGCGGAGCACGGCAACCAGCATACGCGATCCGCCATTCATGGCTTCGCCCAGCGCCAGCCAGGAGAAGGCGAGCAGCATCGGTGCGAGAAGCTCTGTGCCCTGCCTGCCGGCATACCAGGCAGCCGCCATCACGCTGACGCCGGCAACCGGACCGAAGGCCGCGCCGATCATGTCCAGCACAGCCTGCAGCCGGCGGAGGGTAAGCTGCGCGCCGTCGGCGCGAGAGAGCGCGGCAAGGGCTTCGGCGCATTCGCGGTTCCAGGCGCCCTCCGCTTTCAAGGGTACGGCTGACGCCATGGCACCACCAAGCCGGGTCGCGCCCCCGCGACGCAGCGACCTGGTCTCACCCCACGCCATGGCGCCAGCTCTGGCCACCCTGTCCCCCGCGAACAGGATGGCAAGCAGGAATAATGAGATCGGAAAGAGGGATAAAGGCGCCAGCACCACTGAGCCGGCGATCAGGACTGCGAGGCCGCAGGCAAGCGTCAGAGCCGGCAGGCCGGCGCGCAGCCTGGCGAAGTCTAGGTCCTCGACATCATCAAGATAGTCGGCAAGGCGCGAATCGTCGCCGAGCTGCCATCCGGCCCGGCGCACCGCCGGCGCCGCCGCCATCGCGGCGAACAGCTCGACGCGACGCGATATCTGATCGGTGATCGCGGCCTTGTGGCCGGTCAGCCGCTCGCCATAGCGGGCGGCGGTGCGGCCGACCGCGAACAGCCTGATGAAAGCCGCGGGAGTGTGAAAGTTGAAAGTGAAAGCGGCGGCGGAAAGGCCGGCGATCGCCACCGAGCCGAGCAGCCAGGCGGAAACGCCGCCCAGCAATATGGCGCAGGCCAGCGCGGTGAAGGCGAAGCCCGTCGCCAGCCGCCACGACTTCCGGCTCGATGACTGAAACGCCGTGCTCATGCGGCCACCTCGACGGTGTCGTCACGGGTGAGATCCACAATCAGGTCGGCGACGGCGGCAAGGTCCCGGTCATGCGTCGCTACGACGACCAGTCTCGCCCCTGAAATCCCGATCAGCATGCGTCGCACGGACTCGGCGGTCGCGCGGTCGAGCTTTGCCGTCGGCTCGTCGGCCAGCACGGTTCGCCCGGAAAGCTGCGCGCGGACGACGGCGATGCGAAGCCGCTGACCGCCCGAAAGATTGGCGCCGCCCTTGTCCAGCCTTGCATCGAGGCCGCCCGGCAGCAGGACGTCGTCGAGCAGCCCGATCGCACGCGCGGCATTTTCCAGCCGGCTCCGGTCCAGCGCGCCGCCATTCCACGAAATAGCCTCCGACAGCGTTCCGTCGGGCACGTAGGCGTCCGTCGAAACCCAGGCGATCTCTCCAGCGGCCAGCGGACGGGCTCCCGGCGTCGGCATGGCGCCTGGCTCGAGCCCGGCGAGACGGCGCAGAAGCGTCGATTTGCCTGATCCGCTCGGACCGACGATGGCGACAAGACCGTGTGCAGGCAATGTCATGCGCAACCGGTCGAGCACCGTCAAGGCGCCGGCCGTGACCGGCGCTGCGTCGAGCAGCCGGTCCATCGCGGCGGCGGCCGCCAGCCCTTCCGCCTTGGCGTGGTACTGCTCCGAGAAGCGGCGGAATGGTGCAAAATATTCCGGCGCGATCATCAGGATGAACAGGCTTTGCCAAAGCACGAGATTGGAGAAGCCCGGGATCGTCGCAAGCTTCAGGTGTCCCAGGCCGAGGAATATGGCGAGGATCGCAATCGAGAGCGAGGCGAAGAAGTCGATGATCCCGGCATTGGCAAAGGCTATACGCAGCAGACCGATCGTCTCGCCGGCGTAGCCCTCCAGGCGCTGGCCGAGTTTTGCCTCCTCGCTTGCCGTCGCGTGGTTGGCAAGAATTGTAGGCAGCGTGCGGAGGCGGTCGGCGAACTGCCCAGCCAGCCGGCCGAAGGCACGCTCCTGGGCGTCGGCGCGACGGCGGATCGCATTGCCCACCAGCGCGAAGAACAGGATCATGACCGGCGTCAGGCAGATGACCAGCAGCGCGGCCTGCCAGGAGACGAAGCAAAGCGCGATGGCGGCGAGCAACGGCCCGGCCGCCATCATGGTCGTGGCGGCACGATGACCCACCACCAGCGCGGCGATCGACTCCGGATGGCGCTGCATCGACACGATCAAGGCGCCTGTCGAGAGCGACTGCAACTGCCGCGCCGGCATCTTGCCCAGTCGCTCGCCCGCGAGCGCCCGCAGTCGTGTCGACACGGCGTTTTCCGCGTAAGCCTGCAAGCTTTCTGCGGCGAATCCGGCGAAGCAGGCGGCCGCGAGCAGCGCAATCATCCCGGGGACGAGCCATGGATCGACCGTTTCACCCATCACGAGCCGGCCAGCGGCCATTGCCGCCGTCGCGGCGAATCCGAGCCTGAGCACGGTGCGGACCCCCTGCAAGGCGAGAAGACCTCGCAATCCGGGCCTTGCCAATTGCTCGGCGGTGGAGAGCGCCGCGAACGCGGCTGGCGCCGGGGCGCCGGGATCGGGGGACGGTGCGGGAATGGCGGCTATCGTCATGCACTCCTTTTGTCACATGCCACGCGAAACGAATTGATTTATGTCAAGCCGAGTACGTCGTTCACGCGTTATGAGGCGTACCCAGAAAGGATACTTCCATGGCCGACGTTCTCCTCGTAGACCTTTCCCGGCTGCAGTTCGCCCTGACGGCTCTCTATCACTTCCTGTTCGTCCCGCTCACGCTTGGCCTCTCCATCCTGATCGCCATGATGGAAACCGTCTATGTGATGACCCGCCGCACCATATGGCGCGACATGACGAAGTTTTGGGGCGTGCTCTTCGGTATCAACTTCGCGCTCGGCGTCGCGACCGGCATCACCATGGAATTCCAGTTCGGCATGAACTGGGCCTACTACTCGCACTATGTCGGCGACGTGTTCGGGGCGCCTCTCGCCATCGAGGGGTTGATGGCCTTCTTCCTGGAAGCCACTTTCGTCGGCCTGTTCTTCTTCGGCTGGGACCGGCTCTCGCCACGCGCGCACATGATCGTGACCTGGCTGATGGCGCTCGGCACCAATTTCTCCGCGCTCTGGATCCTGATCGCCAACGGCTGGATGCAGAATCCCGTCGGTTCGGCTTTCAACCCGGACACGATGCGTATGGAAGTCACGGACTTCATGGCGGTGATCTTCAATCCGGTGGCGCAGGCAAAGTTCGTCCACACCGTCTCGTCCGGCTATGTCTGCGCCTCCACTTTCGTGCTTGGCGTCTCGGCCTGGTATCTGTTGCGCGGGCGCCACGTGCAGCTCGCCAAGCGCTCCTTCGTGATCGCCTCGGCCTTTGGCCTGGCGTCGGCGCTGTCCGTCATCGTGCTCGGCGATGAAAGCGGCTATGCGCTTACCGACAACCAGAAGATGAAGCTCGCGGCCATCGAAGCCATGTGGGAGACCGAGCCGGCGCCTGCATCCTTCACCGCGTTCGGCATTCCGAGCCAGAACGACCACGAGACGCGTTTCGCAATCCGTATTCCATGGGTGATGGGCATCATCGGCACCCGTTCGATCGACAAGCAGATCGCCGGTATCGACGAGCTCGTCGCGCATGCGCAAGCCCGCATCCGAAACGGCATCGTCGCCTACGACGCGCTGGAGAAGATCAAGACTGACCGCAACGACACCGCCGCTCGGTCCGCCTTCGAAGCCAGCTCCAAGGATCTCGGCTATGCGCTGCTGCTCAAGCGCTACCTGCCCGATCCAAGGCAGGCGAGCGACCAGCAGATCAAGGACGCGGCCTGGTCGACGGTGCCTTACGTGCCGCTGCTTTTCTTCGGTTTCCGGCTGATGGTGGCTTGCGGCTTCGTTCTCGCCGCGCTGTTCGCGCTGTCGCTGTGGCACACGAGCCGGGAGAGCGAAGCGCCGCGCTGGCTGTTCCGCGCAGCGCTGCTTGCCATGCCGCTGCCCTGGATCGCCGTCGAGGTGGGTTGGTTCGTGGCGGAGTTCGGCCGCCAGCCCTGGATCATCGACGGCGTGCTGCCGACTTTCCTCGCGACCTCGGAACTCGGAGTGACCGACCTTCTGCTCACCATTGCAGGTTTCACGCTCGTCTATGGCTTGCTCGCGGTCATCGAGGTCAGGCTGATGCTCGCCGCCATCCGCAAGGGACCGGAGGTCGCGAAGGTCGTCGACGACCTGCGCCCGGGCGCCGACCCCGCATTGCACCCGGCAGAGTGAAAGGATCACGACGATGATCGAATTTCTCTTTGAGTATGAAACGCTGCGCGTGATCTGGTGGATACTGCTCGGTGTGCTGCTGATCGGCTTCGCCGCGACCGACGGGTTCGACATGGGCGTCGGCGCGCTTCTGCCCTTCGTCGCCAAGACAGATGCCGAGCGTCGCGTGGCGATCAACACAGTCGGGCCCGTCTGGGAAGGCAATCAGGTGTGGTTCATCCTCGGCGGCGGCGCCATCTTCGCGGCATGGCCGGCGCTTTACGCGGTGAGCTTCTCCGGCTTCTATCTCGCCATGTTCCTGGTGCTCCTGGCACTGATCATGCGTCCCGTCGGCTTCAAGTATCGCTCGAAAAGGCCGGATTCGGCCTGGCGCACGCGCTGGGACTGGGCGCTGTTCGTCGGCGGTGCGGTGCCGGCGTTGATCTTCGGCGTCGCCGTCGGCAACACGCTGCAGGGGGTGCCGTTCCATTTCACGCCGGACCTGCGCCCGGTGTATGAAGGCAGTCTCTTCGGGCTGCTCAATCCGCTGGCGCTCTATTGCGGCCTGGTCTCGCTCGCCATGCTAGTGACGCATGGCGCGGCCTGGCTGACCTTCAAAACGGAAGGCATGGTCGCCAAACGCGCCAGCGCCATCGGCACGCGCTCCGCCATCGTCACGGCGGTGCTCTTTGCCGGCGGCGGCGTGCTGGTCTGGCTCGGCCTGCTCGGTGGCTACCGCGTCACGTCACAGATCGTCTGGGACGGGCCGTCCAATCCGCTGGTCAAGACAGTGGTGGCGGATCGGGGTGCGTGGCTGGCGAACTTCCATGCCCACCCGCTGCTCTGGATCGTGCCCGCGCTCGGTGTGGCCTCACCGCTGCTTGCCGCCGTCGGCTTCAAGGCGCGGTTCGAAGGGTGGACCTTCATCGCCTCGAAGCTCGGCGTCGTGACGATCATCGCCACGGTGGGGCTCGCGATGTTCCCGATCCTATTGCCGTCGAGCAGCAACCCCAGCCATTCGCTCGCGGTCTTCGACGCATCATCGAGCCGCGCCACGTTGCGCAACATGCTGATTGCCACGGTGATCTTCATGCCGCTGGTCCTTGCCTACACCGCCTGGGTCTACCGGGTGCTGTGGGGCAAGGTCGGTGAAAAGAGCATCGAGAAAGCGGGTTCGTCGGCCTATTGATCCAACTGGAGATTCTGACCATGTGGTATTTTTCCTGGATACTCGGCCTCGGGCTGGCAGCCTCCGTCGGCATCCTCAACGCGCTCTGGTACGAGCTGCGCACAGTTCGCGAAGAACCCGTAGAGGATACCGTCTCATTGCCCACTCCTTGAGCCCTGGCCTGACGGAGGAGTTATCATGACGGGCGCCGAGCCGGAGCCGCTGCACAGCCCGGCGGATATGAGGCTGGCACATATGCAGAAGCTCGCGCTCTGCCACATGCTCGAAGGCATCGCCGACGACCTGCCGTCGCGCGTCGACCGGCTTCAATGCCTCGCCGTGGCGGCCGACCTCTTGCCGTTGCTGCGCGAGTGCCACCGCTTCGAGGAAGAGGTCGTCTTCCCTGCCTTCGTGCGGCAGACGGGCGAGGAAGACACCGTCGCGCGACTGAAGCTCGAGCACCTGGAGGATGAAAGCGCGGCGGCGGATCTCAGCGAGGCGCTGCTGGCCTATGGCCACGGGCGGCAGATCGAAAATCCCGAGGCGTTCGGCTACATGCTGCGCGCCTTCTTCGAATCGTTGCGCCGCCACATTGCCTTTGAGCGCGACCACGTGCTGCCGAGGGTTCTCGGCAATCAGTAAGTATTGTTTTTACGCAATTCCGGACGGAAAACCGCTACGCACTTCTCCTGAAATTGCTCTAAAGGGACGCGGCGGGGATCAGTCCCCGGCCCGCGCGGCCAGGCGCCCGATGTCGTCGACGATGACGTGGCGGTTGTTTTCGACGCGGATGACGCTCTCGCCCCGCAAGCGGGTGATCTGCCGGCTCACCGTCTCCACGGTGAGACCCAGGAAATCCGCGATCTCCGCGCGCGACAGCGGCAGATCGAAGGCTGCGCCGCGCCGCTCCGGCCCGGCGGCGGGGTCGATGTTGCGCGCGATCATCAGAAGGAAGCTCGCGATCTTCTCGGAGGCCGTCTTGCGGCCCAGCGCCACCATCCAGTCTCGCGCCTGGTCGAGCTCGCGCAGCTTCTGTTCGAGCAGGCGATGCTCTAGATCGGGCTGCTCCTTTATCATGCGCTCCAGCGCCTGGCGCGGGAACGAGCACAGTTCGACGTCGGTCGCCGCCTCGGCACTGAGGGTGCTCTCGCTCTGGAACGGCCTGCCGAGGAAATCGGGAGCGAATTGCAGGCCGACGATCTGCTGGCGGCCGTCGGAAAGCGTCTTGGTCAGCTTCACGACGCCTGAAAGCACGTTCGAGAAACGCTCGACGCTCCTGGAATCGCCGACCAGTTCCCTGCCGGCCTCGGCCTTGTGCCGTTTCGTCGATTTGGCAAGATCGAGAAGCTGCCCGGCGTTGAGCGCGCCGCATATGCCACGATGCCGCGCCTCGCATGAAACGCAGAGTACCGGGACGCCTGCCGTGTGAATATCTTCGCGCACGATGGAACATCTATAGTGTTCCCGCCCCTCAGCGGCAACGCAGGCCGGGACGCGAAAGCGTCGCAGGCATGCCTCGAGAGTCGGATGGAAACAGTTCCCGTCGACTGCCGCATTGCACAATTGCGGCCCGCCTGCACAATAGGCGCATGTCCGCCGGTTCGTTGACCATCCTTGTTATCGACGAGAACCGCATCCGGGCCTCGATCATCGAGGCCGGATTGCGGGACGCAGGCCATCGCCATGTCACGGTGATCCATGACGTCGGCGGCATTGCCCGGCGCATCGCCGAGATCGAGCCGGATGTGATCGTCATCGATCTGGAAAACCCCAACCGGGACATGCTGGAGAACATGTTCCAGCTGTCGCGCGCGGTGAAGCGGCCGATCGCGATGTTCGTCGACCGCTCCGACCAGGCCTCGATCGAGGCCGCGGTCGATGCGGGAGTGTCAGCCTATGTGGTCGACGGGCTGAAGAAGGAACGCATCAAGCCGATCCTCGACATGGCGATCAGCCGCTTCAACGCCTTCTCGCGCATGGCGCGCGAATTGGAGGACGCGCGCAGCGAACTGGAGAACCGCAAGGTTATCGACCGGGCCAAAGGCATATTGATGAAGTCGCGGGGCTTGAGCGAGGAGGCTGCCTACACGCTTCTGCGCAAGACCGCCATGAACCAGAACCGCAAGATCGCCGAGATCGCCCAGAGCCTGGTGACCGCGGCGGGCTTGCTGGGGCCGCTGGAGGGGAAATGAGCATGACTGCCGCGCATCAGATCACCGCCGGCTTCATGCCGCTCTTCGACAGCGCAGTTCTCGTCGTGGCCGGGGAGATGGGCTTTGCCGCCCGCGAGGGCATCGAGCTCAAGCTGCAGCGCGAGACATCCTGGGCCAACATCCGCGACCGCATAGCCATCGGCCATTTCGATGTCGCGCATATGCTGGGGCCGATGCCGCTAGCCTGCAGCCTTGGGCTGACGCCGCTTGCCTCCGAAACCATTGTGCCGTTCTCGCTCGGCCTTGGCGGCAATTGCGTCACCGTCTCCAACGCCGTGTGGGAAGGCATGGCGGCACATGGGGCGATGCCCGACCTCGATCCGGCGCGCGCCGGGACGGCACTCGGCGCGCTGGTCCGCGAGCGGGCGACCGCCAACCGCGAACCGCTGCGTTTCGCTGTCGTGCACCCGCATTCCGGGCACAATTACGAGCTGCGCTACTGGCTTGCCGCGTGTGGCGTCGACCCCGATCGCGACATTGAGATCGTCATCGTGCCGCCGCCCTTCATGGCAGACGCGCTGGCCGCCGGCCGCATCGACGGCTATTGCGTCGGCGAGCCGTGGAACAGCGCCTCGGTTGCTGCGGGCACTGGCCGCATCGTTACCGTCAGGGCGCTTTTGTGGCGCAACAGCCCGGAAAAGGTGATCGGCGCGCGCAAGAACTGGGCTGAGGAGAACACGGAGGCGCTTGCGGCACTTCTCAGGGCGTTGCATCACGCCGCACGCTGGTGCCAGGACCCGGCAAACCGCGGCGAACTGGGCGCGCTGATGGCGAAGCCCGCTTTCCTCGGTCAGCCGGAGGCAATTCAGATGCCGGCGCTCACCGGACGCCTTCAACTGGGGGGCGGCGTGGAGCGGAGCGTCGAGGATTTCTTCCTGCCCTTCGACAAGGCGGCGAACTTCCCCTGGAAGAGCCATGCGCTGTGGTTCTACGCGCAGATGGTGCGCTGGGGACAATTACCGCACACGCCGCAGAACCTCGCCATCGCCCGCGACTGCTACCGACCCGACCTCTACCGCTCGGCGCTGAAGCCCCTCGGCGTGGCGCTGCCCGGCGCCAATGCCAAGGTCGAGGGCGCGCTGAAGGTTGCGACGCCGGTCGGCTCGGCGGGGGCGAGCCTTGTGCTCGGCCCCGACGGATTTTTCGACGGCCAGATCTTCGACCCGGACCGGATCGACGCCTACATTGCCGGCCAGAAACGCGCCTGATCATTTGCGCGCCAATCTTGTGCGTTGCACAAAAATTATGCGGCATGTCTATGCCATTGATCAATGTTTGACCGCGTTGCCGCTCGGGTCGGCTGCAGGTATTTCCTGCTATCTATTTGATTCTGAATGAAATTCAGATTTATCGCGAAACTGGCACGCTTCATGCTTTGAAATAGTCGAGCCCCTCGTGGGCAACAGAACCGGCGTCCAATGGCGGGCGCCACAGGCAAGGCTGCCGCTCAGGTCACCACGCGATCCCGGATGTACGGACGCGAAAGGGCCTGGACGGCAGCTTTTTTCGTTTTGGACCGGAGACTACGATGACGAGACGGATCGGACCTTCGCTCAAGGATTTCACCCGCCGCGATGTCCTGGCGAGCAGCGCGCTGACGGCGGTGCTGTTCATCGCCGCGCTGCTCTTGTTTCCCGCCAGCCACGAAGCCGAGGGCAAGGGCCCGCAAGTGACCGCGCAAGCCACGTCGCCCTGACCGATGCCGCGCCCCTGATCAACACGCGCGACGCCTGCCGCGCCGCAAACCGGAGCCGACCATGACCGCAAACCTTCCAGCCGCGCCCAGCCAGGACAATGCTCCCCGGCAGGCGCTCGTCATGTCCACCATCGCCTTCACCGTGTGCTTCGCGGTGTGGACGATCTTTTCCATCATCGGCGTGCGCATCAAGCAGGAGCTTGGGCTCAACGAGACCGAGTTCGGCTTGCTCGTCGGCACGCCGATTCTCACAGGCTCGCTCGTGCGCATGGTGCTCGGCGTCTGGACCGACCGCTATGGCGGCCGCCTTGTCTACACCCTGACCATGCTTGCAGCCGCGGTCGCGACCTTCCTGCTCGCCTTCGCGCACACCTATCAGCAGATGCTGCTTGCCGCGCTCGGCGTCGGGCTCGCTGGCGGCTCCTTCGCGGTCGGCGTCGCCTATGTCTCGCGCTTCTTCCCCGCCGGCAGACAGGGCACGGCGCTCGGCATTTTCGGTGTCGGCAACGTCGGCGCCGCGGTCACCAAGTTCCTGGCGCCGCTCGTGCTGCTTGCCTGGGGCTGGCAGTCGGTGGCGCTGATCTGGGCCGCGGCTTTGGTCGTCATGGCGATCGTCTTCTGGTTCACCACCAACGACGATCCTGTCATCCGCAAGCGCCGTGCCGGCAGTGCGCCGCCGGCGAGGAGCTTCTGGCAGGAATTCGCGCCGCTGAAGAACCTGCAGGTCTGGCGCTTCGCCTTCTACTATTTCTTCGCCTTCGGCGCGTTCGTGGCGTTGTCGCTGTGGCTGCCGCGCTACCTGATCGGCGTCTACGGCTTCGGCATCGCCACCGCCGGCATGATCGGCGCCGCCTATTCGATCCCCGCCAGCATCTTCCGCGCCTATGGCGGCGTGCTGTCCGACCGCATCGGTGCCCGCACCGTGCTCTATTGGACTTTCAGCGTCTCTGCCGTCGCGACCCTCGTTCTGTCTCTCCCCTCGGCAGATTACCTGGTGCGCGGCATCAGCGGGCCGATCCCGTTCCACTTCGAGATCGGCCCGCTCGCCTTCATCGCCGTCGCCTCCGTGCTCGGTTTCTTCATGAGCCTCGGCAAGGCGGCCGTCTACAAGCACATCCCTGCCTATTATCCGCAGAGCGTCGGCGCGGTCGGCGGCGTGGTGGGCATGATCGGCGGCCTCGGCGGCTTCATCCTGCCGATCGCCTTCGGCGCGCTGAACGACCTCACCGGCGTCTGGTCGAGCTGCTTCATGCTGCTCTTCGTGATCGTCTTGTCCTGCCTGGTCTGGATGCACTTCAGCATCCGCCGGATGGAGCGCCGGGCGGCCGTAAAGACATCGTCCCTTTCCTACGCCGCGGAATAGATCGGGTGAGAACGGACATGACCGAGAAACTCGTCATCATCGGCAACGGCATGGCGCCCGGCAGGATGCTGGAGCACCTGCTGGAGGAAGCGCCCGACCGCTACAGCGTCACCATCTTCAACGCCGAGCCGCGCGTGAACTACGACCGCATCATGCTGTCGCCGGTGCTGTCGGGCGAGAAGGCGTTCGAGGAAATCGTCATCCATGGCGACGGCTGGTACATCAAGCATGGCATCACCCTCTACAAGGGCCACCGCATCGTCGCCATCGACCGCGAGGCGAAGACCGTCACCTCGGACCACGGTGTGACCGAAAGCTACGACCGGCTGGTCATCGCCACCGGCTCGGTCCCCTTCATCATTCCGGTTCCGGGCAAGGACTTGCCCGGCGTGCTCAGCTACCGCGACCTCGACGACGTCAACGCCATGCTGCTTGCGGCGCAGTCGCGTGCCAAGGCAGTCGTCATCGGCGGCGGCCTCCTCGGCCTCGAAGCCGCGGCGGGGCTGAAGGAGCGCGGCATGGACGTCACCGTGCTGCACGTCATGCCGACGCTCATGGAGCGCCAGCTCGATCCGGCCGCCGGCTATCTGCTGCAGAAAGCCGTCGAGGCGCGCGGCATCAAGGTCATGACCAAGGCCAACACCAAGGCGATTGTCGGCAACGGCAAGGTCGAAGGCATCGAGCTGATGGACGGCACGATCATCCCGGCAACTCTGGTTGTTATGGCGGTCGGCATCCGCCCGAGTACCGCTTTGGCCAAGGATGCCGGGCTTGAGGTCAATCGCGGCATCGTCGTCGATGACCGCATGCGGACCTCCGATCCCGCGATCATGGCGCTCGGCGAATGCGCGGAGGTCGGCGGCCATGTCTACGGGCTGGTCGCCCCGCTCTACGAGATGGCGCGCGTCGCGGCCTCCGGGCTGGCGGACAGCGAGGACAGGCGCTTCGTCCACTCCGATACGCCGACCAAGCTCAAGGTCACCGGCATCGATCTCTATTCGCTGGGCGACTTCGCCGATGGCGAGGACCGCGAGGAGATCATCCTGCGCGACGCTTCGGCCGGCATCTACAAGCGCGTCGTGCTGCAGGATAACCGCATCATCGGCACGGTGCTGTTCGGCGAGACCGCCGACGGCGCCTGGTTCAACGATCTCAAGAAGAAGGCGACAGACATCTCCGAGATGCGCGACACGCTGATCTTCGGGCAAGCGTTCCAGGGAGGCGTTTCCTCGGACCCTTTGGCGGCCGTTGCGGCACTGGCGGATGATGCGGAAATCTGCGGCTGCAACGGCGTCTGCAAGGGCAAGATCACCGGCGCGATCACGGCCAAGGGGCTGACCGGCCTCGACGATGTAAGGGCCCACACCAAGGCTTCGGCCTCCTGCGGCTCGTGCACGGGCCTCGTCGAGCAGCTGCTGAAGCTGACGCTCGGCGAAGCGTACAACGCGGCGGCGGTGCAGCCCATGTGCGGCTGCACGAGCCTCGGCCACGACGATGTGCGGCGCCTGATCAAGGCGAAGGGGCTGAAAACGATCCCGGCCGTCATGCAGGAGCTCGAATGGAAGACGTCCTGCGGCTGCGCCAAATGCCGGCCGGCGCTGAACTATTATCTGGTCTGCGATTGGCCGGACCAATATGCCGACGACTATCAGTCGCGTTTCATCAACGAGCGCGTGCATGCCAACATCCAGAAGGACGGCACCTATTCGGTGGTCCCGCGGATGTGGGGCGGGGTGACCAGCGCAAACGAATTGCGCGCCATCGCCGACGTGGTCGACAAGTTCCGTATCCCGACCGTCAAGGTGACCGGCGGCCAGCGCATCGACATGCTGGGCATCCGCAAGGAAGACCTGCCGGCGGTGTGGGCCGATCTCGGCAAGGCCGGTTTCGTTTCCGGCCATGCCTATGCCAAGGGCTTACGCACTGTAAAGACCTGCGTCGGCACTGACTGGTGCCGCTTCGGCACGCAGGATTCGACCGGCCTCGGCATCCGCATCGAGAAATTCATGTGGGGGTCCTGGACGCCGGCCAAGGTGAAGATGGCGGTGTCGGGCTGCCCGCGCAACTGCGCGGAGGCGACCTGCAAGGATGTCGGCGTGGTCTGTGTCGACTCCGGCTACGAGATACATTTCGCGGGTGCGGCCGGCCTCGACATCAAGGGCACGGAAGTGCTGGGGCTCGTGAAGACCGAGGACGAGGCGCTCGAGGTGATCGTGGCGCTTGTCCAGATGTATCGCGAGCAAGCCCGCTATCTGGAGCGCATCTACAAATGGGCCAAGCGGATCGGCACTGTCGAGATCAAAAAACAGATCCTCGAAGACGCCGAAAAGCGCAAAGCCTATTACGAGCGCTTCGTCTTCAGCCAGAAATTCGCGCAGCTCGACCCGTGGTCGGAGCGCGTCTCCGGCAAGGACAAGCATGAGTTCAGGCCGATGGCTTCGGTCGGGTTTGCGGAGGCGGCGGAGTGAGTCGACAGGAAAGAGACGGCATGAACTGGATCGCCATCGGCTCCATCGCCGACATTCCGCCGCGCGGCGCGCGCTGTGTTGCAACCCCGCAGGGCAAGATCGCTGTCTTCCGCACGGCCGACGACCAGGTCTTTGCCATCGACGACCATTGCCCGCACAAAGGCGGGCCGCTGAGCCAAGGCATCGTGCATGGCGCGGCGGTGACCTGCCCCCTGCACAATTGGGTGATCTCGCTGGAGACGGGCAAGGCGCTTGGCGCGGACGAGGGCTCGGTCAGGACGATCCCGGTCAAGGTCGAGGGCCAACGGCTGTTCATCGCGCTCGAAGCGCTGGCCTCGAAAGCGGCCTGAGGCATGGAGGAAGCACGCGAGGTGAGGACCACCTGCCCCTATTGCGGGGTGGGCTGCGGCGTGCTGGCCAAGGTCGCCGCGGACGGCACGACGACCGTCCGCGGCGATCCCGAGCACCCGGCCAATTTCGGCAGGCTCTGCTCGAAAGGGACGGCGCTGGGCGAGACACTCGGCCCCGAAGGCCGTCTGCTTGAGCCGGAGATCGGCGGCAGGCAGGCCGGTTGGGACGAAGCGCTCGACCTCGTCGCCGAGAAATTCTCGCGGGCGATCGCCAAGCATGGGCCGGACTCGGTCGCCTTCTACGTCTCCGGCCAATTGCTCACCGAAGATTACTACGTCGCCAACAAGCTGATGAAAGGCTTCATCGGCTCGGCCAACATCGACACCAATTCGCGGCTCTGCATGGCGTCGTCCGTCGCCGGCCACCGCCGCGCCTTCGGCGAGGACATCGTGCCCGGAGTCTATGAGGACTTCGAGTGCGCCGATCTCATCGTGCTCACCGGCTCCAACACCGCATGGTGCCACCCCGTGCTCTACCAGCGCATGCTCGCGGCGCGCGGGGAGCGTGGGACGAAAATCGTCGTCATCGACCCCCGCCGCACCGCGACCGCCGACGAATGCGACCTGCATCTGGCGCTCGATCCGGGCACGGACGTGCTGTTGTTCAACGGATTGCTCGCGCATCTCGTCCAGACCGGAAAGATCGATACCGATTTCATTCGTGAGCATACATCGGGCTTCGATGCCGCGGCCGCGCTGGCCAGCGCTGATGCGCCGTCGATCGCGCGTGTCGCGAAAGGCTGCGGATTGGCGGCCGCCGACGTGCAGGCCTTCTATGATCTCTTCGCCGAGACCGATCGTACGGTCACGGCCTACAGCCAGGGTGTGAACCAGTCGGCGCATGGAACCGACAAGGTCAACGCCATCATAAACTGCCATCTCGCCACTGGCCGCATCGGCAGACCCGGCACGGGGCCGTTCTCGGTCACCGGCCAGCCGAACGCCATGGGCGGCCGCGAGGTCGGCGGTCTTGCCAACCAGCTCGCCGCGCATATGGACTTCGCGGACGAGGCCACCATCGATCGAGTCTCCCGCTTCTGGAAGGCGGCCGACATCGCGCGGCGCGGCGGCCTGAAGGCCGTGGACATGTTCCAAGCGGTTGCCGACGGCCGCATCAAGGCGCTGTGGGTCATGGGCACCAATCCCGCAGTCTCGATGCCGGACGCTTCCCGCGTGCGCGCCGCGCTCGCCAAATGCGATTTCGTCGTCGTCTCGGATGTGACCCGCACCGACACCACGCGCTATGCCGACGTGCTGCTGCCGGCCGCCGCCTGGAGCGAGAAGGACGGCACGGTCACCAATTCGGAACGGCGTATCTCGCGCCAGCGGCCGTTCCTGCCGGCGCCGGGTGAGGCGAGAGCCGACTGGCGCATCGTCTGCGATGTCGCGGCCCGCATGGGCTTCGGCGATGCTTTTGCCTACCAGACGCCGGCCGAGATTTTCCGCGAGCATGCGGCGCTTTCCGCCTTCGAGAACAGCGGCGAGCGCCTGTTCGATCTCGGCGGCATGGCTAACCTCAGCGATGAAGCCTATTCCGCCTTCGCGCCGCGCCATTGGCCCGCGTCGGAGCGAGGCGAGCGCCAGACGAGATTGTTCGGCGACGGCCGTTTCCCGACGCCGGACCGCCGAGCGCGCTTCGTGCCCGTGCGGCAGGAGGCAACCGCCTTCACCGTCGATGCCGACAATCCGCTTGCCCTGAACACCGGCCGGCTTCGCGATCAGTGGCACACCATGACGCGCACCGGAAACGTGCCGCGCCTGATGGCCAATGCGCCGGAGCCGGCGGTTGATCTCCATCCGGCCGATGCGGCCGCGCGACACCTCAAGGATGGTGACCTCGCTCATCTTTCAACCCGCTTCGGCTTCGTGCGGGCGAAGGTACGGGTGTCGGAAGCACAGCGGCGCGGTCAGGCCTTCATGCCCATGCATTGGAGCGGGCAGTTTGCGGCCAGGGCGGCCGCCGGCCTGCTGTCCTCACCCATCACCGACCCGCATTCCGGCCAGCCGGAGCTCAAGCATGTTCCGGTCAGGATCGTGCGGGAAGAGACCGGCTGGGCCGGAGTGCTCATCACCCGCCGTGATCTGCGGCCGACAGGTTTCGTCCACTGGAGCCGGCATGCAGTAGAGGGCGGCTGGGTCTACGAGTTGACTGGAACCGAACCGCCGGACCAGGGCATTCTGCTGGCTCGCAAGCTGCTCGGCGTTGAACGGCGGGATCAGCTGCTCGAATACACCGATCGCCGCGGGCTCGCTTATCGCGCGGCGGCCATCGACAATGCCGGCGCCATGGCCGAAGCCCTGCTGGTCGCCGCTCCGGAGCAGTTGCCGGCGCGCGACTGGCTGGTGTCGTTGCTCGCAGCGCGCCAGAAGCTGTCGACAGCCGACCGCCATGCGCTTCTATCCGGACGCTCGCCCGTGCCCATGCCGGCTCTCGGCCGCGTCGTATGCGCGTGCTTCCATGTCGGCATCAATCAGCTTGCGTCGGCGGTCGCTTCGGGATGTGACAGCCTTGAGGCGATCGGCGCGACACTGCGCGCCGGTACCAATTGCGGCTCATGCCGCTCCGAGATCAGGGCGATCATCGATGCCCGCCACGTGCAGGCGGCGGAGTGAGTTGGGCGCGGGCGCTACCGGTCCTCGACGATCCGCAGATAGGCCGCCGTCACGAACAGCACGATGAAGCCGAACAGGATGCGGCGGCCGCCTTCCGGCATCTGCAGGATGGTGAGCAGCGTCGTCAGCACGGTCAGGATCAGCGCGCCGATGATGGTGCCGGTATAGCCACCGCGGCCGCCGAAGATCGACGTGCCGCCAATGACGGCGGCGGCCACGGAAGGCAGCACCAGCGGTTCGGCTAGCGACAGCGAGGGCGCCTTGATCAGGCCGATATAGAGCAGGCCGGTGATGCCGGCGAGCAGGCTGGAGAGCACGTACAGCGCAACGATCACCTGCCAGTAGCGGACGCCGGACAGGCGCGCCGCGCGTTCATTGTCGCCCACGGCATAGAGCAGGCGGCCGAAGCCGGTGCGGTTCAGCATGAAGAGGATCAGCACCGCCACCGGCACGAACAGGAGAAGCGCATTGGGAAAACCGTAGGTGACGCCCGTGCCCAGCCAGTTGAGAAAATCCGGGATTTTCGCGCCGGACGCGATCACGGTGCGCTGGTAGACCTGCAGGAAGCCGGTGCCGATCAGGCTGGTGCCGAGCGTCATGATCAGCGGATGCACGCGAAACACGCCGACGCCGATGCCGTTGACGAGGCCAATCAGCACGGCGGGCAGCATGGCCAGCAGGAAAGCCACGGCCGGATCCTGGTTGACGATCTGGGTGGCCATGATGAAGGCGCTCATCGTCGCCACCGTGCCGACGGAAAGGTCGATGCCGCCGGTCAGCATGGTCATGGTCTGGCAGCCGGCGAGGATCGCCAGCGGAATGGCGAACTTCGCCGTGTTGGCGAGCCAGCGCTCGTTGACGATGCCCGGACGCAGGATCTGCAGGATCACCACGAGAATGATCAAAAGGATGACTAGAGGGATCAGCGGCCGGTCCGCCATGAAGCGCTTCAGGCGGCGGCCGAACGAGACGGACCGGGGCATGGTCGCGATGTCCGTCATGGCGTTGCTCCTGCCGGGCGGCTCCGCATGGTGATGAAGGCGCCGAACATCACGACCGCGACCATGATCAAGCCTTCGATAATCGCCGTGACATTCGGATCGATGGCCAGAAGCGTCAGGTCGGTGCGCACCAGCCTCAACACGAAGACGGCGATGATAGGCCCGAGCAGGCCGCCCTTGCCGCCGCCGAGCGCGACGCCGCCCAGCACCACGGCGGCGACGCTGGCGAGCAGGTAAGGTCCGGGGATGGGCGCGCCGATGCCGGTGCTGATGGTGAGCGACAGGCCACCAAGCGCCGCGAACAGGCCGGAGAGCGCATAGGCGATGATCCTGGTGCGGGCCACCGGCACGCCGCTGCGGAAGGCGGCGAGCTCGTTGCTGCCGATGGCGTAAATGGAGAGGCCGAGGCGCGAGCGCCTGAGCGGAATCCACACGATGCAGAGGCAGACGACGAGCAGCACCAGCGCCTTCGGCACCCATGCATCGGCCCAGTCCGGCAGGCCGGGGACCGGTACGGTGCCGATGACGCTGGCCTTCAGCCATTCGGCGGCGGCGCCGCCGGGAGCGCCGAGCACGAGGAGTGCCGCGCCCTGCAGCACGAACAGCATGGCAAGGGTGACGACGATGTCGGGCACCCGGGTGACGACGATGAGGACACCGTTCAGCGCGCCGAGCACCAGCCCCATGGCGAGGACGAAGGGCACGACGAAGAGCGCATATTCCTCGCTGGCCCCGTTCATCATCGAGGCTGCGGTAACGCTGGTCAGCGCCATCATGGCGGCGACCGACAGGTCGATGCCGCCGGCGATGACGACGACGGTCTGGGCTGCAACCGCGAAAGCATAGGGTAAGACTGCCCGCGCGAGCGACCCGAAGTCGCCGCTGCCATAGCCCGGCTGAATCAGCTTTGTGACGACGAAGAGGAAGATCAGCAGGGCGAAGAGGCCGGCCACCCAACCCTGGTTGCGGAGGAAGCGGGTCATGACGCGGCCTCGGCATTGGAAACGGGTTTGACGTCGGCAAGGATGCCGACATCCGCCTTGACGCCGCGCGGCAGGCCGTAGGCGGCGCGCATCAATGCCGCTTCATCGGCTTCCTCAACCGGAAAAGTGTCGACGACGCGGCCCCCGAAGATGACGATGACGCGGTCGCAGACGCGCTGCACCTCTTCCATCTCGGACGTGTAGAACAGCACCGACTTGCCTTGACCGGCGAGCTCGCGCAGCAGCTTGTAGATTTCCTGCTTTGTGCCGACATCGATGCCGCGCGTCGGGTCGAAGCAGAGGATGGTGCGGGCATTGGCCGCTATCCAGCGGGCGATGGTTACCTTCTGCTGGTTGCCGCCGGAGAGGCGCTGCACCTCGCCCTGGGCGCGGGTGTCGATCTGAAGCCTGCCGATGGCGCCGGAAACCACCACCTGCTCGCGGCGCATGCGGATCGGTCCCCATTTGCGCAGCCCGGCGCTGAAGGGCAGCGCGATGTTCTCGCGCACCGAACGCTGCATGGCCAAGGCCTCGGTTCGGTCCCCCGGCACATAGGCGATGCCGGCCTGGATGGCGTCGCTCGGATGCGAGAATTTCACCGGCGCGCCGTCGACGTCGATCGTGCCGCCGGTCGGGCGGATCGAGCCGGCAAGCGCTGCGAAGAGCTCGTCCTGACCCTGGCCCTCGAGCGCGAAGACGCCGGCGACCTCGCCATTGGCGAGATCGAAGGAGACGTCTTTGAGCTTGGTGCCGAGCTGCAGGTTGCGAACCGACAGGCGCGAACGGCCGCCGGCCGCAACCGCCACCTCATTCGCCGCGCGCGCGGCGACGCGCGCCTTCTCGATGCGGGTGCCGAGCATCATCTCGACTATTCTCTCCTCGACGCCCGGCTCGATGTCGACGACTCCGACGGTGGAGCCGTCGCGCAGCACGGTGGCGCGGTCGCAGAGCGCGGAGATCTCCACGAAACGGTGCGAGATGAAGATGACCGAGCGGCCGGCGTCGCCCTGACGGCGCACGACTTCCAGCACTTTCTCGGCGAGGTTCGCCGGCAGCGCCGCGGTCATCTCGTCAAGCAGCAGCACGTCGGGCTCGACGGCCAGAGCGCGCGCGAGGTCGAGCACGCGCAGGACGGCCAAGGGGATATGGCGGGCGGTCTCGCGGATATCGAGGTCGGGAATGCCGAGCTCGCGCACCCAGGCGCGGAAGGGCTCGACCGGCGTGCTGGTGAGCTTGAGATTGGAGAGCACGTCGAGATCGGGGATCAGCGACGGTTCCTGATAGACCGGCAGCAGGCCGGCGCGGCGGGCGGCGGCGGGGGAGCGGACGTCGAGCTGCTTGCCGCGGATCAGGATGCGTCCGGCATCCGCTTTGATCGCCCCGGTCAGGATCTTCACCAGCGTCGACTTGCCGGCGCCGTTGGCACCCATCAACGCGTGAACTTCACCCGGCAGCACGGACAGCGAAGCGTTGCGCAGCGCGGCAACCGCGCCGTAATTCTTAGCCACGCCGGTGGCGTCGAGGAGAGGGCTGGTGGTCAAAGCGTTCTCGATCTAGAGTGTTTCACCGTTTCACGGAAACGGCGAAGCGCTCTATCCTTTTGTTTTTACGCAATTCCGGACGGAAAACCGCTCACACTTTTCCTGGAATTGCTCGAAGGCTCAAACTATGCGTGCCAAATCAAATGGCAAGGACGCCAGACCTTGGTCCGGCGCCCTGCGCTTGCGTTCGGATCAGGCCCTTATTCGCCCGGGCCCTTGCAGGCGACGATCTGGTCCTTGGTGTAGGTCGTCCAGTCCGGGATCGAGATCGAGACCGGCCATTCGGGGCTGAGCGAGGGGTCGACGACGCTCTTCAGCTTGGCCTTGCCTTCCTCGGTGGCATTCTCCCAAAGCTGTGGCTCGACGAGGACGGTCTGCTGCGCCGGCTTCTTGCCGTCGAGGATCTGCAGTGCCAGCGTGATGCCGGCGCCGCCGATCGACCCGGGATTGGTGACGGCTGCGCCCACCAGGCCCTTGACCGAGCTTAACTGGCCGACGAAGCCGGCGTTGTCGGCACCGACGACCGGTACCATCGGGGCCTGCTGCTCGACCAGCGCGTCGACGATGACGTTGTCGATGCCGGAGGTCCAGATGCCGTTGATCGGCGTTCCGGTGGCGAGGAAGGACAGGATCTGCTGCTTGGCCTGGTCTTGCTGCCAGCCGGTGAACACTTCCTGCGCGACCTTCACGTCGGGAAATTCGGCGAGCGCCTTCTTGAAGCCTTTGTCGCGATCGCTGTCGGCAGAAGCGCCGGCGGCGCCGCGCATGTAGAACACTTCGCCCTTGCCGCCCATCTGCTGGAACAGCCACTTGGCGCCCAAGTAGGCATACTGTTCCTGGTTGTTGGAGATGATGTAGGCGGACGGTTCGGTCACCGCCTGGTCGACGGCGACGACGACAATGCCGGCCTTGGTGGCTTCTTCGAGGCCGGCCTTGATGCCGGCCGGATCGGCCGGGTTGACGACGATGGCGTCGACCTTGGCGCTGATCAGGTTGCGGATGTCCTCGAGCTGGCCGGCGGCGTCGGTGTTGCGGTGGGCGATGTTGAGCTTTGCCACCTCGCCGGAAGCGAGCGCCTGCGCCTTCATGGCGCAGATCATTTCCTCGCGCCAGCCATTGCCCTGCACGGTGTTGGAAATGCCGATCGTGTACTTGCCGGCGGCGGCCGAGGCGCCCACCGAGGCAAGCAGGGCGGCGCCGGCAAGCAAAGAGGCCACGGTCAGATGTCTTTTCATGTCAGTACTCCTCCACATTGATATGTTCAGCTCAGTTCGGTTTTTCAGTTTAGTTCCTCGGGCGCCGACGTGATCGACGCCAAGCTTTCCGTCATTTGATGAAGGGACGCAGCACGTCGCGGGCAAGCAGGAAGCCGCGCTTGACCTTCTCGTCCGTCCCCTCGAAGCGCCGGTCCTCATGCTCGATGATGACCGGCCCGTCATATCCGGCCCGGTAGAGGCCCGAAAAAATCCTGCTCCAATCAATGTCCCCAAGCCCCGGCATGCGCGGCACCTGCCAGCCTATGCCGGCCGAAAGGATTCCGCGCTCGTACAAACCATCATGATCAATCATCAGGTCCTTGGCATGCACATGCAGCATGCTCTTGCCGAACTCGCGGATGAAGCGCTCCTTGTCGATCATCTGCCAGACGAGATGCGACGGGTCGAAATTCATGCCGACATCGCCGCCCCAAGCCTCAAGGATGCGGCGCCAGACGTAAGGCGAGTAGGCGATGTTGTGCCCGCCCGGCCATTCGTCATAGCTGAAGATCATCGGGCAGTTCTCGAAGGCGAGTTTCACACCGTGCTCGCGGGCGTGGGCGATGATCGCCGGCCAGACCTTTTGCGCGTCTTCCCAATTGGCGTCGACATGCTTCGACGCGTCGCCGCCGCAGAAGGTGTTGACCAGCGAGACCCCCATGCGGCTTGCCAGCACGATCACCTTCTTCAGGTGATCGATCACCGCTTCGCGATGCGCCCGGTCGGGATGGAGCGGGTTGGGGTAGAAGCCGAGGCCCGAGATGGCCAGGCCCTTCCCAGCAAGCCCGGCGGCGATGTCCTTGGCTTCAGCGGCCGAGATGTCCACGTCGATATGGCTGGTGCCGGCATAGCGGCGGCTGGCCCCGGAAGTCTTCGGCCAGCAGGCGATCTCCAGCGCCTCGAAACCGGCCGAACTCGCCCAGTCGGCGACGTCGCCGAGAGCAGTATCCGGAAATGGTGCCGTGAGCAGTCCGAGTTTCATGATGCCTCCCAATACCAAACTATGCAGATCGAGCCGGCTGCTTCAACGGCGCATCTGTTGGCCCAGAACAGACTTGTTTGACAAAGCCCATTGGATCGTTCGAGAGCAGGCCGTTGAGCCCCGCGACGACATGCGCGCGGAACGTCGCGTCGGCGGCCAAGGACGGATCGAAGATGGCGTCGATTGCCAAGATCGCGTCGGCGAGCAGTTTGCTGTTCGAACCAATGCGGTCGGCGATTGTCGCAATCCTGTCGGCGAAGGGATCGGACACCTGCCAGGCGCGGCCGAAGCGCGCCGACGCCTTGATCAGATAGGCCATCCAGCCCGCCACGGGAACCGAAAGAAGCTCGATGCTCCCGCCCTTCGCCAGGCGGTCGCGGATCGGGTTGAGCAGGCGCTGCACGATCTTCTGTGAGCCGTCGGTGGCGATCTGGTGGTTGCGGTGGCGGATCGCAGTGTTGGTGAGCCGCGACAGGCTCTGCTCGACATAGGCCATGGGCGATATCCCGGGCACAGGCATCAGCGTCGGCAGTGTTTCCTCGATCAGCATGCGGCGCACGAATCCGGCCAGAAGCGGGTCGGCTATCGTCTCGAACGTGTGCTCGAAACCGCCCAAAACCCCGAGATAGCTGAGCGTCGTCTGGGCGCCGTTCAGCACGCGCATCTTGAGATGCTCGAACGGCGTGACGTCATCGACGAAGCTGGCGCCGACAAGGTCCCAGCGCGGCACGCGTCCGGCGAAGCGATTTTCGATCACCCATTGGCGGAAGCGCTCGCCGACGACCACGGCGCCGTCGCGGTAGCCGAAGCGCTGTTCGACCGCGTCGATATCGGCTTCGGTCGTCGCCGGCGCGATGCGGTCGACCATGGCCGAGGGGAAGGCGACATTGGCTTCGATCCAGCCGGCCAGCTTGCCGCCGCGGCACTCGGCGAATGCGCGCACGACATTGCCGAGGATGATGCCGTTGGTCGGGATGTTGTCGCAGGACAGCAGCGTCACCGGGCGGCCATGCGAAGCCATGCGCAGCTCCAGCGCGCGCGCTAGTATGCCGGGAACGCTACGCGGCGTCTCGGGGTTGGCGAGATCGTGGACGATGTCGGGGTGGGCGAAGTCGAGCGCGCCGCTCGACGGGATGTGGCAATAGCCTTTCTCCGTCACCGTCATGGTGACCATCTCGATCTCGGGCGAGGCGAGCACCTCCAGCGCCGGCGCTGCGCTCTCCTGGCTATCGACGACGCGGACGATGCTGCCGATGATGCGCGCCTCGATCTCGTCGTTCTGACGGATCAGCCGCGTGTAGAGGCCGTTCTGCTGCCCCAGCGTGTCGGCCAGCAGGGGAGGGCGGATGTTGATGCCGACCAATCCCCAGCGGTCGAAATCCTTCGCCAGAAGGTCGTCGGTGTATTCCGCCTGGTGGCAGCGATGGAAGGCGCCGACGCCGATATGGGCGATGCCCGGCTTCAGCGCGTCGCGATCGTAAGCCGGCTTGCGGACCTCCGACGGCAAGCGGCCGAGCAGGGCAGGGCTGAGGTTCTCGGCGCTCACCGGTTGGCTCCGATCACCCATTGCTCTTGGTCTATAAGCGCTCCGGTCATCGGGCCGGCCGCGTCGGAGAGCAGGAAGACGGCGAGATTGGCGATGTCGGTGACGGAAAAAAGCCGGCCGAAGGGCTGCGTCGCGTTGGCTGCGTCGAGCCAGCCCGGACCCTGGCCGAGCGTCTCGGCCTGCATGACGCGTTCGGCCGGCGTGTCGGTCCAGCCGACATTGATGCCGTTGACCCGGATGCGGTCGAAGCGGTGCGCGTTGGCGGCATTCTTGGTCAGTGTAGCCAGCGCGCCCTTGGTGGCGGAGTAGACGGCAAGCTCCGGCGATCCGCAGTGCGCGTTGATCGACAGGATGTTGACGATGGCGCCGCCCTGTCCGCGCTTCTTCATGTCGGCGATCGCCGCCTGCATCAGGAAGAAGGGCGCGCGGGCGTTGACGGCAAACAGCGATGCCCAATCGTCGAGGCTGGCGTCGACGAAGGATGCGCGATCGGTGAGGCCGGCGGCGTTGACCAGGCCGTCGATGCGGCCGAAGCGATCGATGCAGGCCTCAGCCAGTCGCGCCGGAGCTTCGGGATCGGCGAGATCGGCAGCAGCGAAGGCGGCAGGGGTGCCCATGGCCGCGAGCTCGGCGGCCACAGCGTCGCCGCGCTTGCGGTCCCGGCCGGTGATCACCAGCCCAGCAGCGCCAGAACGCGCAAGCGTCTCGGCGGTCGCCCGGCCGATGCCTTGCGTCGCGCCGGTGACCAACACCACCTTGCCGTCGAGACGAACCTCCATTCCTCCTCCCGGAACAAAGTTTCCATTTTTCCAAATATGGAATGATAATTCCCGTTAGTCAATCGTGCTAGAGCGGTTCACCGTTCCATGGAACCGGTGAACCGCGCTATCTCCTTGTCTTTCGCAATTCCGGACGGAAAACCGCTGACACTTTTCCTGGAATTGCTCTTGTCAACCTGTCCGGCGCGCGACGACGCCGTGGACCAAGGCCATACCAACCGCGAGCGAGGCGGCTAGCGAACGGAAGCCGGCGAAATCCTGCTCGACCACTTCCAGCCAGTTGTCGGACAGCTTTACCAGCGGCGAAAAAGTGCTGTCGGTGATGGTGAGGATGCGTGCCTTGCGCTCATGCGCGACGGCAACGAGGTCGGGCGTGATCGAATTGTAGGGGCTGAAGGAGACGGCAAGCACCGCGTCGCGCGGCGTGATGCAACCGACCTGGTCGAGCGCGGTCGAGCCGACATTGTCGACCAGCACATTGCGCACACCTTGCTGTGACAGGGTCAGCGACAGATAGGTGGTGACGGGAAAGGCGCGTTTGCTGCCGATGACATAGATCAGCTCCGCCGCCGCCAAATGATCGACCATCGTCTCGAAACCGGTGATATCGAAATTGTTGCCGATGCGGCCGAGCGATGCCTGGCAGGCGCCGACCATGCCATTGAGGAAATGCAGGTCGGCATTCGGCTCCCCGGCCTTGTCCTGGCTGCCTTGCGCATCCGGCCAGGAGCCTTTCATGCGATCCTTGAACAGGAGTTGGAAATCGGAAAAACCGGAATAGCCGAAGATCTGCGCGAAGCGCACCAGGGTCGAGGGCTGCACGCCGGCCTGCTCCGCCACCTGCGCGATCGTACCCAACGCAACCTCGCTCGGATGCTGCCAGAGGAAGATCGCCACCTGTCGAAGCCGTTTCGGGAAATGCACGGTGCCTGACGAAAGCACTGCACGCAGCTCTTCATAGGTTTGCGGCTTGGTGTAGCCAAGTGCTGCCAGTGATCGGCTCCTCTTCCTCGCTGCCGTCTCAAGGCTATGCGTAGACGGCTCGTCGACCGCCTTGCCGCGGCCGCTCATAAAATATGCCTCATCGTGACCCTAACCATCGGATGCGTCGTCCGATCCCTGCCCACCCGGATGCGGTCCGCCACCTGGACCGAAGGTAAAAAGCTAACGCGGCACAATCGTTTTACAAAACAAAAAATAGAAATATCATTCGAAAACAACCGTCGCCGGTCACAAGATCCGCACCGACCGGCATATCGAACCTTGGGGAGGATAATCGCAATCATGGTCTATGCAACCGCGGACGGAACCACGCGCCAACGCCTTCGGGTCGGGATGGTCGGAGGCGGCCGCAACGCCTTTATCGGCGCCGTGCATCGGCTGGCCATGCGGCTCGACGACCAGATCGCGCTGGTCGCCGGCGCATTGTCCTCCGATCCCCAGAATGCCGCGGCCTCCGCCGCCGAGATCGGCATCGCGCCGGAGCGCAGCTACGCCGATTACCACGCCATGGCCAAGGCCGAAGCGGTACGGCCGGATGGTATCGAGGCGGTGGTCATCGTCACGCCCAACCACCTGCATGCGCCGATCGCGACGGCCTTCCTCGAGGCCGGCATCGACGTCATCTGCGACAAGCCGCTGTCGACGACGCTTGCCGAGGCCGAAGCCCTGGTGGCGCTGACGAAAGCGAAGCAGCGCCGATTCGTCGTCACGTTCAACAACACCGGCTACGCCATGGTCCGCCAGGCCCGCGAAATGGTGGCGGCAGGCGAGCTTGGCCGCATCGTGTCGGTGCATGGCGCCTATATCCAGGACTGGCTGACAAAGCCGATCGACGCCGAGGGCCAGAAGCAGGCGGAATGGCGCACCGATCCGGCGCGCGCCGGCCAGTCGGCGGTGCTCGCCGATATCGGCGTGCATGCCTTCAACCTGGCAAGCTTCGTCTCCGGCTTCGAGGCGGAGGCGGTTTCCGCCGATCTGTTTACCGCGGTGCCCGGTCGTCGCCTCGACGACAACGCGCATGTGCTGATGCGCTGGACGGGCGGCGCGCGCGGCACCATCCTCGCCAGCCAGACCTCGCCCGGCCACTACAACGACCTCTCGGTGCGCATCTATGGCGAGAAGGCCGGGCTCGAATGGTCTGGATCGCGGCCGGAGGAACTGCGCTTCTCGCCCTATGGAGAGGAAACGCGCACGCTGGTGCGCGGCGGTCACGGCTCGACGGCGGAAGCCCGGCGCGTGTCGCGCATGCCGGCCGCGCATCCGGAGGGCTATATCGAGGCCTTCGCCAATTTCTATCGCGACGCCGCCGACATCATCCACGCGCATCGCTCGGGCGGAACGGTCGATGCGGCTCGCGCGGCACAGGTGCCTGATGTCATCGACGGCGCGCGCGGCGTGAAGTTCGTGGCGGCGGCGGTGGAGTCGAACGCGGCGGGAGGGGCTTGGACGCCGGCGCGCTTTGGATAAGCGCTGCGTCTCTGCGACCTTGAGACAATCAGTCGTTATCGTGACCTGCGGCCGGCTGAGCGGCCTGCCGGCGCTCTTCGCCCATCATCTGTGCCAGCCCGCCGAGCACCAGGCTGCGGAACATTGCATCGACCTGTGACGGCGACAGTTTCGGCTTCCGCTCGAACCACCAGTTCAGCGCCGTGAGAAAGGTGCCGACGACGAATTGCACGACGAAGTCGCGCGGGATGGCGTCGTCCTGGAGGGTGGAGGACAGTTCCTGCCGCACCATTTCCGACAGGATCAGGCGGATCTCGTTCTCCGCCACTGCACCGCCTCGCCCGCCGATCATCGTCCGGAAGTGGTCGGCGTACCGGGCCGCATGCTCGAACATGGCCGCGCTGAAGCGTAGCGGATCGTCGTGCGATGCTTCTGCTCCGGCGTGCGATGCCGACCGCGCCTCCGTGAGTTCCTCCCGAAGCATCTGGAAGCCGCTGCGCAGCAGGTCCTCCTTGCCGGTATAGTGCGCATAGAAGGTCGACCGGCCTACATCGGCCTCGTCGATAATGTCCTGCACGGAAAGGGCCTCGTAGCCCTTGCGCAGCATCAGTTCCAGCAACGCCTGGTGAAGGGCTTTGCGGGTCCGGGCGGACCGCCGGTCGATTTCCCGGGGCATGGGCTCGCCTCCTTTGCTCTGCATATGGATGGGCGACTTTTCCGAGACAGCGGGCTCGGATTATCCGCTAACGAACTTTCCATCCGCTTCGTTCGTCGAAAATCTCGAACAAGTTGTCCATTATCATACAACCTGTTTCGAAACTACGGCGCTAGCGCGGCATTGGCCGTCTCACGCCATGAAGAAAGGACCCGACGGACATGCATCATCTGCGAGGCGAAGTGCGTGGTTCCGGGGCCGCAATCGGCCCTGATGCCAACAGCGGCATCGGCTTTCCGCGCCTCTATGACCTGCTGGTCCTCATATTGACCCGTGGGCGCGACAGGTCTTATCGCGAGGCTTTGCTCGATCTGGCCGGCCTGGCACCCGGTTTCCAACTACTGGACGTCGGATGCGGTACCGGCACCCAGGCCATTGTCGCTTGGCGCCGCGTGCAGCCAGGCGGATCGGTGGTTGGCGTCGACGTCTCCGAAAAGATGCTTGCCGCCGCTCGCCGCAAGGCCGGCCGGGCGGGCTTCGATATCGCGTTTCATCACGCCGACGCAGCTCAATTGCCGTTCGAGGATGGCAGTTTCGATGCGGTCACCTTCACCACAGTGCTGCACATGGTCCCAGAAGCGCGACGCAGCCTTTGTCTGCACGAGGCCGCGCGGATTCTTCCGCCGGGCGGACGGCTGCTGCTGATCGACTATGCCGGCCCCGTCAGCGAGCGCGGACACATGTCGGCAAAGCACGGTCTGCACGGCCAGTTCGACCTGCACCGCCTTCGCGAACCGCTGGCTGCAGCGGGTTTCGAGCGCATCGAAGGCGGCCCGCTCACCTGGCTCGGCCTGCATTATCTGCGCGGCGTAAGATCTTGAAGATACGCCGATGGTGTGTGTGCTGTGATCTCGACTTATCCCTTGATCGCCGAGCCGACGATCGAATCCACGAAGAAGCGCTGCAGGAAGACGAAGAGCACGAGTGGCGGCAGCACGGCGAGCGTGGCGCCGGCCATCACCAGGCCGGTGTTGACGGCGCCGCGGTTGTAGCTGAGCAGCCGGCTGAGGCTGATGACGATCGGATAGGCGTCGGCATTGCCCTGCAAAACCGTGAGCGGCCAGAGATAGCTGTTCCAGTGATAGACGAAGGCGAAGAGCGCAAGCGCCGCGATCGCCGGCGCCACGCTCGGCGCCACGATCTTGTAGAGGATGAGCAGCTCGGAGGCACCGTCCATGCGCGCCGCGTCGATCAGATCGTCGGGCACGCCGGCGATGAACTGGCGCATCAGGAAGATGCCGAAGGCGTTGGTGAGGTTGGGCACGATGATGCCGGCGAGGCTGGCGCTCAAGCCCAGCGAGCCGACCATGCGGTAGAGCGGGATCAGCGTCACGATCGGCGGCAGGAACATGGTGGCGATCAGCGCAGAGAAGAGCAGCGAGCGGCCGGGGAAGGAGTATTTGGCGAAGGCGTAGCCAGCCATCATGCTGGTGACCAGGATGCCCGCCGTGGTGACCGAGGCGATGACAAGCGAATTCCACATCGAGCGCCCGACATTGATGACGCCGGCGACCTTTTCGTAGGCCTCGAGGGTCGGCGTGTGCGGGATCCAAACCGGCGGCACCTGCATGGTCTCGGCCGGCGTCTTCAGGCTGGACAGCACCATCCAGGCGAGCGGGAAGGCGGAGGCCACGGCGACCAGCAGCATTGCGGTCGCAAGCAGCGCCTTGCGGCCCGAAGGGCGCTTGCGGGCGAGCGATCGGGTTGCCGCGCTCATTCGCTGTCCCTGCGGTTGACGAAGGCGAACAGTGCCGAGACGCAGACGATCAGCGACAGCATCAGCATCACCGCCATGGCGGAGCCGAGACCGCCCTGCGCGCGTTCGATGCCGACGCGGCGGATGTGGTAGGTGAGCACATTGGTGGAGCCGACCGGCCCGCCTTGCGTGATCAGCGCCACCGGCTCGAACACCTGCACGGCGTTGATGATGGCTATGACGGCGCTGAAGAGAAGCGTGCGGCGAAGCAGCGGCAAGGTGATGAAACGGAACTGCTCCCTGCCGTTGGCGCCGTCCAGCGTCGCCGCCTCGTAGAGGCTGCCCGGGATCTGCGTCAGCCCGGCAATGGCGAGCACGGTGAAATAGCCGACCTGCTGCCAGACATTGAGAAGCACGATCGAAACCAGCGCCGAGCGCGGCGAGGAGAGCCAGGGCTGCGGGCCGATGCCGACCAGGCCGAGCATCTGGTTGAGGGCCCCCTCGCTCGGCGAATAGAGTTTTGACCAGACCAGCGCCACCGCGATCATTGGCACCATGTAGGTGGAAAACAGCACCGTGCGCAGCGCCGTGCCGCCGGCGACCTCGCGCTGATAGACCATAAGGCCGAAGACTACGGACAGCGGCAGGATGAGGACGACGGACAGCGCGGTGTAGATCGCCGTGTTGAGGAGCGCGGTCTTGAAATCGCGCCCCACGGAGGTGGGGCCGAAGATCTCCTGGAAATTGCCGAGGCCGACGAAGCTTGCCTCGGAAAAGGGCGTCTGCGTCGACCAGTCCTGGAAGGACAGCCAGATGGTAAGCAGCATCGGCAACAGCACGAACACGCCGATCAATGTCACGGCGGGCGCAAGCATGATGCCCGCCGAGGCACGAAAAGCTTTGGCCATTCACCTGCTTCCGGTCAGGGACCCGAACTTACTTGGCGGCGCGCTCCAGGATCGACGTGGCATCTGCCTGAGCGTTCGCCTGCGCATCCTTGGCCGAGACCTGGCCATACTGCAACGCCTCGAGCGTCTGCTGCAGGGATTCGGAGAACTCCTGGCCGCCGAGCACGACGGGGAAGGGCCGCGCATCGGCAAGCACGGAGACGTAACCGGACAGGAATTCCGAGCCGAGCTTGTCCTTGTGCGCCTCGATGTCGGAGGTGCGCGACGGCAGGATGCCCATCGACATCAAAATGTCCGACATGGCCGAAGCGCCGTTCTTGCTCGATTTCGGGCTGTTCAGCCAGTCGAGGAACTGCCAGGCCGCCTTCTGCTCGGCCTCGCCGGCCTTTGCGTTGACCACGGTCATCCAGGAGTAGGAGATCGAATGCGGCTTGTCGCCGCTCGGACCCACCGGGATCGGCGCGGTGGCGATGTTGGCGAATTTGTCGCCCATGCCGGTCTTCAGCGCGCTTTCCCACCAATTGGCCATGATGATCATGCCGGTCTTGCCGGAGACGAAATTGTCGAGGAACGGACCGGTTGTGTTGGCGTCTGCCGTCGCCATCGCTGGAATGCTCGCGCCGGACTTTATCAAGTCTTCATAGAGCGCGAAGGTCTCGCCGGCCTGGGAACTGTCCAGCGCCGGCTTGCCATCCTTGACCAGGTTGCCACCATTGGAGACGAGCAGCGAAGCGAAAGGATGGACCACCCCCGCCGCCCATGAATTGATCATGCCGAAGCCCTGCTGGCCCTTGTCCTTGTCGGTCAGCTTGGCGGCGGCATCCTTGAATTCGGCCCATGTCTTGGGCGGGGCGGCAATGCCTGCCGCCTTGAACAGCTCCTTGTTGTAATTCAGCGCGTAGACGTCGATCTCGTTCGGGATGCCGTAGAGCGTACCGCCGACAGAAGCGGCGCTGACGACGCCCGCCGGCCAGGCGCTCTTCACCTCACTGGCAACAGCATCGGGGACAGGGGCGACGAGCTTGTCCTTGGCCAGTTCCGGCAGCCATAGATCGTAGATGCCGCCGATCGTCGGGCCGTCGGAGGAGCCGCCCTGCGAGCGCAGCGTGGTCAAGAGATCGCCGAACGGAACCGCGCGCACGGTGACGGCGACATCGGGATTCTGCTTGGAAAAATCCTTGGCCGCCGCCTCGAGCAGCGCCACCGTCTCCGGCGACCAATGCGTCAGGTAGGAAATGTTCACCGATTGCGCCCAGCCGGTCACGGGCAGCGCGACCAGCCCCGCGGCAAGCGTCAGCTTCGAGATCCAGGCAAGCGACATCGGCATCCTCCACACAGGCCGCGACAAGAGCTATGACGTTATGACAAGTTAGAGTAAGGGCGCAAGCCCCTTGCGTGCGAACGTTTGGATCAGGTTTGTAGGTCAAAAGTCTGGACGATATCTGGTTTGCCCAATAACGTATATAAATCAGATAGTTGATAATCAACTTCTGCTGATTTCCGACCGGCTGGCAGCCGTGAACCTCTTTGCGGCCCTTGCAGACGGCATCATGTCATTATAATGACCTCTCGGAAAGGTAGTCGAGTGGCGACGAGTGCCTTCGTGCAGCTTGCCGAGCGAGCCTCAAAGAATGAGAACTGGTAATGAGCATGCTTTCCATACACCGGCGCGCCGCGCCGGCAGCGGATTGTTCGCGCCGCCAGTCGATCGGAGCCGAGAGACATGACACGGGTCCTCGCCATCGATCTCGGCGGCACCAATCTGCGTGCCGCGCTCCACACCGGCGATATCGGCGCTCTTGCGCCGCAGGCCCGCGAGCCGGCGCCGGGCACTCTCGCCGCGTTCGCCGCGCGCGTTCTCGCGCTTGCCGTCGCGGGTGAAGCCAAAGCGCTCGGGCTTGCGGTGCCCGGCCTGACCGAAGGGTCAGTCTGCCGTTGGACCCCGAACCTGCCCTGGCTCGATGGCGTCGACATCCAGGCATTGTTCCCCGACCTGCGGGTCGCGGTTGGCAATGACGCGCAGATCGCGCTTCTGGCGGAGGCGGCCGAGGGCTCGGCCAAGGACGTTTCCGATGCGATCCTGCTTGCGATCGGCACCGGCATCGGTTCGGCGGTGCTGGCCAATGGCCGCATCGTCGCCGGCGCGCAGGGCGGCGCCTGCTCCTTCGGCTGGGCGTGTGCCGATGCCGAGGATCAGGGCGATGAACGCAGCGGCTGGCTGGAGCGCGTCGCCTCGGGACGCGCGCTCGATGCGCTTGCCAGCCAGGTCGGGCTCGCAAATGGCGGCGAGTTGATCGCCTCCGCCCGCGCCGGACAACCCGCCGCGCTTACCGCCGTGGAGGAGACCGCGCGACGGCTGGGCGCCGCGCTTGCCGGCGCTGTGGGGTTGCTCGATCCGGGCGTCATTCTGGTCTCCGGCGGCCTGGCGGATGCGCTGGATGTAATCGCTCCGCCGCTGCTTGCGGCGCTTCGGCGTCAAGTGCCGCCGCATCTGCGCGGCATCGAACTCAAGCCTGGAAAATTCGGCTCTCGCGCCGGCCTGGTGGGAGCCGCGCTTGCCGGGCAGGCGGGAAGCGGGTGGAGGCAGATCCGATGAGCGAAGCGAGCTTTCAGCAGCCGGACCGCAGGCGGCCGGAGCCGCTCTGGTACCAGGTCGAGGAGGCGATCCGCGCCATCGTCAAGAGCGGCGAGTGGGCGACCGGCGACCAGATCCCGGCCGAGGACCGGCTCTGCGCGCTGTTCGGCGTCAGCCGCATCACGCTGCGCCACGCGCTGCGCAACCTCGAGGAAAGCGGGCTGCTCAGGCGCGAGCACGGCAGAGGCACCTTTGTGCGCTCGGCCACGCTGGTTGCCGGCACTCGCGAGCTCACCTCCTTCACCCAGGAAATGGGCAATATCGGCGTGGTCGCCGGCTCGCGCCTGCTCGACTGCAGCCTGACGACGGCGAATGCGGCGGCGGCCGGCGCGCTCGAGATCGAGGAGGGCGATCCTATCGTGCGGATCCGGCGGCTGCGGCTCGGCAACAATGAGCCGATCGGCATCCAGACAGCGCAGCTGGCCGCTGCGCGCGTGCCGGGCTTCCTCGATGCCGGCCTGCTCAAGGGCTCGCTCTACGAGGCGCTGGAGCGCCAGTACGGCATCGTGCCGGTCGAGGCGCGCGAGAATTATCGCGTCGGCGCGGTCAGCGCGGCCGATGCCGAGCTGCTCGAGCTGCCCGCGGGCAGTCCCGCCTTCGTCGTCGAGCGCATCACCATCGACGAACGCGGTCCGTTCGAATTCACCGTCTCGGTCATGCGCGGCGACCGCTACGAGATCCGCTCGACGCTGCGCGCCGGCCGCCTCCCAAACACCAGAAGCTGACACGATCAACCAGGAGTACCAAAGTGTCCGATCTCTATATCCCACGCCTCTCCGCTCTTCTCGAACAGGCTTCAAAGGCGAATGCCGAAGCCTTCGGCCAGGCGGCGAGCCGCTTCGCCGACACGTTGGAAAATGGCGGACTGGTGCATCTCTACGGCTCGGGCCATTCGGTGCTGCCGGCGCAGGAGATGTTCCCGCGCTATGGCAGCTTCGTCGGCTTCAACCCGCTGACCGACCCGCGCGTGATGTGGCACAATGTGCTGGGCGCCGGCGGCGTGCGCGAGCTCTTGTGGCTGGAGCGGACCGAGAAATACGCCGAGAAGTTCCTCGACCATCAGCCGCTGAACGAGGGCGATTCCATCATCATCTTCGGCCATAGCGGCCGCAATTCCTCGGGCATCGACACCGCGCTCTACGCCAGGAAGCGCGGCATCTTCGTGGTCGCCGTCACCAGCAAGAAAAATCTCGACAAGCCGGCCACGCATTCCTCCGGCAAAAGGCTGGCGGATGCAGCCGACCTCGTCATCGACACCTGCTCACCGATCGAGGATGCGGTGGTGCCGATCGAAGGCTGGAGCCGGCCGGTGGCGGGCTCCTCGACGGTGCTGGCGATGATCATGGCGCATGAGCTCTTGGCGCGTACGGCCGAGCAATTGTCGAAGCGCGGCATCGAGCTGCCGGTCTTCGCCTCGCCGACCATTGCGGGCGTCACGCTGCACGACACCGACGTCATCTACGGCGTCTATCGCGAGCGCATGATCGAGGCGCAGAAGAGGCACCTGCCGACCTTCCAGGCGACGATGCGTGGAGAATGACGATGCTCGGGAGGTGCGTTCGGCGCGTCTCCCGTGAGCCGTTCAAGGTCGGCGTGGAATGCTTGGGCGGCGCGTCATTCTCATCGGGGTTGGGGATCGGCTCCTCATCGGGAAGCCTATCCGGATCCGGCTCGCGCATCGGCTTGGGCTCCGGGATGGGCGGAGGCGTCGGCACCGGCGTTGGAGACGGGTCCGGATTGGGGAGAATGGCCATCGTTTTTTCCTTCCGCTCGGCGCCTTGGCAGGCTCTGCGCGATCCCGACAGGCTGGATGTCCTGCCCGACTTGAAATGATTGGGTGATCGCCGCATTCGGGCACTTCGTCGGGAGCGATCGGCGGCGCAAGCTGGCAGAACGGCCGCGTCAGCGGATGGTTCCCACATGATCGCGCCACGAGATCGCGACAGGTGACGATCAAATGATTCCGCGCGTCCGTTTCGGCTCTTGCCGGCGGCGGTCGGCGCCTTAGTTCCCGTAGTGGGCGGGTGGCCATCAGCCGACATAGGAGGCGGCCGTGAAGCATCAAACCCTTGACCAAATCAATGCGATTGCCGACGTTCATCCGGAAGCACCGGCTCTCATCGCCAATCGGGGCCAGCGCCTTGAGCGCTGGGCGCAACTTCTCGAACAAAGCCCCGGCCGCCGCCTCACGGCGTTGGCGGGCACCGAATACGCTCCACCCGACGTGCGTGAAAGAATGCGCACCGACGGATCGGCGATCACCGTCGCATTCGAAGATCCGATCTTCCGTGCGCAGGGCCTGCAGGATGACACTTACGGCGAAGCCAAGCGCTTCTTCGAGATGAGCGACTGGCAACTGCATGAGGTTGTCTGCCATTGCCATGTCGGCGCCAACATGCCGGCGCGCTGGGCGGCGTCGCGCGTGCGCGCGGCGGTCTCTCCCGGTGCAGGCATTTTTGCGTGGCTGAGAGCTGTGTTCATGCATTAAGGCGGTTCCGTCGGCGCGATCGTGCCGGGCCCGACGGTTGATGGAAGAGATGGGGGGAGACGCCGGGCTCCCCTTCTCCTCGGACGATCGACCTTGTCAGCGATCGATCTCGCCGAAGACGATGTCTAGCGAGCCGATGATCGCCGCGACATCCGCCACCATGTGCCCGCGCGACAGGAAATCCATCGCCTGGAGATGGGCGAAGGATGGCGCGCGTATCTTGCAGCGATAGGGAATGTTGCTGCCGTCGGAGACCAGATAGACGCCGAACTCGCCCTTCGGCGCCTCAACCGCGGCATAAACCTCGCCACGCGGCACGCGGTGACCTTCGGTATAGAGCTTGAAATGATGGATGGTCGCTTCCATGGAGCGCTTCATGGTGGCGCGCGGCGGCGGCGTGATCTTCTGATTGGGCACCGCGACCGGACCCTGGCCACCGGCTGAGCGCAGCTTCTCCAGGCACTGCCGCATGATGCGCACCGACTGGCGCATCTCTTCCATGCGCACCAGATAGCGGTCGTAGCAGTCGCCGTTCTTGCCGACCGGGATATCGAACTCCATCTCGGGATAGCTTTCATAAGGCTGTGCCTTGCGCAAGTCCCAGGCGGCGCCCGAGCCGCGCACCATGGGACCGGAGAAACCCAAGGCCCAGGCGTCATCGAGCGAAATCGCGCCGATATCGACGTTGCGCTGCTTGAAGATGCGGTTGTCGGTAAGCAGGCCCTCGAGATTGTCGCAGACCTTCAGGAACGGATCGCAGAAATTCCAGATGTCGTCCAGGAGCTGCTCCGGCAGATCCTGATGCACACCGCCGACCCGAAAATAATTGGCGTGCATACGGGCGCCGGATGCGCGTTCATAAAACACCATCAGCTTCTCGCGTTCGGCGAAACCCCAGAGGGGCGGGGTCAGGGCGCCGATATCCATGGCCTGCGTGGTGACATTGAGAAGATGCGACAGCAGCCGCCCGATCTCGCAGAACAGCACTCGGATGAGTTGCCCGCGCCGAGGAACCGATATTTCCAGCAGCTTTTCGGCGGCAAGGCAGAAGGCATGCTCCTGGTTCATTGGCGCCACATAGTCGAGCCGGTCGAAATAGGGTAGCGCCTGCAGGTAGTTCTTGTATTCGATCAGCTTCTCGGTGCCGCGATGGAGCAGGCCGATATGCGGGTCGGCGCGGTCGACGATCTCGCCGTCCAATTCCAGCACCAGCCGCAGCACGCCATGCGCGGACGGGTGCTGCGGCCCGAAATTCAGGGTGAAGTTGCGGACTGCGGCTTCGGTCATGGCGACCTCCGCAAGAGTGAGGATCGAAGGCCAAGCGCGGCCCGTGGGCCGCCGTCTGGCCGGGGCATGCCCCCAGGTCAGGCCGTCGTCTGGATGATCAGCGTCAGCGTGCCGTCACCATCGATGTTGGCGGCGACGACCTGCGAGGAATTCAGCCCGTTCGCATGCAGGACCGACGTTGCCTCGGGCGAAGCGTCGACCGAGTTCTGCAGCTTGGCCAGCTCCTTTGCCGTCGTCCTGGTGACTATGGCCTCCGCCTGCGCCTTCACTTCCGAAGGCAGGTCCTCCATCGCCACCACGACAATGTTGGTGACGTTCTGGGCGGCGTCGTTCTGGCCGGGCTGGGGCTGGCCGGGCTGCGGCTCGTCCGGGAGGGGTTCCTGAGCAGGAGGCGGGGCTTGCGGCGGCTGGGGATCGGCGCGTTGAGCAGAAGCTGGCTGCGCCAATGCCATTGCCGACAGCGTCAGGACCACCGTCAAGGTGCGCATCGTCCTTTCCTTTCGATCTCGAAATCTGACCACACAACCCTGGGGCCGGGTGATGGTTCCCGGAAAGCCGTGACAGCGGCGACTCAAGAAACGCGCATTGTCCGGAAGGTGACGGAGTAGCGGTGTTGCGTGACAGGCGGGATGGAGTGCTCCCACTCGTTTCGCGCCGGTCCCGCCATGAGATAAACGGACCTGGGCTCGACCTCGATCGTTTCGCGGTCCCACGCCGTGCCGCTCTTGCGGCGCAGCCGGAAGCTGCAGGGCGCCAGCAGGGAAACACCGGCGACCAGCTCGAAATGCGGCTTGTCCTTGTGCCAGCCTATGCCGGCGGCCGGGCGATATTCGTTGATCAGCAGCTGTGCGAATTCGCTCGCCGCGATGCCCGCGAATTCGGCGACCTTGGCGCGCAGCGGCAGCAGGAAATCCGGAATGGGCGGCGCTTCGAGCACCTGGCGGCGCTCATAGTCATAGCGCAGGCCAAAGCCGATGACCTGCCTGTTGGCTAGATAGCCGTGAAAGTCGAACGGCTTGAAAGGCAGGCCCCGGATATGGCGGACCAGTTCGTGCTCTTCGTCACGGGTGATCAGTTCCGGCTGGTAGGAAAAGCCTTCGGGCAGGCTTGCGGCCAGCGCGCGTGCGGGCGCACCAAAGAGATCGCCCTGGCGGGCGCTCTCCCTGGTCGGGCGTTTGGCTGATGACATGCGGCTCAGATAGGCGATCGGAGCACGTGTGCAAGGCTGCTCCCGGCCTGCGGAACTTTTCTCAAAAGGCAAATTCTTCAACGAATTCGTGCGCGATCGCTTCAGATACCGCCTCGCCGGACGTGGACGCCGGCATTGAGCACCAGAGCGCCGCGTCTTGACGCCGCGGCGTCGTCAGCCCGTCTTGGGCGCGAGGATGCACATCACATGTTCGGCAATCGCCAGACTGGCAGTCAGGCCGGGGCTTTCGATGCCGAGCAAATTGATCAGGCCGTCGATGCCATGCGTTGCGGCATGCTGGATGACGAAATCGCTGTTGGCCTCGCCTGGGCCGGAGAGCTTCGGCCGGATGCCGCTATAGGCCGCCTGCAGGCTGCCATCGGGCAGATCAGGCCAATATTTGCGGATCGCGGCATAAAAGCGCTCGCCGCGCGTCGGATCGACCCGATAGTCGATCGTGTCCGTCCACTCGACGTCCGGTCCGAAGCGGGCGGCGCCCGCAAGGTCGAGAGTAAGATGGACGCCGAGCCCGCCGGGCTCAGGCACGGGATAGACAAGATGGGAAAAGGGCGCGCGCCCGGCAACCGAGAAATAATTGCCCTTGGCGTAGCGAAGCGTCGGCAGGAATTGCCGGCCAAACCCTTCGAGCGAGGCTGCCAAGGTGACGGCGCCAAGGCCGGCCGCGTTGATAAGGCGCGGCGCGGCGATCTCGAACTGCTCGCCGCTCGCCGCGTCAATCGTCCGCACCACGATCCTGCTCGGCTCGACGCGGCCCGAGACGATGCGGGTGTTGAGCGACAGGGTGGCGCCGTTGACCTCGGCGTCGCCGAGCAGGCCGAGCATGAGCGCGTGGCTGTCGATGATGCCGGTTGAAGGGGAGAGCAGCGCCTTGGTGCAGTGAAGCGCCGGCTCCAGGGCATGCGCTTCGGCGGCGGAGACGAAGCGCAAATCGTCGACGCCGCAGGCAGCGGCGCCAGCCTGGATCGTGGCAAGCATGGGGTCCTGGGCCTCGTCGGTCGCCACGATCAGCTTGCCTGCGCGGCGATGCGGGATCGCGCGTTCTGCACAGTATCGGTACAGCATGTCGCGGCCAGCGACGCAGAGCCGGGCCTTCAGCGAGCCCTCCGGGTAGTAGATCCCGGCATGAATGACTTCCGAATTGCGCGAGCTCGTCTCGGTGCCGATGCCATCCGCCGCTTCGAGGACTATCGTGTCGAGGCCTTGCGCAGCCATGGTGCGCGCAACCGCCAGGCCGATCACGCCTGCGCCAGCGATGATGCAATCGACTTGTTCCATGATCCAACCCTGCTGCGGCATCGGTTCCGCGACGGCCGCGGCTTGTTGGCGCTATCGATCCCGGCTTCGCGGCTCTTGCGATCAGCCTTCGCGATGAGGCATCAGTGCGACAATGCAATGCGGAACTTTCGGATTTCTCAACGAGGAAGCTCGTTCTGTTTCCGCTTTGGACCTCAGACAGGACCCCTATGATGGACGCCCGACCGAATTCCCCTGAAGCTCGCGATATCCGCTACCACATGCATGGCTACACGAACGCCCGCAAGCACCAGGAAACTGGTCCGCTGGTCATCGAAAAGGGCGACGGCGTCTATGTCGAGGACATTGCGGGCAATCGCTACATCGAGGCGATGGCCGGTTTGTGGAGCGTTGCCGTCGGCTTCTCGGAAAAGCGGCTGGTCGAAGCGGCGACCCGGCAGATGTCGAAGCTGCCTTTCTATCACGACTTCGGCTCCAAGGCGCATTCGCCGCTGATCGACCTGGCCGAGAAGCTGGTGCAGATGGCGCCGATCCCGATGAGCAAGGCTTATTTCACCAATTCCGGCTCCGAGGCCAACGACACCGCGATCAAGATGATCTGGTATCGCTCGAATGCGCTTGGGCAGCCGGCGCGCAAGAAGATCATCAGCCGCACGCGCGGCTATCATGGCGTCACGATCGCGTCGGCGAGCCTGACCGGACTGCCCAACAACCATCTCTCCTTCGACCTGCCGATCGCCAACATCCTGCACACGTCGACGCCGCATCACTGGCGCGACGCGGAGCCCGGCGAGAGCGAGGAACGGTTCTCCGCCCGGCTCGCAGACGAGCTGGAAAAGCTCATCCTCGCCGAGGGGCCTGAAACGATCGCCGCCTTCATCGGCGAGCCGATCATGGGCGCCGGCGGCGTCGTCGTTCCGCCAGCCGGCTACTGGGAAAAGATCCAGGCAGTGCTGTCGAAATACGACATCCTGCTGGTGGCCGACGAGGTGATTTGCGGTTTTGGCAGGACTGGCGAGATGTTTGGCTCGCAGACCTTCGGCATCAAGCCCGACATCATGGTGCTGTCGAAGCAGATATCATCCTCCTACCTGCCGATCTCGGCGCTGCTGATCAACGACAAGGTGTTCGAGCCGATCGCCGACGAGAGCGACCGCATCGGCACCTTTGGCCACGGCTTCACCGGCGGGGGTCATCCGGTCGCCGCGGCCGTCGCGATGGAGAACATCAAGCTGATCGAGGAGCGCGACCTCGTCGGCAACGCGCGCAAGGTTGGCGCGCATCTGCAGGCAAGGCTGCGCAAGCTCGCCTCACATCCGCTGGTGGGCGAGGTGCGCGGCGTCGGCCTCATCGCCGCTGTCGAGCTTGTGGCCGATAAGGCAACCAAGGCGCCCTGGGGCAAGCCGGCGGCGCTTGGCGCGCTGGTCAACGGCTTCCTGCAGCAGAATGGCGTGATCTCGCGCAACATGGGCGATGCCATCGCCTTCTGTCCGCCGCTGATCATGACCGAAGCCCAGGTCGACGCGCTGGTGGATGCGTTCGCGCGGTCGCTCGCTGCCGCCCTGCCGCAGGTTCACCTACAGGGCTGAAGAGACAATCCAGGATGGCGCGCCCTATGCCTTCGCGCCCTTTTCCCCTGCTGATCGGCAAGTTGCTTATACGCGTCTCGCCGTGCGTACCCATAATCTGTTCGAGCCATGGAAAAATTATTCGGCAGCGAGCCCTCCAAGGGTCGACGGTTCCTTCTAAGGTGAGTCATTAGTCTATAAAAATTATAGACATTGGACTCTGGTCGTCGACATACCGAGAAAGTGCCACAGCATGCCCAATCCAACCGTTGTCGGTTTCTCCGGAAATTTCACCCGGCCGTCGAAGACGCGCGGCTTCGTCGAGCATGTGGTCAGGGATATCGCCGTCCGCAACAATCTGTCGGCAAGCACCTATGATATCGAGGACGTCGGGGCATCGCTCGGCAGCGCCAAATGGGCGCGCGATCTCGATCAGCAGGGCCGCGATGTTCTCGACAAGGTCGTCAACGCCGATGTGCTGGTGGTCGGGTCACCGACCTACAAGGGCAGCTACACGGGCCTGTTCAAGCACTTCTTCGACCTGCTCGACCCCTCCGCGCTCAGGGGCAAGCCGGTGCTGCTGCTTGCCACCGGCGGCGGTGAACGGCACGCGCTGATCGTCGAGCACCAGCTGCGGCCGCTGTTCGGATTCTTCGAGGCTCTTGCCTTGCCGACGGGGGTCTATGCGACGGACAAGGATTTCGCCGATGGCGTTCTCGTGTCCGATGCGATCCGCAAACGAGCGGCGCAGGCGGTTGATGAGGCGGGCTATGCCCTGTTGCGCCGCGCTGGCGGTCAGCGGGTAGCGGCCGAATAGCCGAGGCCTCTGGGCGCGGGAAGAGTGCAGTGCATTTTCATGGTCTAAGATGCGGGCAAGGCTTCCTGCGGTGATCTCCGCTGACCCATAGGATTTGCGCACCCTGCTCAACTTGAGCTTCGGCCACGGCTTAGCTCCCCGGGCGCGCCGAGCTCTACCGCCGCGCTCTCGGTTTAGTCGTTCTGCACCATGGCCAGGGCCGTGCCCGGCTCACCGGCCCACAAGATCAGGCTTGCAGCGCCGACCAGCCCGGCGCGGTCGCCTAGCTCGGCCGGCACGATCGGCACGTCGCGATAGACTTGCATGGCTCGCTCGTTAACCGTCGCCCTGATGCCGGGCGCCAGCAGGTCGAAGCCGTTGGCGAGGCCGCCGCCCATGACGATCAGATCCGGCGAATAGAGATGCAGAAGATTTGTGAAGCCGACGCCGAGCCATCGCGCCTCGGCCTCGACCAATTCCCGGGCGCTGGCATCGCCGGCGCGGGCGGCTTCGACGACATGCCGGGCGGAGACATCGCCGTCATTGGAAAGACGCCTCAGCACCGAGCCGTCGCCTGGGCTGGTGAGCCGCGTCGCCCGGCGCCCGAGAGCGGTGCCCGAAGCGACAGCCTCGAAACAGCCGACATTGCCGCAGAAGCAGCGATCGCCTTCTCCGGTGATCGTCATGTGGCCGATCTCGGCCGCCAGGCCGCGCCGGCCGTGATAGATGTGGCCATCGGCTACCACGCCGCCGCCTATGCCAGTCGAAACGGTGACGAAGACCAGCGAGCCGGTTCCGCGTCCGGCGCCGAAGCGCCATTCGCCGAGCGCTGCCGCATTGGCGTCGTTCTCCAGCCGCACTGGCAGGCCGAACTGCCGGCTGAGGATGTCGATCAGCGGCACGTTGCGCCAGCCGGCGAGCGTCGGCGGTCCGATAACGATGCCCGCTTTGGGATCGAGGGGACCCGGCGCGCACATGCCGATGCCGACCACCTTGGCCCGCGGATGTTCCTTGAGCAATTTGCCCGCCAGCGCGATGATCTGGCTGATTACCGCTTCCGAACCCGCGCCGGCCAATGTTGGCTCCGAGACGCGCGCGACAACGTCGCCGCTGCGCTCGACCAGCGCGCTGCGCAGCTCTGTGCCGCCGAGATCGAAGGCGAGCGCAAGTGTGCTCATCAGGCGGCGGCCTTCAGCCCGTGCAGCCAGGCCATGCGCCGCGCGAGATCGGGATCGCCGAAGGCGAGCGAGCCCAGCACCACAGTGTCGGCGCCTGCTGCTCGCAGCAGCGGCACCGTCTCGTGGCGTATGCCGCCATCGGCGGCGAGAACGATGTCGGCCTCGCGGCCGGCTCGTCGCATCAGGGAGCGCGCCTCGATCAGTCTTGGACAAGCCTGCTCGGACAGGCTCTGTCCCTTGACGCCGATCGACGTGCCGAGCAGCGTCACAAAGGCGACGTCAGGCAGGAACGGCTCGATCGCATCGACGGGTGTTTCGAGCCTGAGCACCACGCCCGCCTCGGCGCCGAGCTCATGCGCCAGCTTCACCGCGCGGAGGCCGGCCGCGCCATTTTCGGCGTGGATGGTGACGAGGTCGGCGCCGGCCTCGATGAACTGGCGCGTCTGCGCTTCGACGATTTCCGCCTCGACCATCAAATGCACGTGGATCGGTTTGGCCGTCAGCCTGGCGATGCGCGCCACCAGATCCGGGAAGAACAAGAAGCCGGGCGTGAAGCGGGCGTCCGCCACATCGATGTGGTGCAGGTCGGCATGGGCTTCGATCCGTTTCAGGTCGCGCTCCATGTTGGCGAGGTCCGCCGACCACAGCGAGAATTCGCCGATCAGCCGGTTGCGGGGCAGGGCGGCTATTGCCGCGCGACCGGAGAGGGGTTTGGCGGTCATGACGGAATAAGGCTCCGGGCTTTCGAGTGGGAATGAAGAAAGAAGCTGATCTGCTCGTGCAGTTCGGCGAAATGTTTCGCGCTGTCGCGCGCCTTGGGCGTTACTTCCGCGAAGATCGCGTTGGGTATCGCGGCAGCCAGTGCGTAGGCGGTCGACAGCGGGTGGACGGCATCGATTTCGTTGCCGATGACCAGCGCCGGAATGTCGAGCGCGGCAGCGTCGCGTTCCGATACACCGGGTTCGTCGGCGGCGATGTCGGCGAGCACCTGAGCGAATGATTTTGCCTCGGGCCGGTCGAAATAGCTGAGCAGCGAAGCGAGGTTGTCGGGCGCCTCACGGTAGAGCCGCGCGGCGGTGCCGGATTGCGCGAAGACCGCCCTCGCTTTCTCCGGGCCGTGGACCAGGATGAGCCGGGCGACCTCGGCGATCGGCTGCATGTTCTGCGGCGCTGGCGAAAAGCTCCATGCCGGCCGCGCCAGGATGAGGCCAGTGACGCGCTCCGGATGACGGCAGGCGAGGCGAAGCGCGATTCCCGCGCCCATCGAGACGCCGCCGGCGACGAAGCGGTCGAGACCGGCCTGGTTGGCGGCGGCAAGCACGTCGTCAGTGAACATTTCAAACGAGAATGGCCGCCGTTCACCGAGGACTGAGCCGCCATGCCCGCGGCATTCCAACGTGATCCGGCGGAGGCCCAGGGGACAAGTCTGCGCGGCCTGCGCCTCGCCGCCGCCTAGCCCGTGCTGGAAGACGACCGCCGGGCCTTCGCCCGTGTCGGTCATGAGCAGCGTCGCGCCGTCGCGAAGAAGCGCCTTCTGCCCCGCCATCACACCAGCTCCTTCAGGAAACGCGCTACGCCAGGGGCTTCCTCGGCCGAGAGCCCGTGCGTCACCAGCGGCCCGTCGAAGCCCGTGGCCTCCAGGCGAGCGATGAAATCGGGGAAGTCGACCACGCCCTGTCCGGCCGTGGCAAAGCGGCCGTCGGCGAAGCGGTCCTTGGCATGTGCCAATGAGACATGGCCAGCCGCGCGCTCGACTGCTTCGGCAACGGTAAAGCGTGCCTGTTCGGCATTCGCTTGCTCGAACAGATTGGCAGGGTCAAGCACGATGCGCAGCCGCTTCGAGCCCATCTCGCCGATCAGCCGGACGGCGTCGTCCGCCGAGGTGACGATGTTGGCCTGCTCCGGCTCGATGCCGAGATCGACGCCATGACGCTCGGCAAGCTGAAGCGCTTTTGCCATTTCGCGAGCCATGTCGGTCCAGGCTGAGGGATGGGCATTGTCGGGGTGGCACGCCCACTGGTCCTCGGCGTTGCGCGTCCCGGTACAGAGCGTGACAAGCGGGATCGAAAGCCTGGCCGCCGTCTCGATGACAACCGCCAGCCGTCGCAGTCCATCCTCGCGCATCCGACTATCCGGATGCGCCATGTTGTAGGTGCCGGAGAGAGCGACGAGACCTATCCCGGTCGCCTTGGCAGCGGCACCGATGGCGTCGATCGCCGCGTCCGGAACCGCGTCCGGCATCGACGGCAGGCCGGCGCAGGCTAGGTTGAACTGGGTGACCGCAAAGCCCGCATCACGGACAGCGGCAAGCACGCCGGTCGGCTCGCTGCCCGGGAAAGTCTTGGCGAACACCCCGACCTGCATCAGACCGCTCCCGTCACGTTGGCGAGCTCGACGCGCTCGCCGCTCTCGACCGAACGGGCGATCGCTACCATGGCGCGGATGGAAGCGAGGCCGTCCTCGACCGTGGCGCCACGTTGCGGCGCGCCGTTGAGCACCGTGTCGGCGAGGCCTTCCAACTGGCGACGGAAGAAATGGCCGTCGGCGCCGAGCGGCTTGCGTGTTGTCGCGTCCTTCTCGTGGAAGATATCGACCTCGCTGGCGCGGAAATACCAGGGGTTGAAAGTCTTCGCGATCACCGAGCCGTTTTCGCCATAGAGCTGGAAGCCCTCGTGCCAGTCCATCCGCACGGCGACGGTGAGGTCGAGATGGCCGAGCGCGCCATTGGCGAATTCGGTCTCGACGAACCAGCAATAGGCGCCGAAGCGCTCGTTGAGGCGCGCGCGCACTGCAGTGATCTCGCCGCATAGGAAGCGCGCCGTGTCGACGAGATGCGAACCATGCGCCAACATGAAATACTGCCGCAGGTCCGCCTTTGGATTGCCGCCCGGCTTCTTCGCCAGCTTGCTTGTGATGGGCAGCGGCTGCACTGCGTCGGTGTTGGTGTAGCGATGGGTGGAATCGCAATACCAGGCCTTGAGCGCCAGGATCTCGCCCATCTCGTCCCGCACGAAATCGCGCGCCGCTTCCAGCGCCGGGTCGAAGCGTTTCATGTGCCCGACCTGCAGCACCTTGCCCGAGCGCTTGACCGCTTCGGCAAGCTTCTCACCTTCTTCGACTGACACGCCGATCGGCTTCTCGCAAAGCACATGCTTGCCCGATTCCAGTGCCTTGATCGACATCGGCACGTGATAGGCGTCCGACGTGGCGACGATCACCGCCTCGAGCTCCGGATCGGCGAGCATTTCGTCATAGTCGCCATACATCTTCCGCGGCTCGTAGGTGGCGCCCATCCGCGCCAGCAGATCGGGCGCCGCATCGCAGATCGCGTAGAGATCGGCGTTGCTTGCCTTCACGCAGGATTCCAGATGCGCGAACTGCGCGATCGGCCCGCAGCCGAGCACACCGACACGAAGGCGACGGTCTTTCTTGACGATCATCGTCAGGCTCCATAATCGCGCATGGTCTGGCGATTGATCTTGACCGCGCCGGCGGGATCTGCGGCGGCGGTCTCCGATTCCTCCTCCAGAACCAGCCAGCCGTTGAAATGGGGGGCGGCGCCGGCGATCTCGATCACCTTCGCCGTGTCGCAGACGCCCTTGCCGAGCATCGCCCAAGTGCCGTTCGCATCGACATCCTTCAGATGCACGTAGCGTATGCGGTCGCGATAGGTCGTGAGCGTGTCGGCCATATCCTTGTGGCCGCGCAAGATGTGCCCCGTGTCCGGCACCCAGCCGACCAGCGAGGCGTCGATCAGGGCGAAGATGCGGTCGTAATCGGCACGGTCGAACAGCAGCGTGTTGTGGTGCGAGCTCGGATGCACCGCGACCTGGACGCCGGCCTTGCGGCCGAGCTCGCCCGCCTTGTTGTAGACTTCCGCCGCGATGGCGAACTTGTCGTCGCGCAGTCCATCGGAGACGACTGTCGCAGAGCCCATCGACACCAGCGCGCCCGGAAAGGCGGCCGCGAAGTCGATCCAGCGCTTGGCGGTGTCGAGGTCCTCGCCGATCTTCTCTTTGAGCGTAAAGCCGCTCTTCGAACCGAAGGCGAAGGAGACGAGCGTGAGGCCGGACGCCTTCAGCGCTGCGGCGAATTCGGCCGGCTTGCCGGCATAGTGGCCGATCATGGTGTCGGTGATCTCGATGCCGGCATAGCCGCCATTGGAAATCGCCTTCAAGAGATCGTCCGGGCCTCCGGCAAAACGGTCGCCGAGCATTTCCCAGGTGAAGGTCTGGCAACCGACTTTGAGGTCTTTCACGTTCATGCTTTCAATCCTTGGTTCTCCGCGGGACGTGTTTATTTGACCGAGCCCGCGGTCATGCCGGCGAGGAAGAACCTCTGGGCAACGAGGTAGATGAGCAGGAGCGGCAGCGAGCCGAGCACGCTCATCGCCATCATCTGGTTCCATTCGAAGGCGTGCTGTCCCATCAACAGCTGGATGCCGATCGGGACGGTGCGCATCGACGTCGACTTCGTCAGCGTCAGCGCAAAGAGGAATTCGTTCCAGCACAACAGGAAAGTATAAACAGACGTCGCCACGATACCGGGCAGCGAGATCGGCACGATCACCCGCCAGAGCGCTGTCCAACTCGTACCACCGTCGACGGCGACAGCTTCGTCGAGATCGCGCGGCAAGGTGTTTAGATAGCCCGTCATCAAAAGGATCGCATAGGGCAGGGTGAAGACCAGATAGGTCACGATCAGCGCGACATAGGTGTCGAAGATGCGATACGAGACGACGAGCCCGAAGAAGGGGATCAGAAGCGTGATCGGCGGGATGGTCTGCGTGCTGATGATAAGTGTGTTCAGGCTGCCCTTGCCACGGAAATTGAAACGGCTGAACCCGTAGGCCGCCAGCAAGGCGATCAGCACTGTCAGCATGGTCACCGTGAAGGCCACGAAGTAGCTGTTGAAGAAGAAGCGCAGCTTGACCGGGTCGCCAAGGATCGCTGCATAGGCTTCGAGCGTGAAGGCTTTCGGCAGGATGGTCGGCGGCAGGGCGAAGATCTCAGTGTTCGATTTGAACGAGCTGCTCAGCATCCAGTAGATCGGGAAGGCCGCGAAAAGCAGCCCCGCGACAAGCGCGACATGCAGCGCGACGGTGATCAGCCTGTCCTTCGTCGTGTGCCTTTTCCTCATGGTGATTACCGGGCCTTCTGGTAGCGGATGTACAACAGCGTCAGGCCAAGCGAGATCAGCAGGATCACCACGGCGCTCGCCGACGCCTGGGACAGGTTGTAGCTCGAGAACGCCAGCTTGTAGGTGTAGGTGCTGAGCACCTCGGTCGAGTAGATCGGACCGCCGCCCGTCGTGATCCAGATCAACGGGAAGACCTGCATGGTCCAGATGAAGTCGAGCAGCGAGATGCTGATGATGATCGGCATCAGCTGCGGGATGGTGATGAAGATCAGCTTCTGGTAGGCCTTCGCCCCGTCGATATCGGCGGCTTCGTAGAAATCCTTGGGAATGCCCTGCAGGCCCGCGAGCAGGCTGACCATGAAGAGCGGGTAGCCCGCCCAGATGTTGGCGAAGGTGACGGCGTGCAGCGCGGTCTCGGGCGAGGAAAACCACTCGATCTTGGAACCGATGAGACCCAGCTGCATGAGAATGCTGTTGACGACACCGTTGGGCTCGAGCAGCAGGCGCCAGATCACCGCGATGATCACCGCGGTGAAAAGCCAGGGCAGAATGTAGAGCACACGCAGGATGTTGCGCAGCGTCGGATTGATGCGGTCGCTGTTCAGCATGAGCGCGAAGATCATGCCGATGGTCATGTGGAAAACGACGCTCATGCACGTGAAGTAGAGCGTGTGCCACAGCGAGGCCCAGAATACGGGATCGGCAAAGATCGCCTGGTAGTGTTTCAGTCCGGCAAAGGATGAGTCGCGACGCAGCACCGCGCTGTTCTGGAACGAATAGGAGATCACGGTCACCATCGGCAGCAGCATCAGCAGGCCGATGATCAGCAGCGATGGCGACAGATAGAGATAGGGTGCGACCGCTCGTTTCAGTCCGTGACGGGAGCGCTTCTGCCGGGTCATGTGCCAACCTTGGGATACGCCTTCGAGAGAAGGCGAGCTTCGAGAACACTCGCGTCGCCGGTACGTTGCTGCCGGGAGGCCTGTCCGAAGCCAGGCCTCCCGGTCGAGGATCGTAAAACAGGCCGATCAGAATTTCGCCGTCCATCCTTTTTGAGCATTGGCCGCGGCTTGTTCCGGAGACTGCTCGCCCGCCAGCATCTTCTGGGCTTCCACGTCGAACTGGGTCATCAGGTCTTCAGCCACCGGCAGACCCGTGAATTCGTTGGCGAGGTAACCGGTCTTGAAGATTTCGAAAGCCTTGCCGAAAGCCTTGTCCGAGGTCACGAAATCGGGCTTGGCGTTGACGTTGCCCGGGAAGGCGTTGGCCAGCGACACCAGCTTGGCGTTGACCTTCTCGCTCATCAGATATTGGACGAGTTTCCAGGCCTCTCCCTGGTGTTTCGAGCCGGCGGAGATGCCGATGCCCCAGGAGGCGTAGGGAAGACCGCGCTTACCGTTGTAGTTCTCCACAACCGGGACCGGGATGAGGTCGAAGTTCAGCTTGGGATTGCGCTTGCGGATGAGGTTCACATGCGCGAGCGAGTCGATCATCATTCCCACCCGGTCGTTGACGAATTCCTCGACCTTTTCCTGTTCGGTCTTGGTGGCGATGCCGGGCGAGATGGTGCCCGCGTCGTTGAGCGATTTGACGAAGGTGAGCATGTCCACCACCGGCTTGCCCTCGAGGGCGGGCTTGCCGTCAGCCATCATCGATTGGCCCGATGCCCAGACCCACGACATCATGTCGTTCTGGACGCCGGACGGCGTTTGCAGCGACAGCGGCAGCACCCAGCCATACTGGTTCTTGTCGGCATGAGTCATCTTCTTGGCGGCTTCGAGGAACTCCGCGCGGGTCGATGGCAGCTTGGTGACGCCCGCCTGGGCGGCGAGGTCCAGATTGACGAAGACCGGATAGACGAACGAAGCGACCGGGAACATCACGGCCTTGCCGTCCACCTTGATGATGTCCGCGACTTGCGCCTTGTCGAACTTGCTCGCATCCATCATCGGATTCATGTCGGCGAGCGCGTTCTGCGCGTTCAGATTGTTCACCCACGCGCCGTCGAGACCGACGACGTCGCTGAGCGTTCCGGTCGCCGCGCCGACCGAGATCTGATCCCGCGTTGCCGCGTAGGGACCGCTGACCAGCGTCACCTTGATGCCGGGATTGGCGGCCTCGAAATCATCCATGATCTTCCGCAGCGAGCCTGCGGGCAACTCGGGCTCCCACCATTGCGTGAATTCCAGGGTCGTGTCCGCCATGGCGCTGGTTGCGCCAAGCAGCCATGCGGCCGCCGCTATCTTCAGCATCGCGGGCTTTATCCGAAACGTCATTTTCTCCTCCTTCTTTGAGATCGGCCGCACAATGCGGAAGATCGTCTGGTTCATTCATCAGTCTTCATTCGCAGGCGCCTCGCTCCCGCCTGCTGGCCTTGCCGCAAATCTTCAGATCGCCAGATGCGTCTCGGGATCGAAGAAATGGAGCTTGGTATCATCCAGGGCCAACCGGATTTCCGAGCCGGAGCGGACTGCGCTTTCCGGTTCGAATTTCGCCACCGCATTCGACGCCAGGCCGAAATCCTCCACCGCGTCCGGGTCACCTGAGTCCACCCGGACCGCGTCGATGTTGAGATGGACGATGTGTTCCGACCCGAGCTCTTCGATCGAGGTCACCTTTGCCGGCAGAGTCTGATATCTGCGGCCGGATTCGAGGCTGCTGTCATAGAGATGCTCCGGCCGGATCCCGAACACGATTTTGCGCCCCGCATACGACCTCAAGCCCGGCCTGCGCGCGAAGGCTGCATCCTGGAGCCGGATGGCGAAGGTGCCGGCTTTCAGTTCGTCGCCCGTCAGTGTCCCTTCGAAAAGGTTCATCGAAGGCGAGCCGATGAAGCCGGCCACGAAGGCGTTCACCGGCGATTCATAGAGCCGCTTCGGTGTGTCGACCTGCTGCAGCACGCCCCCTTTCAACACAGCGACCCTGTCCCCCATCGTCATCGCTTCGGTCTGATCGTGGGTAACGTAGATGGTGGTGACGCCGAGCTGCTTTTGCAGGCTGGTGATCTCGGCGCGCATTTGCACACGCAGTTTTGCGTCCAGATTGGAGAGCGGCTCGTCCATGAGAAAGGCAGCCGGCTCGCGCACCATGGCGCGGCCCATCGCAACCCGTTGGCGCTGTCCACCGGAAAGGTTGGCGGGCTTGCTGTCCAGCAGCGACGTCAGCTGAAGGGTCTTGGCGATTTCGTCCACGCGCTTCTTGCGCTCGGCCTTCGGCTTGCCCGCCAGCCGCATCGAGAAGGCGATGTTCTCGAACACCGTCATATGCGGGTATAGCGCATAGCTTTGGAACACCATCGCGATATCACGGTCCTTGGGCGGCATGTCGACGACGTCTGTGCCACCGATGCGAAGGCTGCCGCTTGTGACGTCCTCCAATCCCGCGATCATTCGCAAGGCGGTGGATTTGCCGCAGCCGGATGGCCCAACCAGGATCAGGAACTCGCCGTCCTCGACCGACAGGTTCAATCGGTCGATCGCGCGGAAATTGTTCCCGTAGGTTTTGCAGATATTCTCAAGAATGACTTCCGCCATATTCCTCCCTCCACAAGTCAAAGCCGATGATCTTTTTGCTTTTCACCTTGCCTTTTGCTTGTGAGAATTTCCTCGGGTAGTTTTCATCCTATGTTCCGGTACCGAGGCGCGCATATTTCAGTTCGACCGCCGAAGGCGCGCTCGCCGATGCCAGCAATTCCGTGACCTGGCTGTCGGTCGGAAGCGCCTCGCGTCCGCCACGCCCGGTTATCGAAAGCGCCGCCGCCGCGGCAGCGAATGCCACCCGGCCCGCGGTGTCGGCTCCGCGCGTCAATGCATGGGCATAGGCGCCGTGAAAGCAGTCGCCGGCACCGGTCGAGTCGACGACCGCAACCCGGTGCGGAGGCAGGTGCCAGAGCGCCGTCTCCTCGCGCCCGCGATAATAGATGCCCCGGCCGCCGTCGGTCAGAACGACGGCGGAGCGCGACGGCGACCACAAGGCATCAAGCATCTCGGCCGGCGCTCGGTAGCCCGTGGCGGTCTGCGCAAAGCCGAGCGGAAGAATGAGATGGTCGCAGAGCGCCATCAGCCTGTCCGTGGCTGGGCCGGCCCTCCATTCGACATCGCCGAGGATTGCGAGCCCGAGATCGCGAGCCCTGTCCACGACATCCAGCGAGCGGATCGCGTAGCTGTCGACGATCAGGACAGTCGCGCGGCTGAGGATATCTTCCGGAAAGTCCGGCGCGGTGCCCAGCAACGCGTCGTCGTCATAGGCGATGAACCGGTCCCCGTCCGAGCCGACGGTGATGCGGGAGCGTACCGGGCGCGCGTCGGGATGGCGTGGCGCGAACGCGGTTTCAACGCCGCTGGCGACGAGGTCGAACAACACCGCATCGTCATCGGCGCTGCCCAGCCACCCGATGAATCCGGCACTTCCGCCGAGCCGCGCGGCGGCGGCAAGGGCCGTCGCGACATTGCCGCCGAAAGCGCGCGTGCTTTGCAGGACCTTCCCCTTGCCCGCCGACAACGGCTGATCGACATAGACGATGTCGTCGATCGCAATGGCGCCAAAGCCGAGGATCGAGGGGACGCTGGGCATGGTTCAGGCGCCCGCCTTCACAAGCGCTTCTTGCGCCGAAAGCCCGTCATGGATGACGCCCCGAAAGGCAAGCGCTGCCTTCTGAGGATCGCCGTGCCCCCAGAGATTGCGGCCCACCACGGCGCCGCGCGCGCCGGCACGAATGGCGTCCGCCGTCTGCTGAAGCGCGCCGAGGAGCGTATCGGTCTTCGGGCCACCCGCGATCACAACCGGCACGGGGCAGGTTCGGACGGTCTCCCGGAAGGACTCGAAATCGCCCGTGTAGCCGATCTTGATGACGTCGACGCCGGACTCGTAGCCGATACGCGCCGCATAGGCGATCTCGTCGGGGGTGAAGACGATTTTTGCCCCGTCGGTGAAGTCGCGCGGATAGATATGCGCAACCACCGGCATTCCGTAGCGGGCCGCCGCATTCACCGAATCGGTCAGCCAGCGTATGTACTTGCCCTCGGTCGCGCCGCGCACCGGAATGGCCACCGCCAACGCATCGGCGCCAGCGCGCACCGCGTCCTCGGGCGTTGCGATCAGTTCGCTGATGCGGTCGTCCGGCGTGAAGCAGCCGGCCTGGATCACCAGGGCAGCCTTGCCTGCATATTGCGGCCACAGATGGCGGGCGGTGCCGGGCTGGATGCTGACATAGTCGGGCTTGCCCGCCATGACGCGGGCCAGCGCGCCGGGCAGATCGGCGAGGCCGCCTTTGCGCACGTCGCCGTAGCCGACGAAGTGGTCGACTGCGCCGCCAAATAGATTCCCGGATGGGTGCGAGAAGAGGCGCGCAAGGCGCACTTTGGTCCCTAGGCTCATAATTCCCTAATCTCTTGATTTACAAGGCCGGCGGCCTGTGACGCTAGGCCAGCGTTCTCATATGCTCTATAAAAATTTTACGCGCGTCAAGATTTAAAATGGGCTATAGCGAGTCACGAGAATTGTCCGTCGCCGTCGCGATGGCTTGTCCCGGGTGTCGCCGAATGGGAGGTCGAAAGGGAAATGCAAGCAAATTCAGTAGCAAAGCTCGGTATCGGCGTCATCGGATGCGGTAACATCTCGATGACCTATCTGCGCAACGCGGCACTTTTTGCCGGTGTGGAGTTGCGCGCTTGCGCCGACATTTCCGCCGAGATGGCTGTCTTGCGCGGCAAGGAATATGGCATCCGCGCGCTCAGCGTCGACGCGTTGCTCGCCGACCCGGAGGTCGATCTCGTCCTCAACCTCACCATTCCCGCTGCGCATTTCGACATCTCGTTTTCAGCGCTCTCGGCGGGAAAGCATGTCTTCACCGAAAAGCCGCTCGCCACCTCGGCCAGGGATGGCCGCAAGCTGGTGGCGGAAGCGGCGAGGCGTGAGTTGCTGCTGGGCTCGGCTCCCGACACTTTCCTCGGCGCCGCCGGACGCCGCGCGCGCCGCCTGATGGATGAGGGCGCGATCGGCCGCGCCGTGACCGGCACCGCCTTCATGATGGGGCGCGGCATGGAGCACTGGCACCCGAACCCGCAATTCTACTACCAGCCAGGCGGCGGCCCGGTCTTCGACATGGGGCCGTATTATCTGACGATGCTCGTCAACCTGCTTGGGCCCGTCGCCAGTGTCATGGCGATGGCCACGCGCGGCCAGGAGGAGCGGCTGATCACCGCCGACGGCCCCTACAAGAACACCACTTTCAAGGTCGGCACGCCGACCAACATCCTGTCGCTCCTTGAGTTCCGCTCCGGGGCCACTGTCACTTTCGGCGCCTCGTGGGATGTCTTCAAGCACTCCAACCACCCCATCGAGCTGCACGGTACCGAAGGGTCGCTCAGGCTCCCCGATCCCGACACCTTCGGCGGCACGGTCTCGCTTTCAGCGCGTGGTGCCAACTGGACGGATTTCGCCAGCGAAAGCGAGCTCTACGGCGCGCGCAACTGGCCTTATGCGGCGCCAGATCGCGCCAATTACCGCATGCTCGGCGTCGCCGATCTGGCGCGTTCGTTGTCTGAGAAGAGAAAGCCGCGCGCGTCCGGCGAGCTGGCTCTGCATGTGCTTGAGATCATGGAGGCCATCCTCGCCTCGGGCGAGAGCCGCAACTCGGTCGCCGTCGTAGGCGCTGTCGACCAGCCGCCACTGCTTGGCGAGGACGAGGCGGCGAGCCTGCTGGCCTGAGTGCCCGTGTTGTCCCCTCTCGATCCGCAGGCGCGGAAGGTTCTCGAACTCGGCCGCCTGGGCAGTGAACCGCCGTTCGAGGCCGGCACTCCCGAGCAGGCGCGACGCGCCTACAAGAACGGTTTCCCCGGCCTGCAAGGCGAGCGCGAGCCCGTCGCTTCGGAGCGCGAACAAACCATCGTCGGGCCCGGTGGACCTCTCAGCCTGCGTGTTTATCGCGGGCAGGGCGCGCCGACGGCCAACGCGCCGGCGCTGCTCTATCTGCACGGTGGCGGCTGGGTGATCGGCAATCTCGATTCGCATGACGAGATCTGCCGCTGGTACGCCAATATCGCCGCCTGTGTTGTCGTCTCGCCGGACTACCGGCTGGCACCGGAGCACAAGTTTCCGGCTGCGGTCGGGGATTGCCGTGCCGTTCTCTCCTTCATGCAGGATATGGCCGGCGGGCTTGGCATCGATGCCAGCCGCATCGCCGTCGCCGGCGACAGCGCTGGCGGGAACCTGGGCGCAGTCCTGGCGCTGCTTGCCCGCGATGACAAATGCCCTCCGACCGCTCAGCTCCTGTTCTACCCCAACACCGACGCCGCCCAAACGGCGGACAGCTATCGCCGCTTCGGCGAAGGTTTTGGCCTGACCGCCAGGACCATGGCCTGGTTCCGCGAACACTATGTCCGCAGCGCCGCCGACAGGTCGGACTGGCGCGTCTCGCCGCTTAAAGCCAAGAGCCTTGCCGGCGCGGCGCCGGCCTTCGTCGCCATTGCCGGCCATGATATCCTCGCGGACGAGTGCGAGGCCTATGCAAGGCGGCTCAAGATGGATGGCGTCCCGGTCGTGGTCAAACATTGGCCAGGGCAGATCCATGGGTTCGTTTCAATGGGGCGCCATGGTCAGGCGTCGCGTCAGGCGGTCGAGGCTGCCGTTGCGGCCTGGCGCAATTTCGATCCGGCGTTTGGCAGGGTCTAGGCCGATTGACGCATTACCAGCGTTGCGTCCAGGCTGACCTTCGGCGTCACGGCCGCCGCATCCTCGTCGAGCATTGCAAGCAGCGTCTCGACACTGCGCCCGGCCATGGCGGCGAAATCCTGGGCCATGGTGGTGAGCGCCGGGCAGGTGTAGCGGCTGAGTGGATGATCATCATGGGCTGCGACACGCAGGTCGCAACCCGCCTTTCGGCCCACCTTTAGCCCCTGCGAGAAAGCCGCCGCCATAACGCCGAAGGCCAGGCGGTCGTTGGCGCACAGGATGGTCTTGCCCGGCAGGCCGCCATTGCCGAGCAGCTTCTCCGTCTGCTCGTAGCCGATACGCTCGAAGTCCCAAGTGTAGTCGTCGGTGTTGCCGAAGACGATCGGCTCGAACCCGAGCCGCTTCATCGATGCGACATAGCTGCTCAATCGTTCTGCCGAATTGTGGTTGACGTGCGGGATGTCGAAATAGACCGGGGCATCGCCGGAACGGCAAAGGTAATCGACGATCGTCGCGACGCTCTTTGCGTTGTTATTGCCCACAAATGGCGTGTCACCTTCCAGGAAAGTGTCGAAATACACAATCGGGATGGTCTGTGTGAGCTTTTCCAGGGTTCTCTGATCGGATCGTTTGCCCAGCGGCGCGATAAGCGCCCCGGATACCTTCAGCGACAAGATGGTTCGCGTGGCTTCGATCTCGAGTTCGGTCGAGCCATGCGAGGAAATGACAACCGGCCAGTAGCCTTCGTCGCGCAGCCTGAGCTCGATGCGGCTGACCATCTCTGAATAGAACGGGTCGGTCACCGTCGGCACGACAATGCCGATGCTGCGGGTGCGCTTGCGGTTGAGATTGCGCGCGAAGAGGTTTGGCTGGTAGTCGGACGAGCGCAACGCATCCTCGATACGCTTACGCGTTGCCGGCTTGACGCTGGTCGGATCGTCGAAGAATTTCGACAGTGTCGGTCTGGAGACGCCGCAGGATCGGGCGAAATCCTCCATCGTCTTGTGCGTTATCGACATTTCAAACCCTCGCGCCGCGGATTTCCCGCCTGGTCCACGCGCCGCCCGGCGCCTTCCATACGGTGCGCCGATACGCGACTGCAAGTTCAAAAATTTACAGGAAGCGCTTCAAGTTTCAATTTGCCCATGAAAATTATTGCGTGCGTAAATTTATTAGTTGACGTGAAGAAGGACGCACCTTATTCCGCTTCAAGATTACGCCACACGCGGCATATGCCGGGAGGACGTGATGAAGAAGCTGGTTTCCGCCGGCGAGATTCTCGTCGAGATCATGGCGGATCGGATCGGCCAGAGCTTTCTCGAACCCGGGCCGCTGGTGGGGCCATTCCCATCCGGCGCGCCCGCGATCTTCATTGGCCAAGCCGCCGCGCTTGGTCAGCCCGCAGGCCTGATCGGCGCCGTCGGCGAGGACGATTTTGGTCAGCTGAACATTGACCGGCTGCGCGCGCTAGGCGCCGACGTTTCGGCGATCACGTCCCTCAAGGGCCATGCCACCGGCACCGCCTTCGTCACTTATCTGGCCGACGCTTCCAGGCATTTCGTCTTCAACATCCGCGATAGCGCGGCGGGCTTGATGGCCATCGATGATGCCGCAAGACACTTGCTTGCCGACGCCGATCACTTTCATGTCATGGGCTCGTCGCTGTTCTCGGACAAGACGACCGACGTTGTGCTTGCCGCGACCGCGGCCGTGAAGGCCAGGGGCGGCACCGTATCCTTCGACCCCAACGTCCGGCGCGAGATCATGCAGGACTCCGGTATGCGCGAGGCGCTCGACTGCGTGTTGGCGCAGACCGACGTCTTTCTGCCCAGCGGCAACGAGTTGCTTCTGTTTTCTTCAGCGGGCGACGAGCAAGGGGCGATTGCCGAGCTGCTTGGTCGGGGCATAGCCTGCATCGTGCTGAAGAGAGGCGCTGACGGCGCCGTCTATCACGATCGCCAGAACTCGGTCGCAATGCCCGGATTCGCCGTCGAGGAAGTGGACCCGACTGGCGCCGGCGACTGCTTCGGAGCCGCCTTCGTATCCTTCTGGTTGCGCGGCGCCGCGCCTGCCGAGGCGCTGCGCATCGCCAACGCCTGCGGGGCGCTGGCCGTAACGCGGAAAGGACCCATGGAAGGCATTCATCGGCTCGCCGATGTCGAAGCTTTCATGGCTCGGGCCGGTAGACCCGCATGAGCTGCGCGACCAAGAGACTTGCGGCCATCGGCACGCGGCGGGCGGCGGGCGGCAAGGGAGGCATCGCCTCGATCTGCTCGGCCCATCCGCTGGTGATCGAGGCGGCGATCCGCCATGGCGCGCTGCACGGCACGGATGTCCTTATCGAGGCGACCTGCAACCAGGTCAATCACGAGGGCGGCTACACCGGCATGGCGCCGGCCGCCTTTCGCGGCCTCGTCGAAACGCTTGCCGGCAGGGCTGGTCTTCCCCTCGATCGTCTGATCCTCGGCGGCGACCATCTTGGACCCAACCCCTGGAAGCACAGCTCCGCTGCCGAGGCGATGCGGAAAGCGGCCGCGATGATCGACGCCTACGCAGCCGCCGGGTTCACCAAGCTGCATCTCGACACCAGCATGGCCTGCGCCGATGATCCGGTGCCGCTCCCTGATGAGACGATTGCCGCCCGCGCGGCCGACCTCGCCAAGGTCGCCGAGGCGGCAGTGGCGCGCACCGGCGGTGAGAAACCCGTCTACATCATCGGTACCGAAGTGCCGGTCCCTGGAGGTGCCCTGGAGGCGCTCGAGCACATGCAAGTGACCGAACCGGCCGATGCGCTCCGTTCCATCGAGCTCCACCGCCGAGCCTTTGCAAGCCTCGGGCTCGATGAGGTCTTTGACCGGGTCGTCGGCGTCGTCGTCCAGCCCGGGGTCGAATTCGGCAATGCCGACGTCATTGCCTATGCGCCGGAGAAGGCGATCGAGTTGGCCGCTGTGCTGGAACGCATGCCGCAATTCGTTTTCGAAGCGCACTCGACCGACTACCAGCCTGCAGAAGCGCTGGCCATGCTGGTGCGTGACGGTTTCGCCATCCTCAAAGTCGGCCCATGGCTGACCTTCGCGCTGCGCGAGGCGCTCTATGGCCTCAGTCTGCTCGCCGATCAGATGGTTCCCGACCTGTCCCGGGAAAACCTGCAGGCGGCGATGGAGCGGGTGATGCTCGCCTCGCCCGACAACTGGCGGAACTACTATTCCGGTACATCGGACGAGCAACGCCTGCAGCGACATTTCTCCTACAGTGACCGCATCCGTTACTACTGGCTGACGCCGGAAGCGCAGCGCGCAACCGCAGCGGTGCTGGCCGCGCTTGGCGACACGGAGATTCCCCGCCCGCTAATCAGCCAATTTGTTGGCCATCTCGATGTCGACGTCGGCGCGGGCCGCATCAGACCGACGGCGCATGGGCTTCTGATCGGCAGCGTGACACGCGTGCTCGACATCTATCGCAGCGCCACGAACCGGTAAGATGTCTTCGTTGGAGTAATCCACCTAGAATGCCAAGGTGCCTGATCCCTGTGGATAGCCATGGCAGCACGACAGCTGCTGTTCCCACTTCCACTCGGCTCGGCAACATTAAGCGGCAGTTAGTGCTGTGTGCGGAGTTGGACAATTGGCAGACGCAAGATTCTCAAAGCTCAGGATCGACAGGAGCTTTTCGATGTTCCGGCTGATGAGGACAGCCTGATCCGACTCTATTCATTGTCTGCGGAGGATCGCCTCGAGATTGATCTGCGCAGGCGCGAGCACAATGAGCTCGGCTTCGCGGTTCAGCTTTGCATAATGCGACATTCGAGCCGGTGCTGGCGACGGGCGAAATTCCGCCGTGTGCGATGTCGATATATGTCGCCGACCAGATCGGCGCCGATCCCAGTGCCTTTACGACCTATGCCCGCCGAGAAGAGACGCGTCGCGATCATATTGCGCGCCTGATGATCTTCCTCGACGTCGGAAGCGCAGAAGCGCAACAGCCCAGGATATGTCCACCAGCGACACAGTAAAGTCGCAATCGGCGGCTCGGATGTGCACCATTCATAATTCCTTTGAGGGCAATAAAAATGGCGAAAAATGCCAAATCTGCATGTTCAACCAGATCAGCGCCGATCCTCCTAACTGCAGCGCTAGCTCTAGCGGCGGGATTTTCCGTGAGTACCGCGCAGGCACAGGACGGGGCCTATCTTCAGAAATTGAAAGCCGCGGCCTCCTCGCGCGAAGGGACCGAACTTACCGCCTATGTCACTGGCTACAGCTATTGGGACAACACTCCGCCTGGCTCTGCCGCGATAGCGTTTCCGGTCATTCATAGCACCGCCGGTGGCAATGGCAGCTACTCGAATCCAATAACCCTCGCAGTTGGCCATTCGCTGCAGGGCGGTCGGCATACCTTGGACCTGCCCGCCGGCACGCACCTCTATCTTAAGCGCTTGAAGAAATATGCAATAGTCGAAGATGTCTGCGGAGATGGACCGACTCCCCAGAACGGACCCTGCCACACGGGGCGAAGCGGACATCCTTGGTTCGATCTTTATGTCGGCGGCCAGCGGAGCACACGTGGCACTTCAAACGCCTGCTCCAGCAGAATTACAGCCCTGCAACCGGTTATCATCAACCCGCGACGTGATCTTCCGACGGTGACAGGCGAGCTTACCGCAAGCGGCTGCCGGGTATTCTGACCCTTCGTGCTGCCGCAAGCAATCAACCGACGGAGGGGCTGAGGTCCAATTCCTTGTTCCCCGCCGTCGGTTCGCTCGCCTTGCGCCAGCGCATAAGCCTCCCCGACACCGCGGCGACCAAGGCCCGGTAGGTGGAAAGGCATAGTAGCTGCCGATAAAAAAACCGCTGCAACGGGAAAAGCAGGAGCAGACGCTTGTCTTCGGTCGGCTCGAACCTGAACGCAAGTGCCGCCATCACGAGGTCCGACAGCAGAAACGCGGTATAGGCTACCACCATGTGGAGGGATGATGATGTCCATTGGGCTTCGGGGTCAGACAAAAAAGTGAGAATGCGGTCGGCGAGGGTGGCAGCGAAGATCAGATCAACGAAGGGGGCGAACAGCGTCATGACCACACCGAGCAAGAACAGCTCAGAAATCGACATCAGCCCTACGCCTCGTCCCTCGACGATCGCACTCCGGTGTTTCCAACCGGTCTGCATCATGCCTAGCAGCCACCGCAAGCGCTGGCGCATGAACGGACGCAGACCGGCGGGTGCGTCAGTCTCGGCCATTGCCTCCTCTTCGAAGATCACCCGGTAACCTTTCCGGATGACTGAGACGGTGAGGTCCGCATCCTCGGCCAGGGTCTGGGACGAATAGAAGCCGGCATCCTCTACAGCTTTGCGGCGCCATGCGCCGATGGCGCCTGGAACAACTAGCATACCATTCACGACTTCGGCTGCTCGACGATCAATGTTCTGGCTGGTGACGTATTCGAGTGCCTGCAGCCGAGACAGCAGACGATCTCTGTTGCCGACCTTGACGTTGCCGGCAACAGCTCCGATTCGCGGGTCCTGGAAGTGACGGACCAGCAGGCGGATTGCATCCGGCGCGACCACGGTGTCCGCATCGATCGCCACCACAAATTCCGTGTCGGCGAGAGTGTAGGCGTGATTGAGCGCCGCGAACTTGCCGCGGTTGCATTGCCTGATGATCCTGACCCGTGGGTCGGACTCCTGGACGCGGCGCATCATCGGATATGTGCCGTCGGTAGAACCATCGTCTGCAACAATGACTCTGAGATCGGGGTAATCGGATTTCAGCACCGCCGAGAGCGCGCCTAAGATGGTCTCTTCCTCGCAATATGCGGGAATGAGTACGGTGACGGCCGGCGCGTATGCGGGATCGGAAGGAACATGGCGTCTGCGCAGATGAGCAAGACCAACGACAAGGAAGAACCTGCCAACCCCTGCGACGACCATCGCCCAAAAGATCCAATGAAGCGGGACAGAAACCAGCCTTATCAGTTTGAAGGAAAGTGCATCGAAGGTGACGCCAAGGCCCCGTTCGGTCGGCATGACCTGGTCGGGGGGCATGCCGATCAGTGCTCCAAGCGAGACGAAGCTGAAACCTTCCCGACGCAGTGCGTCGATGATGATGGGGACTGCCTTCGCGGTTTCGCTGCGATTGCCGCCAGCGTCGTGGAGAACGATGACGTTGCCGCTATCGGATTTGACACCGGCGGTAACGATGGCGGCAATTTCTTTTGCCGAAATGCCTTTCCAGTCCGGCGCCACGATGTTTGCCCCGACCACGATATAGCCGGACTGCTCCGGAAGGTGCATCGGCGCGGCTTCGTCGCCAAGCAGGGGTCCCTCACTGCGTCCATACGGCGAACGGAAGAGCACGGTCTGCTTTCCCGTAAGGCTGGCAATCAGCCGCTCGGTGGCATTGAGCTCGAGCTTCTCGCGCCAAGCGCTGGTGCGCTCGAGCGCCGGGTGAAAGAAAGTGTGCACACCGATTTCGTGACCTTCCTCGGCAGCGCGTTGGACCAGATCCGGATTATAAAGCACATTCTTGCCGATCACGAAGAACGCCGCCGGCACCTGACGGGCCTTGAGGGAGGCCAGAATCTCGGGGGTGTAAATGGGATCGGGACCGTCATCGAAAGTTAGTGCGACGGTTCGCGGCCTGCCGACGCCGTAGCGCAGTATCGTGTAGGGCTGCGGCATTCGCACATAGTCTTGACGGATGATGAGGCGGGAGGCCGGGTCGGTCGCCACGTCCCGGATGCCTTCTTCGGGCGCACGTATGAGTTTCTGGAAAGCTCCCTCTCCGTCATATCCGACATATTGGCCGATAGAGATTTCGCGCAGCAATGCTTCGGGACGTATCTTGCGTGCGTTCCCGTGTAGAATACGCCATACGCCGGGATCGACATCTGTGATCGGCCAGATCGCCACGGCTCCCACTCCTCTGCGGTCGAGGGTAGCCAACTGGTTGTAGGCGGAGACAGCATCCAGGAGCCATAGCTGATGCCGACTTCCCGCTTGATCCGAGAAGGAAGTCGTCGAATTCAGGGATGGAGGGTCAAGGTGGAACTTGGCGCCATTCAAGCCGGCAAGTCTTGCCGCCTCGGCATAGCTCAACCTTCGCGGCATGATCTCATCGCTTGCCCAATCATAGCCGAGGGTGCCGAGAGCGACGACGAGTTTTTCCGGCGGAACACCCTTCAACAGTGTCGAGATATTCTGGGTGAACCAATCCTGGGCCGCGAGCGGACCCGGGAGGCTTCCCACTCCTGGCTCCTGGAAACCCAGGACCACGATCTTGTCCACGGAGCTTTGCAGGACAGAGCTCATCCAAGCGTCCCCGTCCAGCGTCGAGACGAGACAGGTCTGCCGCCCGGTGCCCTTGAACAAGGCTTTCAGGTCGCGGAACAGTCGGGCAAGCATTTCATCGGTCCGGCTAGGCAGGCTTGAGACGTCGAGGCACAACCCATCATATTGCTTGTCCTCCGCCTCGCGCACGAGTGTCCGCGCGATCGATTCTACCCCCTCTTCATCGGGGAGGGCGGCGGCAATCTGCCCGGGTCCGAGGTCGCTGCTGACGTCCACCACTGGGAGCAGTGTCAGCGCGCCCCTGCGACCGGCGACTTGTTGGGCGACCTTTAGCTGGTGCGGGGCGTTGAAGCCGAGCGAGCGCAGCTCTCCATTCGAAAGCTGGATTTCGTACCACTCGGGCAGCAGGCCATCGAGGTCCCGAATATTCTCGGAGAGCGACACGTAATTCCATTCCGGCCAGTAGGGCAAATAGGCATAGACCCGGGCGCTCGAAGCAGGGCCGTTGCCTCTTCGCGACGGCGGTGGCGCGTCAGTCGAAGGACGGCGTTGTCCCCAGGCGATGCTGGGCGTTACTGCCTGCTCCTCATTCTGTTCCGGCAGCCGCCTTTCCGAAGCCTCCACCGCTGCGACGCTTGAGTCGTATGTGATATTGGGAGGCGGCAGCTTGCCCAGCAGGTAAATGCTGAGCGCGAAACTGATGCACCAAAGCAACATAGCCGCGATCAGCAATGCGCCGACCACGCCTACAACAATTCGCCTTTTCGCGCCTGGATCAAAAAAGATCGGCAGGCTGGTCCGGCCCCGCGGTCCCCGCCCGGTATTGGAATGCACTTCGTGTCTGCCCCTTGTCCCACCTCGTACGTTACCGTTCCGGCCCCCTCCTGCTTTGATGCGCGTCAAGGTTGCGGCTCGACGAGCCCATTATGAGGGGCGAGGCCCCGCGCCGAGGTTGAATTGGGAAGAATCCGTATGAGAATGACGCGCCGCGTGCTTCTTCAGTCGCTTTGCGCGGGAGCGATCGTAACTCCGATCCTGAAGCTGAGATTGGCAAATGCCGCGCAACGGCCAGTCCCATTCGCGCTGATCTGCGATGCATCTGCCAGCGGATCGGCTGGTAGGAAGGCACAACTGGCACTGGAGACTCTTGGCGGCCGCAACATCCCATCGGGACTTTTGCTGCCGGCGATGTCGTTCGGCGGCGAAGATAGTCACGAGGACATTCACGGGGCGGCCGCAGCGCTCGGACGAACCTATGGTGGGCTGGTCGAGCTTGTCGCCTTTCTCCCCGGCATCGAAGCCGAACGCCCTTATTTCCAGATGCGGTGGGCGAGCGAAGCGCAAGATCGGCTCGCGCGGCTTCTCCCGGAAGATCACGGCGTTCGCCACGCCATCACACTTGCCTGCGGGCAGCTTGCGGATGAACTCTCGCTCGCAGGCGTTCGGGCCGGAGGTTTCCGCAGCGCGCTCTTGATGCCGCAGAAGGATCAGCCGACCGAATTCGCGCAGACCGGCAACGGCGTCATGCAGATTTCGGGAGGAGTGCGGCTTACCTCCCTGAGCGCCTTGGAAGGCGCGAGGGGCGCGATCCTCGAGGCGATTGCTCGCGATGACGTCGTCGTTCTCTATCTTTCGATCAACGACCTTGCACAATTCGCTGACGATCAGATTTCTTCCCTGTCGTCTTCGCTAGCCGATTTCCTCTCGGCACAGGCTGACGCCGGCCGCATCAACATGATCCTGCCTTCCGAGTTCTTCTTCCGCTCGGAAGACTTCGCCAGATATGTCGCACTCTTTATTGACCTGCAGGATGCCTCGCCACCTGACACACAGGCGGTATCAGAACTCCTTTCTGATCTGGCTAAAACGGCCGTTCCCTTCTCCTATTCGGGGGCGAACGGGCCGGCTATATCCGACGCTGGTGTCAAACCGCAATCATTGCAGTGCCAGGCATTGGAAAGCGATCTTGGCGCGCCAGCCTGGCAGGAGCTGAGGGCTCGGGTCGCGCGGATCCTGGCGATCGAAAATCACGACAACGCTTCGATCCAGACATGCGCCGTTAGCCACCAGGATAAGCCGCCCTTTGAGGATATGAGAACGGTTGGTATCAATGTGCTTGCCTCGATAGCAGGGGACCGCGACGGTTTTGCAGGACTGGATCGGAACGGTCTTTTGCGGATTCCCGCGACGTATACTGTCGACGCCAGCCGATTGGGCGACGGAGTGGAGGCGGCTCAGGAGATTGCGAAGCGCATCGGCGACCAACGCGATGCACTTGTCACGGTGAGGACGACTGCGAGCGCCGACAGCGGCACCCGTATGCAGATAGCCGGGATGCTGGCTGAACTGGCGAAGCACCCGGGCAATGTAGCCGTCGACGTCGAACAGCTTGGCCAAGGCGTAATCGCTCAGGATGGTATCTTCGAGCTCCTTGGCAGGTCGGACGCACTTGTCTCGCTTGCAGTCGGCACACACCAGGACATCGATGCTTCTGAGCGCGCGGCGTTGCTGCAGGACGCCGAACTTGCCTGGCAGTATTTCGCGCGCATGTCCGACAAGAATACCGGTCTGGCACCCGCGAGCGCCCAGCTCTCCGGCAAGACAGTCGTTCCCTACACGATGGTGACGATGTGGGACGTCGCCAGCCAGATCTTCGCGACCGGCTGCGCGCGGGCTGTCGGCCTCATCGAAGACGCGGAATTCTCGCAGAGAACGGCCCGGATTCTGAAGCACCTGCCCGTCACCACCATCGGCGGGCTCCGTCTGCCGCAGGCCAGTATTTCGACCCGAGGGGGCGGAGGCTTCGATAACAATTTCAGCGCCTCGGATGTCGGGCGGCTGCTGGCTGCACTGAAGTACCTCGGTCGCGAACCGGGCTTCGAAAAGGAGATCGATGAACTGGTCGATCGCTGGGATTTGAAGGACACGATTTCCGATGGCCGACTGCATGACGTCGATGACGGCGTTCAGAAGGAATATTTCAATTCGAACTACACACATTACGCGACGCGCGGCTTTGCTCTTTGGGGGATGGAAGCCCAATCCCCTTATGACGCCAGATCGATGGCAGATTTGGACGGCCGGATGCGTTTCTTGGAGCAGGTCGCGGATCTCGGCCCGATCGGAACCGAGCCACATGTATTGGAGGGTGTCGAACTCGGCCATTCGGAACCCTCACGCATGATAGCGGACGTCCTTTTCACCGCTCAACTCGACGCCTACCGGACATCCGGCACACTGGTTTGCGTATCGGAGGGCTCAATCGACCGAGATCCATGGTTCGTCTATGAGGGCTTCCAACTGGGCGACGAGGAAAATCCCTGGACGGCCAAGACGGTGCTCGACCGTCGGGAGGACGATACCCCGTCTTTTCGTAATTCCGTCATGATGGTGAACACCAAGGCAGCCTTCCTTTGGCAGGCGATCCGCCCCCATCCTTATTCGGCCAGGCTTTTGTCGCATGTGCGCAAGTCGGCCAGGATTCCCGGCCTGGGCTTCGCGTCAGGGATCTACTCCGCAACCGGAAAACCCACCGCAGGTTACAGCGATCTCAACACAAACGGCATGATCCTGGAAGCGGTCGCTTTCATGCTGAACGGGCACAAGCCGCTGGTCTGACATAAGGCTTGGGGTGTGGTGCTTCGATGTCGTCAGAAGACAAGATTGATCACGGCGCCTCCGGTACTCGGCCGAGCACCGCTCCTTTCGCGTCGAACCGAAACAGGCGCTCAGGCTGCGGGGTCATATACAGGGTCTGACCGGTCTTGAAGTATTGCTCGCCGAACAGTCGGACGGTCACAAGCCCGGCTTGATCCGATTGGAGATAGAGCATCGTATCGGGCCCGAGATGTTCGGCATGGACAACCGTTCCCTCCCAGTCGCCTTTCCCGGGGTCAACAGAGATATGCTCGGGCCGGATGCCGATCTTGTCGGCATCCGGATAGCCGACGCGCGCGGCGTCGATGAAATTCATTTGAGGCGAGCCGACGAAGCCTGCAACGAACAGGTTCACCGGGTTCCGGTAGAGTTCCATCGGCGTGCCGATCTGCTCGATCCTGCCTTCGTTGAGAACGACGATCCGGTCGCCTAGCGTCATCGCCTCGACCTGGTCGTGCGTCACATAAATGATGGTCGCTTTGAGCTCGCGGTGCAGTCGGGCGATTTCGAGCCGTGTGTGGACGCGCAGTGCGGCATCCAGGTTGGAGAGTGGCTCATCGAAGAGAAACAGCTTTGGCTTTCGCACGATTGCGCGGCCTATCGCGACCCGCTGGCGTTGCCCGCCGGAGAGCTCCGCCGGTCGCCGGTCCAGATATTCGTCCAGCGAAAGCATGCGGGACGCCTCTGCTACGTGCTCCCGAATCTCATCTTGCGGCAGGCCTGCCTGCTTTAGCCCAATCCCCATGTTTCCACGTACCGTCAGATGCGGGTAGAGCGCATAGCTTTGAAAGACCATGGCAACCCCGCGTTCGGCAGGCGGCGTCAACGTGACATCGTCGCCGTCGATCCTGACACAGCCGGATGTCGGATCCTCAAGCCCGGCAATGATGCGCAGAAGCGTTGACTTGCCGCATCCTGAGGGGCCGACGAAGATGACGAATTCGCCATCCTGTACCTCAAGGTCGATGTCGTCGAGGACATTGACCCGGCCGAAGGACATGCAGACGTTCTCCAGTTTCAGCGATCCCACGGTATTCTCCTCGTGTTTGTTATCGCAGTTGGTTCGGGTCGACGTTCGCCGGCGCGTCGCGGCCGGAACCCACATGTGCTCATTTCACGGCTCCCGAGGTGATCCCGCGGATGAGTTGGCGGGAGAAGATCAGATAGAGGACGAGCACGGGCACAACCGCCAGCGACAGGGTCGACAGAACCGCGTTCCAATTGGTCACGAATTGGCCGATGAAGACCTGTGCGCCCAGTGTGATCGTTTTGGTCGCTTCAGCCGGAGCTAGGATCAGCGGGAACCAAAGGTCGTTCCAGATCGGGATCATGGTGAAGACCGCCACGGTCGCCATCGCTGGACGGACTAAGGGCAGGACCAGGCGAAAAAAGATCGTGTACTCTGAAAAGCCGTCGATGCGGCCTGCATTCTTCAGATCGTCGGACACTTGCTTCATGAATTCGGACAGAATGAAGATGGCGAGCGGCAAGCCCTGCGCGGTGTAAACGAGCACCAGCGCGGCGAGCGTGTTTACGAGCCTGCTCGCCACCATCATTTCCAGGATGGCCACAGTGCCGAGGCGGATGGGGATCATGATGCCAATTGCAAGATACAGCCCCATAAGCGCATTGGCGCGGAACCGGTATTCGGCCAACGCGAATGCGGCCATGGCACCGAAGAGCAGCACCAGGAACAACGATGCCATCGTTACGATCAGGCTGCTTTGGAAATAATGCGCGAAGTTGCCCTGGGCAAACACCGTCTGATAGCCGATCAGACTGAAGGTCTCGCTGTCAGGCAAGGACAGCGGGGAACGGAAGATCGCTTGCCGGGTCTTGAAGGAATTGACGACGATCAGGACCACCGGAAACAGCGCGATTGCGGTGTAGGCGATCAGAATCGCGTGGGCAGCGACGGTTCGGATTTTCGACGAGCGGGCCTTGTGCATATGCGATCTCAGAACTGATATCGGACGAGCCGCCGCTGCACGGCGACGAGATAGAAGCATACGCCGGAGAGAATGATGAGGAACATCATCGAGGCGATGGCCGCTCCCATATGGGGATCGCCGAGTTGCAGTTGGAAGCCGAAAAAAGTGCGGTAGAGGAAGGTGCCGAGAATATCGGTCGAGAAGTTGGGGGCGGCCATGGCTCCCTGGGAGGTGTAGACGAGATCGAAGGCGTTGAAATTGCCAATGAAGGTGAGGATCGAAATGATCCCTATGGAGGGCAGGATCAGCGGGAGCTTGATTCTCCAGAACTGCGACATTCCGGTAATGCCGTCTATCTCGGCGGCTTCGAGCACGCCGTCGGGGATGGACAGCAGCGCGGCATAGATCAGCATCATGGGTATGCCGACGAACTGCCAGACGGAGATGAGGCTGAGAGTCGTAAGGGCATACTGCTCCTTGCCGAGCCATGGCGCGAACAGGCTCTTTAGCCCGACGATGTCGAGGAAGTATGGAGCGATGCCCCAGAGAGGAGAAAGAATGAGCTTCCAGGTGAAGCCGACGATGACGAAGGAGAGTATGGTCGGCACGAAAATGGCCGTCCGATAGAACGTGCGCAGGCGAAGCCTCGGGCTGGACAGAACCGCTGCCAGCAAGATGCCGACCGGATTCTGCACCAGCATATGAATGACAAAGAACCAGATGTTGTTGCGGAAGGCATTCCAGAAACTCGCCGACCAGCGAGGGTCGCCAAGCAGGGTGCTGAAATTGTCCAGGCGGACGAAAACCTGTTCGCGATCGACCTCCCTAAACAGGGCAAGGTGCAGCGTTCCAAGGAGCGGCAATATCATTACCGCCGTATAGATGACCGTCGCAGGGGCAAGAAAGACGCCGATGTGCCAGCGGATCGGGCGCTTGCGGCTCGATCTGCGCGCCATTGCCCTCGTCGCGCGCCGTTGATTTGGCCCGGTTCGGCTTATGGATGATAGGTCCGTAAACATTGATTTGGTCTGCCATGACTGCGAAGCTACCCTCGATTTCGCGCTGTCATGGCCAAACAAGAATAAGCCTGAACTTGGCTGGCCGTGCGCACGAAATCTGGTTCCAATATTGCGCCTTCCCAAACCTGTGCTTTGATCTAAAGCAACAAGCAAGCCGAGTGGCGGCGGAGCCTGAAGTCTGACTCGAATTGATCCCGCTCAAGGTGTCTCCCGATCCTTCGAGCGAGAACTGCTGCCACTGGACCGATGAGGATTGGTAATGACGACAGTTTCCCAGGAAATCGACACGTGCGTTCAAGCCACCCAAAACTGGATCAATGACCTCATGTGGCGGCTCGGTTGGCACGACAGGGAACGAGTCTACAAGGCTTTGCTGTCGACCCTACATGCCCTTCGCGACAGTCTCGGAGACCGGGAGGCCATCTATCTGGGAGCGCAATTGCCGGCGTTGCTGCGTGGCCTCTACTATGAAGGCTGGCATCCCGGTCGTCGCGCCCGGACCGGGAGCAGAGCACGAAGTGCATTTCTGGAGCGCATCCATGAGGGCGTGCAACGGGATCCCGCCATCGAGCCGGAAGCGGTCGCAAGCTGCGTGATGGCGCAACTAGCTGACCGGCTTCCCCCGGCCGAGTTGGAGAACGCCAAGGCAGCCACCCCTAAGCTGCTCCACAGCCTCTGGCCGGCTTAGGCCGCGGTGACGCACGCTGCTGGGCGCCGCCGTCACAGCCGGCGCGGCCACGCTGCTACCTGCCGCTCTACATCTTCTGCGGCCGGCACCTTCTGGCGGCAAAGCTCAGGCGTTCCAACATCGATGCCAGCAAGGGATCGGTCGGGGAGGTCGAGCGGATCGTCGGGCAGATCCGCAAGCGCTGGCCGCGGGTGCGCGTCATCCTGCGCGCCGATTCCGGCTTTGCCCGTGAGGAGTTGATGGCCTGGTGCGAGATCAACCGCGTCGACTACGTCTTTGGGGTCGCCCGCAACGAACGGCTGGAAACCGCAATCGCCCCAACCTTGGAGGAAGCCTGCCTGGCATCCCGGGCAAGCGGACACGGCACCGAACGCCCTCCCTGGCGCGATCACGACGTTCTCGGCCGATGCTGAAGCGGTGACCGTCGGCGGCACATGGAGCGTGACGAACCTAAGCCCCAGCGAGTTGAAGGCGACCGCGTCGAGGTTCGCGCGAAATGCTCCGTTCGTGTCGTGCGGAGTGCTGGGCTACTCCACGCTTAAGGCATTCGACGCCGACCCACCCGGCTCGATCAGCATGCACGCCGAGGCTGAGCTCACGTCGACAGGCACGGCGCCCGTATCGGGCGACAACGTCATTCCCGTGCGGATGCGGACCGTGTTCCGCCTATCCAGTTCGGCGAATGCCTAAGTTCGCCAGGTTTCAATGTCCTGCTCTGAGGAGAGCTCGAAGTTTCGCAGTTTGTTACACAAAATGAGGTAATGGCTGTCTATCGCCTTAACAATTTGAATAAGTTATTGAAATAAAGGGAATATCAAAATTTAAGTGGCGGAGATAGCGTCTTGCGCTTGAACGCCTCCGGATTACACTCTTCCGATTAATTTTTACACATTTTGTTACACGACCACTGCGACGATTTTCAATTTGCTCCCGCAAAGAATTCACCCTTAGATATTTGGCGGTATTCCTGTCGCCAACCTGGAAAGGATGCCTTGTCCGGCAGCGTCGTGAAATTTCGCTTCGAAGTACATAGTTCAGTCCTTCTATGCCTAGCAGAACCACCGGCCGCGGGGGGCTGTCTCCTGCCAATCGATCCCGCCGACGCTAACCCACTGTCGGGTTAAAAGAGCATCCACGAGACCACCGCGACCTTCGCAAGCACGCTTTGATTTCTTCCGGGGATGGAAGGCTCCCCGTGTATACTGATTGGGGAACCGCTCTTGTCTTCCAGGCACCATAGGTAAACGCTACTGGAGATCATATGTTGCCAGAATCTCAGCTCCCGATAATGCGGATTTTGCTGCAGCCATCGCGGTCGGCAATTCAACAGTGATGAAATAGCGGGCCTCACTTTCAGCGCCGCCGCCTTGTGCGAGAGCCGCGTTTTCCGCCAGATACCCCCCGGCAATGACAGCGGCCAAGGCGCGAAGGAGCGGCATTGCTGCCGCAAGCGACTGGATGCTGTCGGGCGCTTTGGATAGCGTCTTCGCCAGCGCCGATATTTCAGACACAATACGGCTTGCGAGCGGTTCGCCGGCAACGATCGCCAGTCCCTCCCGGCTGGATTTCAGGGCGTCAAACAGCGTTTCGCCGTCTTCGAGACATAGCTTTCGCGAGACAAGGTCAATGGCCTGTATGCCATTGGTGCCTTCGTAGATCGGCAAAATACGAGCGTCGCGATAAAGCTGCGCAACGCCCGTCTCCTCAATGTATCCCATTCCGCCGTGGATCTGAATTGCGGTTGATGTCACTTCGACCGCTATCTCCGTCGAGTAGGCTTTGGCCAACGGCGTCAACAGTGAAGCCCTTGCATGCGCGAGCCGTCTTTCATCAGCCGATTTTGCTCTCAGGCTCCCATCGATCCAAGAGGCGGTTGCCATGCAGAGCAGGCGTGCAGCAGCGGTCTTGGCCCGCATTTCAAGCAGCATTCGTTTGACGTCAGGATGACGAATTATCGGGCTCGCGCCTGCTCGCTCGGGAACGCTTCCCTGGCGCCGTTCCCTTGCATAGGCGACCGACATCTGCGTGGCCCGCTCGGCAAGCGCAACGCCCTGGGCGCCCACAAGAAGCCTGGCGTTGTTCATCATCGTGAACATGCAATTGAGGCCGCGGTTCTCTCCTCCGATCAGCCATCCTTTCGCGCCGCCGTTGTCACCATAGGTCATGGCGCAGGTCGGTGAGCCGTGTATGCCAAGCTTGTGCTCGAGCGAATGGCAGCGCAGGTCGTTGCGCGTTCCGTCAGGCAGAAATTTGGGGACGAGAAATAGGGAGATTCCCCGTGTGCCCGCAGGCGCATCGGCAAGCCGCGCCAAGACCAGATGCACGATGTTCGAAGCGCAATCGTGCTCGCCATACGTTATGAAAATCTTGCTGCCGGTGATGGCGTAGGTGCCGTCGCCCAAGCGTTCCGCCCGGCAGCGCAGATCCGAGAGATCGGAGCCAGCCTGCGGTTCCGTGAGGTTCATGGTACCGGTCCATTCTCCGGACACGAGCTTGGGCAGGTAAAAATCCTTGAGGTCCTGGCGGGCATGCGCCGCAATCGCTTCGATGGCACCTGCCGTCAGAAGCGGGCAGAGAGCGAAGGCCATGGAAGCTGAGTTCCAGAGTTCGGTGCATCCCACGGCCATCAGCATGGGAAGGCCTTGCCCGCCATGGTCGGCAGGCCCCGCTAAGCCGTTCCAGCCAGCTGCGCACCAATCCCGGTAGGTTGCACGCCAGCCAGGAGGCGTTGTGACCTGTCCGTCGTTGATGGATGCAGGAAGCCGGTCGCCGACCTGGTTCAAGGGGGCGATACGTTCGGCGGCAAAACGCCCGGCTTCGGAAATGATGGCCTGCGCATCATCAAGAGAGAGGTCGGCATAATGAGGAGCGCCGAACTTCCCGGCGCTCTGCATCGCCAAGAGAATCTCGGACACAGGCGGTCGATAGATCATCTCTCACCTTGTCCCCGGTTCGAGACGCTCGGTCTTCTTGGAAAAGAAGGCCTCGAGCCGGTCCCTGATATCCGGGTTGGTTTGCACGGCTGCAGCAAGCAGGCTTTCCGCAAACAGGCCGTCCGTGGTGGACATGTCATTGATGCGGGAAATGCCGGTCACGATGGCAAAATTGGTGGTAGGGGGATTGGAGGCAACCTGCGCAGCCAGCATCTTGGCACGGGCGAGCGCCTGGCCGTCGCCAACCACTTCGTGACACAGGCCAAGATCCAGCCCCCGTTGGGCATCGTACGTCCTTGCCGACAGCATCATGTCGATCATGCGCGCCGGCGTGATGATGCGGGCCACGCGTACCGTGGCGCCGCCTCCCGTGAAGATGCCGCGCTGGCCTTCCGGAAGCGCAAAGAAGGTGCTCTCCTCTGCCACGCGGACATGGGATGCCGCCGCCAGCTCGAGGCCGCCGCCCACGACTGCGCCCTTGAGGGCGGCGACCACAGGGATGCCGCTGAATTGAATGAGGTCGAAGGTTCGGTGCCAGGCTTGGCACATCGTCATGAATTCGACTGGAGAGCGGTCCTTCTCATAGTGCTCCCGCAGATCCAGCCCGGCGCAGAAATGGGCGCCCCTGGCCGAAAGCACGAAACACCGCGTGCCCCGGGGCGGCGCCCGAAACACGTTTTCGATCTCCAACAGCATGTCTTCGCTAATGGCATTGCGCCGATCCTCGCGTGCCAGCGTCACGACGGTCACAGCGCCTTCCGTCTCGATCGTGATGTATTGTTGTTTCATCATGGAAAAGCCTTGGCCCGTTCACGTAACTTGTACTTTTCGATCTTCCCCGTCGAAGTCTTGGGCAAAGTCTCAAAGATATAATGCTTTGGAACCTTGAAGCTGGGGAGATGTTGCCGGCAGAACTGGTTCAGTTCATCCGTGGTGGCGTTTGCACCAGGCTTGAGCTCCACGAAGGCGCAGGGTGTTTCGCCCCATTTGACGTCGTGCTTGGCCACGACAGCGGCGGCGCTGACGGCCGGATGCCGGTATAAAACGGCTTCCACCTCGATCGAGGAAATGTTCTCCCCGCCAGAGATGATGATGTCCTTGATGCGGTCCTTGATTTCGAGAAAACCGTCCGGATGCTGCACGGCGACGTCGCCAGTGTGGAACGCTCCGCCCGCAAAGGCAGCTTCCGTGGCCGCTTCATCCTTGTGATAGCCTTTCATGATCGTGTTGCCGCGCAGCACGATCTCGCCCATCGCGCTGCCGTCCTGGGGCAGTCGCGTTCCGGATTGGGCGTCCCAAATCTCGGCCGATTCCGTTGTGGGAAAGCGCACTCCCTGGCGCGCTTTGATCATCGCGCGCCTCGTGAAATCCACGCCTTCCCATGCCTGGTCCCAAATGGATTGGACGACATGGCCGTAGGTTTCGGTGAGGCCGTATACTTGCATCACATCGAAGCCCAGGGCTTCGACCTTCTCAAGAATGGCTGCAGGCGGCGGCGCTCCGGCCGTCATGACCCGAACGGCATGCGGCAGTGTAAAAGGTTCTGCTTCGGCGGCCTCTACCAGCATGCCGAGCACGACGGGCGCCCCGCCAAAATGGGTGACACCGAAAGTCTCAATGGCCCCGAAGATTGCTTTCGCCGAGATCTGCCTGCAACAGACGATCGTCGCGGCAAGCGCGGTCATGGTCCACGCATGCCCCCAGCCGTTGCAGTGAAACATGGGCACTGTGTAAAGATAGGTCGGGTGGCCCGACAGTCCCCAGCCCGCGATGGTGCCCAGTGCCATGAGATAGGCGCCGCGATGATGGTAGAGCACGCCTTTGGGCCACCCGCTGGTGCCGGATGTATAGTTCAGGCACAGGGTCTGCCATTCGTCGGCCGGCAGCAGCGGCACGAAGCCTGCGGCTTCGGACTGAACCAAATCCGCGTGGCGGATGCATCCGGCCACGGCCTGTCCCGGCCCGCCAAGGTCGATGACCAGAGGTTTCAGCCGATTGAGGCGCGCCAGCGCCAGTTCTGCCAACGGCGCGCTTTGCCTAAGCCGATCAAGGCGTGCCAGTGCCTCCTCCGCCAGGGGGGTCAATTGCCGGTCCAGCATCAGCACTCGGGTTTCGGCATGCTCAAGAATATAGGCTACGGTTTCGGCATCGAGCCGGATGTTGATGGTGTTGAGGACCGCGCCGGCCATCGCGACGGCGAAGTGTGCCTCGAACATTTCAGCCGTGTTGGGAGCAAGGACCGAAACGACGTCTCCCGGCCTAACGCCCAAGCGGATCAAGCCCGCCGCCAGAGCCTCGCAGCGGCGGCGCACTTCCGGCCAGGTGAAACGACGCTCCTCATCGATGATTGCCACGCGATCAGGGTAAAGGTCAGCCGTGCGGTAGAGGAATGAGATCGGGGTCAACGGCACGTGGTTGGCGGCCCGAGGTTGGAGATAAGGCGCCTCGTCAATCATAGGAAAGGAAGCTCCACCAGCCGCGCGGCCATCGAACCGTTCGCGCGATTGACGCTGACCGTCGCTCCGGCCTTCACTGCGGTCGATATCAAGGCATATCCGATGTTGGCCTTCATTCGGGGCGACCACGTGCAATGCGTCATCACGCCGACCTTGGCGCCCTCGAAGGTGATGTCCTCACGCTTGGCGCCAAACGGCACCGGCATCGAGGCATCGAAGATGAGACCCAGTTGGTGCCGCTTCGGTCCCTCGGCTTCAATCTTTCGGAGTGCTGCGATCCCGACAACGTCGTCCGGAACCCCGAGATCGACATACTTGCCGAGCCGAACTTCGAAGGGATTGGTTTCGTCGTCGGTGTCGCCTCCCACCGACACGAGTCCGCTCTCGGTGCGTTCCGCAGTTGCCGGTGCGCCAGGGCCGATCCCCCAGGGCTTGCCTGCTTCCTTGAAGATGTTCCAGAGCTTCGTGCCCTGCGTCCCATCCCTCAGATAAATCTCAAATCCGCCTTGTTTGGACCATCCCGACCGCTGCACCGCTATGGGAATGCCTTCGATCTCTGTTTCCTTGAACCAGAAGTACTTCAGCGCGCGCACCCAACCGCCCAGAACATGGGCCACAACATCCTCGGCCTTGGGTCCCTGCAGAGCCATGGGCGAGACGTCGGGTTCGGTAATCTCGACTTTCAGCCCGCGTTCCGCCGCGATGGCGCTGGCCCAAAGCCAGATGTCGCTGTCCGCAATCGAAAACCAATAGAGGTCGTGGGAGAGCTTCAACAAGATCGGGTCATTGATGATCGTGCCGCGATGGTTGCAAAGCGGCACATATTTTCCTTGGCCAATCTTGCAGGTCGAGAGGTCTCGCGGCGACAGGATTTGCGCCAGCCGGCCTGCGTCCGGTCCCTTGAGCTGCACCTGGCGTTCCACACCGACATCCCATTGCGAGACCCCGTTGATCAGCCGCCAATACTCTCCTTCAGGGTCGCCGAACGACGTCGGCATGATCATGCGATTGTAGACATTCGCAGCCACCATGCCTTCCGCGACGGCGGCTTCAAAGAAGGGCGATGGACGGACGCGGGCAGTTGGAAAGAACGAGAACATTGGATCCCTCGGGCTGCATTATCGGCAGTGCCTGCCGCCTTCCTGGTCGGGGACGGCTCGGAGCTTCGGAAGTGTGCTCCTTTCATCCCGCCCGGCGCAGGTGAGCCTTGAATGTCTCGGCAACGCGTGTTGCGTCAAACAACCGTTTCGCAGACAATGACCATGTTTCTGTTATACATAGGTTGGAGATGACTAGATGCAGCTCGATCTGCCGCCTCTCATTTGGCTGCGCGCCTTTGAAGCCGCCGCGCGGCACCTCAGCTTCACCTATGCTGCCAAAGAGCTGAATCTCACCCAGGCTGCCATCTCCAAGCACGTCAAATCGCTCGAGCTCAGCCTGCGGCATCAGCTGTTCATCCGCCACCCTCGCAGCCTGCAACTGACCAAGACCGGGGAGGCCTATCTGCCCAAGGTGCGCGACGCATTCGAGCGTCTGGCTGTCGGTACCCGAGAGGTGTTCGGTGGGCGCCGAGCAAAGGAACTGACCGTGCGATGCGCGGTGTCGTTCGCGGTCAATTGGCTGGCGCCCCGTCTCCCGGAATTTCTGGACCGCTATCCCGACAAGAATATCCGGATCATCTCGAGCGTCTGGAACGATGCCTTCGATACGGATGTCTTTGATCTCGACGTTCAGTACGGCACCGGCGGCTGGAGCAACGCGCGGAGTCACCGTTTGACATGGGAGACCATCACGCCCCTCTGCGCCCCTGGCCTCGTCGAGAAACGACCACTGAAGCGGCCCGACGATCTGCGGGAACACCGGTTGCTACATGTGCTCGGTTACCAGGAAGGCTGGGGGATCTGGCTGAATGCCGCGAAAGCAAAGACGGTCGACCCCGGGCAGGGGCTGCAACTCGACACCTCCTTGACGGCGTTCGAGATCGCGTCAGAAGGTGGCGGGGTCGCACTCGGGCGTTTGTCGCTCGTCGGCCGAGAACGGACGTCTGGCAGGCTGTTCGCGCCATTCGACCTCGAAGTACCGATTGATGAGGCCTTTCACCTGTTGGAGCCCCTCGGAGGGGATCTGCATCCCGACGCTACGTTTTTCGTCGACTGGCTGCTCGATGCCGCGGCTCGCGACCGTGTGAAGATGTGAGGTGTCGGATCGAAGGCAGAGGGTATCTGACGGTCAACACCGCTGAACCAACCCAGCTGCAAATCCTTCGTCATCACGATGAGCAGACCAGGCGAGGAACCAGACAGTCCGCCTGCGGCCCCAAAACACGACGTACCTCGACGTCGAGCGACGCCATGGCGGCTAAGTGGATTCCCGATAGTTTGTTACGCAGGTTAAGGTTCGACTTTTAACTGCGCTACGAGTTTACTAAGTGTTTGAAATGATTGGCTTATTAGGAAATTTTATGGCGGAGAGAGCGGGATTCGAACCCGCGTTACGGTTTCCCGTAAACACACTTTCCAGGCGTGCGCCTTCAACCACTCGGCCACCTCTCCGTCCTTGACATCTCGCGCAGACCGGTTTCGCCGCGCGGGTTGGGGAGATGCTCCCATGGGAAGTCCTTGACGGATATGTGGTGTGCCTTCAACCGGCGGGCAACCCTTCCCTGCGCCGCTAGCCGTCTAGGCAAACAGGCGCGGGGCTCATCTAGTCGATCCGAAAGCGAATGCCAAGCCATAATGGCATCGCAAAGGCTTTTGGCCGTGGATGGCCCCGAGGGGCGCCTCAACGACGAGGTGATGCGCGTTCGCGTGATGTGTGCGGGCTGACCCCCAGGAGCCGTTCGCGCCTGAGCGCGCAGCCTCGTTCAGAGTGCGTGCGAGGCCGGACAGCCGATCGGCAGGCAATGTAGTGGAAGTAGACAAGGTAACCGCATTGGCAGGGGATGCTCCGCCGTAAGCTCGCGCAAGGGTATTGAGCCGGATCAAGTTCCTTGCAGCCGTCGCCTTGCTATGTTGCGCGCTTCCCGGGACAAGGTTGAATGCGCATCGCGATCCTGTCTGACATCCATGCCAACCGTGAGGCGTTCGAGGCAGTCCTCGAATTCGTTCGGAAGCAGGCACCGGACCAACTGGTTCTGCTTGGCGATCTGGTCGGCTATGGGCCCGATCCTGTTTATGTGGTCGAAAAGGCCGCCGATCTGGTGGAGGGCGGCGCGTTCTGCATCAAGGGCAACCATGATGAAGCGGCGGCCTTGGGCCGGACCGACATGACGGAGAACGCCCGAACCGCCATCGAGTGGACCCGCAAACGGCTCGCCCGGGAGCACCTCGATTTTCTTGCGCAACTGCCGCTCTCTTCACGATCCGGGGACCGGCTCTATGTTCACGCCAGCGCGGAACGGCCGGAAAAATGGCTGTATATACGCGACGTCGACGCGGCAGAACGCTGCCTGTCCTCAAGTGATGCGCGCTTCATCTTCTGTGGCCATACCCATATTCCAGCCATTTACTATGCCTTGCCCGGCAGCCGGCCGGTTCATTTTCGGCCGCTGGACAGTGTGGGAGCGCCTTTGTCCGAGCTTAGGCGGCACCTTGTCGTCGTTGGGGCGGTCGGCCAGCCGCGTGACGGCAACCCGGCCGCCTGCTTCGCGCTTCTCGACACGGAACGGCGTGAGGTGACGATGGTGCGCGTTCCTTACGATCATGAAGAAACCGCCCGCAAGATTCAGGCGTCAGGCTTGCCCGGGTGGCTTGGCATGCGCTTGAAGATCGGCCGCTAGAGCGTTTCACCGTTTCACGGAAACGGCGAACCGCTCTATCTCCTTGTTTTTTACGCAATTCCGGACGGAAAACCGCTCACACTTTTCCTGGAATTGCTCTGGTCAGCCTGGAGGCGATGGATGCAGAAGTTCGAGGCAGGGGCAAGCATCGATGGTTTCGAGCTCGTCGAGCGGCTTCAATCCGGCGGCATGGCGACGCTATGGCGGGCGAGAAATCCGAAATTCGATTTCCCGCTTCTGCTGAAGATACCGTTTCTCGACCCGGGCGGAGACGTTTCCGTCATTCTTGGCTTCGAGGCCGAGGAACTGATCCTCAAACGCCTGTCGGGTCCGCATGTGCCACGCTTCGCGGCATCCGGAAGCCTGGCGAAGGTTCCCTATATTGCCATGGAGTTCGTCGCCGGCGTCGGTCTGGCGGAGCTGACGAACCGCGCCCCACAGCCGCCGGACGAGGTGGCAAGGATCGGCGCGGAGATGGCGAAGGCGCTCGCCGCCTTGCACCGCCAGAAGGTCGTCCACCTCGATCTCAAGCCTGAAAACATCATTCTGGCCGAGCGCGGCGCCGTGCTTTTGGACTTCGGCCTCGCCCGCCATGCAGAGCTTCCGGACCTTCTCGGTGAAGAGAGTTCCGTGCCGATGGGCACGGCAGCCTATATGTCGCCGGAACAGGTGCTGGGCGAGAGGTCCGATCCCGCGAGCGATATATTCGCGCTGGGCTGCATCCTCTATCAGCTCGCCACCGGCGAGGAGCCATTCGGGCGTCCGGCCACCTTCGCGGGAATGAAGCGCAGGCTCTATCATGCGCCCAAGCCGCCGCGAGACATCGACAAGGCCATACCAAGGTGGCTGGAGGCCATCATTGTGCGCTGCATGGAAGTCGACAGATCCAGGCGCTATGGCGAAGCGGCGCATGTTCTGTCGGATCTCAGGAACCCCGATCAGGTCGTGGTCGCCAGGAAGAGCGCGCCATCGAGCGAAGGGGCCTGGGGCGCGATCAGTAATCTTTTCCGCCGGACCGATGAGAAGTCGCTGGTGGGCAAGGCGGTCAGCTCCGCGGTGCGCGCCGGACCGCCGATCGTTCTGGCCGCGGTCGACCTCGCCAACGGAAGCGATGCGCTGGCCGGCGAGGTTCGCAACGAAACCGCGCGTCTCCTTGCGGCACGTCCGGACTCCTGGCTGGCCTGCGTGACGGTGGTGAAGACCGAGATCGTCGGCAAGACACCGGACGTCGATGAATCGGGGCGCCTGGTCTATCTGCAGCGGCTGGTCGCGCTGAAGGACTGGGCGCGTCCGCTGCATCTGCCGGAGGACCGCATAAGCTATCACGTGCTGGAGGCTGTCAGTCCGGCCGACGCGATCCTCAACTATGCCGAGCACAATGATGTCGGGCACATCGTTGTCGGCGCCCGATCCTCTTCGGCAATTCGCCGCCACCTCGGCAGCGTGTCGACCAAGGTCGTGGCGCGAGCCCTTTGCTCGGTGTCGGTCGTGCGATTGAAAGCGGTCGAGGAGGAAAGGCGGCTGCCGCCGTGAGGCGGTCGGTGCCCTGCAAGATCATCCGAGCTTGACTTCGGCCTTGCCTGCCTGTCGACTGCTTCCACAATTGCATTGGGCTTTGCGAGGGGCATTGTCCTGACATGGCATCGATCGACCAGCAACCCGCGGGGCGGCCGGACAGCGGGCTTTCGTTCATCCCGGTGGCTTGGCTCGCCATCGTCATGGGCCTGTCGGCCTATGGCTTGATCTCGAACTGGCGGCTGATCGGCGACTTCAGCCTGCCGGATAACGTACTCTTCCTGATCTATGGCGGCCTCGCCGGCGGCGTCATCACCATTCTGTGGGGGCTGTACCTCCTTGGTCTCGCCTTCAATCGGTCGGCCCGTTTCCCGCGCCACTACACGATCTGGCAGGTCGCCATCATCATCTGGATCCTCGTGCGCCAGGCCTATGTGCTGCTCGTGTCCGACTTCGTCTTCTCGGCCGAGGGGCTGGGCTTCACCGTCACCGAGATCGCCATCGGTTTGCTCTGTATCTATCTCCTGCGCAACGGGGCCGGCGCCGAGACGGTCTACGCCAACCTGGAGACCGAGCGGCCGCCTGTCCTCGTCTCGATCCTCGCCGCGCTGCTCGGCATCATCCTTGGCGGCGTGATCGGCGCATTCGGTGGGTTCTTCGCGGGTTCGCTGATCGCGGACCTGACCCATATGAGCTGCTTCGAGGGCGCCTGCGGATTTTTCGCGGCTTTCGTCGGGCTGGGCGGCCTGATCGTCGGCGCGATCGCCGGCGGCATTTTCGCCATCTGGCGGGTCAACAGGCGCAGACCGGCGCGGGCTCGCTAATTTCACGGATCCGCGATTGCACGCGAACCACGCACGCTCTATGTCGATGGCGGGGCAGGCGGGAGCTTCCCGGGGAGAGCGTCGATGTTGCGTTTCATCTTTCGGTTGGCGGCCATGGTTGCGCTGTCGATCTCCGTCATCATGGCGGTGATCGACACGACACGCTCGGTCGCCGCCTCCTCGCTGGTGATGACGCCGCTCAACGCAAGCTGGCTGGCGGTCTCGCCGGACACCCGCGCCACCTTCGAGACCTTCGTGCGCGCCAAGGCAAGCCCGCTGGTGTGGGACGGCGCCGTCGTCTGGGTGCTCGCGCAGCCTGGTTTCGCCGTGTTCGCGGTTCTTGCCTTCCTGCTGTACGCCATCGGCTACCGGCGTAGGCGCCGGGGCGCGGAATTCGCTCCAAGCCCCTGAAGGCTCTCGTTGCGACGCAATTCCGGACGGAAGGCTGCGGCGAAACCGCCGAACCTGACCGCTTCACACTTTTCCTGGAATTGCTCAAAGAGCCAAGCCGGACCGCCGGTAACTGCTTTTTCCAACAGGTCAAAATTCCACGTGAATTTTGTTTCGCGCCGTGCCAGATTGACGGCGAGCGGGAGGGGAAAAACACTTCCTGCCTGACGTCGCAGGCCTGCCGGAGAACCGGGCCGGCGGGCGGCGCAAACGGAAAATAACCGACAGGGTGTGGATCACATGAAACGTATCGTTCTTGGCCTTCTGGCCGCAACCGCAATGGTTCTTCCGGCTTTCGCCGCGGATGTCCAGCCGGCCATCCTCTACGATCTCGGCGGCAAGTTCGACAAATCCTTCAACGAGGCTGCCTATCACGGTGCCGAGAAGTTCAAGACCGAAACAGGCGTCGCCTATGTCGAATTCGAAGTCTCGAATGCCTCGCAGCGCGAGCAGGCGCTGCGCCGCTTCGCAGAGGACGGCCGAAACCCGATTGTCATGGCCGGCTTTGCCTGGGAAGACGCGCTGAAGGCGGTCGCGAAAGATTATCCGGACCTGAACTTCGCCATCATCGACGATGCCGTCGACCTGCCTAATGTCCGCTCGCTGGTGTTCAAGGAGAACGAAGGCTCCTATCTCGTCGGCATCCTGGCGGCGATGGCGTCGAAGTCGAAGAAGGTCGGCTTCATCGGCGGCATGGACATCCCGCTGATCCGCAAGTTCGAATGCGGCTATGTCGGCGGCGCCAAGTCGGCAGGTGCTACCGATGTCATCCAGAACATGACCGGCGACACGCCGGCCGCCTGGAACGACCCGGCCAAGGGCGGTGAGATCGCCAAGACCCAGATCGACCAGGGCGCCGACGTGGTCTACGCGGCGGCCGGCGGCACCGGCGTCGGCGTGCTGCAGGCGGCGGCGGATGCCGGCAAGCTCGGCATCGGCGTCGATTCCAACCAGAACGGCCTGCAGCCGGGCAAGGTGCTGACCTCGATGATGAAGCGCGTCGACGTCGCGGTCTACAACGCCTTCATGGACGGCAAGAACGGCACCTTCAAGGGCGGCCTCCAGAATCTCGGCCTCAAGGAAGGCGGCGTCGACTACGCCATGGACGACAACAACAAGGCGCTGGTCACCGACGAGATGAAGGCCGCGGTCGAAAAGGCCAAGGCCGACATCATCGCCGGCAAGATCGAGGTGCACGACTATACCGCTGACAACAAGTGCCCCTATTGATCAGCATCTGAAGCATGGTTTGAACCGCCGGGCCAACGCCCGGCGGTTTCGTTTTTGGCAGTGGACGATGCGGCCGACGGTCGAAGCCATGGCCGAAGGCGACATTCTATAGCGTGCCGACGATATAGCCGAGCGCGAACGCTGCCAGCAGGGCGAGCGCAATGACAAAACCGAGCCTGCCGCCAAGCCAATGCGGGCCGACGCCGTAGGGCTTGCGTTCGAGCCGGTGGATCATCACCGGCGGCGGTTCGGCCTCGGGAGCGGCAAGGCCGGCGAGGCGCGCCTGCATCTGCGGCAGTTCCGCGAGGCGTTGCGTGACCAGCTCCCAGCGATTGCCGAGCGCTTCGGGCGCCGCGGGATCAAGCGCGCGCAGGCGTTCGGCGAGCCGCAGTACCGCGTCGCGAAAGATGGGATCGAGCTCGAGGTCGCGCTCGGCACGGGCTCGTTCCTTGTCGTTCATCAGGCCGAAGACATAGTCTCCGGCCCTGGCGACACGGTCGCTTTCACTGGACATGGCCGTCTTTTCCCATGGCTCCTCACCAATGCGGCGGCTTGGTCACCGGAACATCGGGCGCGGTCTGCTCCTCCAACTCGAGGAACCGGTCGGTCAAGGCGGCGAGCTTGCGCTCCATGCGCTCGATCACCTTCCACTGTTCGGCGATCTGGCCGGACAGTTCCTCGATGATCTTTTCCTGCTCGGCGGCGCGGATTTCCAGCGTCGTCAGCCGATCGTCAGGCATGGCCATGCAAAACCGGTCCTCGCGAATATCTTGGGCTCTGTTCGTTCTCGCAGGTTCTGATCGCAAAACCGTGGGACACTTTTGCGGAACCTGCTCAGGTTCGAAATTGACAAGGGCGCGGGGATTTGTCGAGAGTGAACGGCCGATTGGCATAGGCGGGGCATCATGCTAGGCATTTTGACCAAGCGATAAAAAACTGAGTGGGACAGGCTGCATGGCGCAAGCCGCAATTGAGCTCATAGGCATCAACAAGAGCTTTGGCGCGGTACGTGCCAACCGCGACATCAACCTGGAAGTCGCGCGCGGCACCATCCACGGCATTGTCGGCGAGAACGGCGCCGGCAAGTCGACGCTGATGTCGATCCTCTACGGCTTCTACCAGGCCGACAGCGGCGAAATCCGCGTCGGCGGCAAGCCTGTTTCGATCCACACGTCCAACGACGCCATCGCGCTCGGCATCGGCATGGTCCATCAGCATTTCATGCTGGTCGACAATTTCACGGTGCTGGAAAATGTCATCCTCGGCGCCGAAAGTGATGCGTTGCTGAAGAGCAGCATAACCAAGGCGCGCTCGGAGCTTGACCGGCTGGAACGCGAATATGGCCTCGAGGTCGATCCCGACGCCGTCATCGAGGAACTGCCGGTCGGCCTGCAGCAGCGCGTCGAGATACTCAAGGCGCTCTATCGCGGCGCCGAGATCCTGATCCTCGACGAGCCGACGGGCGTGTTGACGCCGGCCGAGGCCGACCACCTCTTTCGCATCCTCAAGCAATTGAAGGACCAGGGCAAAACGATCGTGCTCATCACGCACAAGCTGCGTGAGATCATGGCGATCACCGACACGGTTTCGGTGATGCGCCAGGGCACGATGGTGGCGACCAGGACGACAAAGGACACCACGGTCGGCGAATTGGCCGAGCTGATGGTCGGTCGGCGCGTGCTGCTGCGGGTCGAGAAAGGTCAGTCGGAAGCCGGCGCAGTGAAACTGTCGGTGAAGAACCTGACGGTGAGGGACCAGCGCGGCGTCACCATGGTCGACAACGTGTCCTTCGATGTGCGCGGCGGCGAGATCGTTGGCATCGCCGGCGTTGCCGGCAACGGCCAGTCCGAATTGCTCGAAGCGATCTCCGGCATCAGGCACGCGGTCTCCGGCGAGGTGATGCTCGACGGCAAGCCGATCGACCTCACCGGCAAGGCCGATCCCGGCGAATTGCGCGACCGTGGGCTAGCCCATGTGCCGGAGGACCGCCACCATGTCGGACTGGTGCTCGCCTTCGAGGAAAACGAGAATTCGATCCTCGGCTATCACGACGACGAGCGCTATCTGAAGGGGCCGTTCCTCGACATCGATGCCATCATGGCGGACGCGAAGGACAAGATCGAGAAATACGACATCCGCCCCGGCAATCCGCGCCTCAAGACGGCCAATTTCTCAGGCGGCAACCAGCAGAAGATCGTGCTGGCCAGGGAGATGGAACAGGACCCGGGCGTGCTGATCGTCGGCCAGCCGACGCGCGGCGTCGATGTCGGCGCCATCGAGTTCATCCACAAGCGGCTGATCGCCATGCGCGATCAGGGCAAGGCAGTGCTGGTGGTGTCGGTCGAGCTCGACGAGATCCGCTCGCTGTCCGACCGTATCCTGGTGATGTTCGCCGGCCGCGTCGTCGGCGAACGCGGGCCGGAGGCGACGGAAGGCGAACTCGGCTTGCTGATGGCCGGCGTCGAGCACCAGGAGGCCGCCGAATGAGCACGCCCTACGCCAAGCTGCCGGCCTGGGCCGATTACGGGCTGATCCCACTGATCAACCTGTCGGTCGCCTTCATCGTCGCCGGTTTCGTCGTCATGCTGGTTGGCGAAAACCCGTTCCGCGCCGCCGTCATCCTGGTCGAGGGCGCCTTCGGCAAGGGCACGGGCATAGCCTTCACACTCTTCTACGCCACCACCTTCATCTTCACCGGATTGTCGGTGGCGGTGGCGGCGCATTGCAGCCTGTTCAACATCGGCACTGAGGGCCAGGCCTACATAGGCGGCCTGGGCATCGCGCTTGTGTGCCTGAGCTTCGACAGCGTGCTGCCCTGGTGGGTGATCTTTCCGATCGCGATCGTGGCCGCCGCCGCGTTCGGCGCGCTGTGGGGCCTGATCCCGGCCTATCTCCAGGCCAAGCGCGGCTCGCACATCGTCATCACCACCATCATGTTCAACTTCATCGCCGCCTCGGTGATGGTCTACCTGCTGGTCGGCGCGCTGAAGCCGGCAGGCTCGCAGGCGCCGCAGACGCGCAATTTCCTTGCCGGCGCGGCACTGCCGAAGCTCAACTGGGTGATCGAATTGTTCGGCGCCAAGATCCGTTCCGCCCCGCTCAACATCTGCTTCCTGCTGGCGCTGGTCATGGCCTTCCTGGTTTGGCTTCTGATCTGGCGCACCCGGCTCGGCTATGAAATGCGCACTTATGGCCACAGCCCCAAGGCGGCGCGCTATGCCGGCATTTCGGAAACCCGCATCATCATCACTGCGATGATGATCTCGGGCGCGCTGGCCGGCATGATGGCGCTCAACCCGGTCATGGGCGATCAGCACAATGTCGCGATCGATTTCGTTTCCGGCGCCGGCTATGTCGGCATCGCGGTCGCGCTGATGGGCCGGCTGCACCCGGTCGGCATCGTGCTGGCGGCCATCCTGTTCGGCATGCTCTACCAGGGCGGCGCCGAGCTCGCCTTCGAGATGCCTGCGATCAGCCGCGACATGATCGTCATCATCCAGGGCCTTGTCATCCTCTTTGCCGGCGCGCTGGAACATATGTTCAGGCCTTACATCCAGGCGCTTTTCGCCTCGGTCAGTCCGAAGTCGGTCGGCATGCAGGCGGTCAAGGGAACAGGGGCCTGAGATGGACATGTTCAACGCAGTCGTCCAGGTGCTGGATTCGACCATCCGCCTCTCGGTGCCGCTGCTGCTCGCCTGCCTGGCGGGCCTTTATTCGGAACGGGCCGGCATCTTCGACATCGGACTGGAAGGCAAGATGCTTGTCGGCGCCTTTGCCGGTGCCTCGGCCGCCGCCGTCTTCCACTCGGCCCTGATTGGCCTCGGCACGGCGATCCTGATCTCGGTCGCGTTCGCCTTGGTGCACGGCTTCGCCTCGATCACGCATCGCGGCAACCAGATCGTGTCCGGAGTGGCAATCAATTTCATCGCCGCCGGGTCGACCATCATCCTTGGCCAGGCCTGGTTCCAGCAGGGCGGGCGCACGCCGGCGCTGCAGCCGGGCGAACGCTTCGAGGCGATCACCTGGCCGGGCGCCGAGGCGATCAGGGATGTGCCGATCATCGGCCCGATCTATGCCGAGCTGATTTCCGGCCACTCGATCCTGGTCTATTTCGCCTTCGCCATGGTGCCGTTCACCTGGTGGGTGCTGTTTCGCACTCGCTTCGGGCTCAGGATGCGCGCCGTGGGTGAGAACCCGGCCGCTGTCGACACCGCGGGCATCTCGGTCGCGTGGCTGCGCTATCGCGCGCTGATCTGCACCGGTGTCCTGACCGGTGTTGCCGGCGCCTATCTTTCCATGGTCCAGAATGGCGGCTTCGTGAAGGACATGACGGCGGGCAAGGGCTATATCGCGCTGGCGGCGCTTATCTTCGCCAAGTGGAAGCCGGTCAACGCCATGTTCGCCTGCCTGCTATTCGGCTTCCTCGATGCGGCATCGATCCGCCTGCAGGGCTCGCCGCTGCCGATCATTGGCAAGGTGCCGGCGCAGTTCATGCAGGCGCTGCCCTATGTGCTGACCGTCGTTCTGCTCGCCGGGTTCATCGGCAAGGCCATTCCGCCGCGCGCCGGCGGCGTGCCTTACGTCAAGGAACGCTGAGATCGGGAACGCTGAGGTGGGAATTTCGTCCGCCGCGACCGGCATTTGAACAAGATCGTGGGAGAGAAGAACCGGATGTCGCATGATCTGTTCGAGGCGGCGAAGACGGCGATGGCCAAGGCCTACGCGCCCTATTCGAAATTTCCGGTGGGCGCCGCGCTCCGCACCGAGGACGGGCGCGTCTTCACCGGCGCCAACATCGAAGTGGCGTCCTATCCGGAAGGCTGGTGCGCCGAGACGACGGCGCTCGGGCACTACATCATGGGCGGCGGCGGCAGGATCGTCGAGATCGCGGTGGTCGCCGAACGCATGGCCAAATGCTCGCCCTGCGGCGGCTGCCGGCAGCGGCTGGCGGAATTCTGCCGGCCGGACACGAAGCTCTATCTCTGCGACGACACCGGCGTGTCAGAGACGGTCACCATGGGCGAGATGCTGCCCTACGGCTTCAGGGGCGATATTCTGAAATGATGGAAGCGCTGGATCATCTGGTCGAGAAGCTGGACGGGTTGGCGCCCAAGGCGGCGCTCGTGTTGGGTTCGGGCCTCGGCGGGCTGGTCGACCAGGTCAAGGATGCTAGGCGCATCTCCTACGCCGAGTTGCCGGGCTTCCCGCGCAGCGGTGTTTCCGGCCATGCCGGCGAGGTGGTTGCCGGGCATTTCGCCGGCACGCCGGTGCTGATGCTGTCCGGCCGCGCGCATTATTACGAGCATGGCAACGCCGCGGCGATGCGCCCGGCGCTGGAGGTGCTAGCCGGCATCGGCATCTCGCATCTGATCCTCACCAACGCCGCCGGCTCGGTCGAGCCGGACATGGGGCCGGGCTCGGTGATGCTGATCACCGACCACATCAATTTCTCCGGCTCCAACCCGCTGATCGGCGAGCCGAGCGACCGCCGTTTCGTCGGCCTCACCGAGGCCTATGATGCCGGCCTGCGCGGTGCGATCGAAAAGGCGGCGGAGGCGACCGGGACTTCGCTGCACAAAGGCGTCTACATGTGGTTCTCCGGCCCCTGCTTCGAGACGCCGGCCGAAATTCGCATGGCACGCGTGATGGGGGCCAGCGCCGTCGGCATGTCGACCGTGCCGGAGGTGATCCTGGCCCGCTTTCTCGGGCTCAAGGTGGCAGCCTGCTCGGTCATCACCAACCTGGCGGCCGGCATGACCGGAGCGGAGCTCTCGCACCAGGAGACCAAGGACATGGCCCCGGTCGGCGGCGCGCGGTTGGCGACGATCCTGCGGCGCGTCTTCCAGGACGGCTTGCCCGACTGATGCTGCCGCAGGAGATCATCCGCCGCAAGCGTGACGGCCACAGGCTCTCGTCCGACGAGATCACGGCCTTTATCGCCGGGCTGATGGCCGGCACCATCTCCGAGGGCCAGGTCGGCGCTTTCGCAATGGCCGTGTTCCTCAACGGCATGAGCCGCGAGGAAGCGGTGGCGCTGACGATCGCCATGCGCGATTCCGGCGATGTGCTCGACTGGTCCGACCTGCCGGGGCCGGTCACCGACAAGCATTCGACGGGTGGCGTCGGCGACAATGTCTCGCTGATGCTGGCGCCGATCGTTGCCGCTTGCGGCGCTTATGTGCCGATGATCTCGGGCCGTGGCCTGGGCCACACCGGCGGCACGCTGGACAAAATGGATGCCATCCCCGGCTATGTAAGCCAGCCGGATGTGGCACTTTTGCGTAAGACGGTGCTGGAAACGGGATGCGCCATCATTGGCCAAACCGCGGATCTGGCGCCCGCCGACCGCAGGCTCTACGCGATCCGTGACGTGACGGGAACGGTCGAATCCATACCGCTGATCACCGCTTCGATCCTGTCGAAGAAGCTTGCCGCGGGCCTGGGCTCGCTGGTGCTCGACGTCAAGCTCGGCAATGGCGCCTTCATGGAAAAGTCGCGCGATGCGGTGGCCCTGGCGAACAGCCTGGTGGAGGTCGCCAATGGCGCCGGCCTGAACGCTTCCGCGTTGGTGACGGGCATGAACGAACCGTTGGCTTCGGCTGCCGGTAACGCGGTCGAGGTGAAAAATGCGGTCGATTTCCTCACCGGCCGCTATCGCGACCGCCGGCTGGAGGAGGTGACGCTGGCGCTGGCGGCCGAGATGCTGCAGTCGGCGGGGCTGGTTTCGTCGCAGCAAGATGGTCTCAGGCGTGCGACCGAAGCGCTCGCCGGCGGCCGGGCGGCTGCCGCCTTCGCGCGGATGGTGTCCGCCCTGGGCGGTCCCGGCGATTTCATCGAGAAGCCTGAAAAATATCTGCCGACGGCGCCGGTCGAATTGGCTGTGACGGCGGAACAGGACGGGTTCGTGACCGGCATCGCCACGCGCGATATCGGGCTGGCCGTTGTCACGCTTGGCGGCGGGCGTTCCCGTCCGGATGACAAGATCGATCATGCGGTCGGCTTGACCCGGCTGCTGCCGGTCGGCGCCGAGGCGCGCTCAGGCGAGCCGCTGGCGCTGGTCCATGCCCGTACCGACCCGGAGGCGGAGGCCGCAGCGACGGCGGTGAGTGCCGCTTACACGATCGGGAGTTCCAAGCCACCCGCCGAGAAGACCGTGCTCAGGCGGATATTGGCTCGCTGATCCTACTGAACGAGCAGCAGCGCGCCGTCCTGGACCTGGTATTTCTGCAACCGCTGGAGGAAGCTCATGCCAATCAGGTTGGTCTGCAGGGCTCGGTCGTCAAGCACCATCGCCTGGACGTTGTCGACCGAGATCTTTCCGATCTGCAGGTGGTCGACTGTCACAACGGCGGCCTTGATCGCCCCATTGGCGGTGTTCACCTGTTGATTGAAATCCGACGGATTGAGCGAGATGCCGATCCTGCGCGCGGTCGAGCTGTTGATGGCGACCAGTGTCGCTCCGGTGTCGATCATGCCGTCGATCTGCCGGCCATTGAGCTTGAACTGCGATGTGAAATGGCCGCGGTCATCGGCATTAACCAGCACCTGGCGGCCAAGCGGCATCGGCGTAGCCGGCTTGACCGGGACCGAGACGAGATTGACCTGGGGCTCGGACTTCGGCGCCGCAGGCTGTGAGGCATCGGTCGATTTCAGCAGGCCGTCCACCAGATGCGGGTTAGCCTGATAGACGATCGGAATCGAAGCCGAAGTTCCGGCAAAGATGCCGAGGAGGAGAAGCTTGCGCAGCATGGATTGCCCCCTAGATCGAGGCCACATCCCTACGCCGGCATGGTGTTTTCCGCTTTAACGTGCGCCGGAATCACCCGGTTGTGTAAACGCGCGGTAAACGGATGCGCTCATTTTGTCCCGTACATGCGGTCGCCGGCGTCGCCAAGGCCGGGCATGATATAGCCTTTGTCGTTCAGCTGGCGGTCGATCGAGGCGGTGAAGATCGGCACATCCGGGTGCGCCTTGGTGAAGCGCTCGATACCCTCGGGTGCCGCGAGCAGGCACAGGAACCGGATGTTGGTGGCGCCGCGTCCCTTCAGCTTGTCGATCGCGGCGATCGCCGAATTGGCGGTCGCCAGCATCGGATCGACGACGATGACCAGGCGGTCGGCAAGGTCGCTCGGCGCCTTGAAGAAATACTCGACCGCTTCGAGTGTTTCGTGGTCGCGGTAGAGGCCGATATGGGCGACGCGGGCGGCCGGCACCAGGTCGAGCAGGCCTTCGAGCAGGCCGTTGCCGGCGCGCAGCACGGAAGCGAAGACCAGCTTCTTGCCTTCCAGCGTCGGCGCCTCCATCTCCTCGATCGGCGTCTCGATCATCGTCGTGGTCAGCTCGAGGTTGCGGGTCACCTCATAGCCGAGCAGCAGCGAAATCTCGCGCAGCAGCCGCCGGAAGCCGGCCGTCGAGGTCTCCTTCTTGCGCATGATGGTCAGCTTGTGCTGGACAAGGGGATGGTCGACGACGGTGACGCCCTGCATGATGTGCTCCGACTGGTTCGCAGTGGGTGGTAGTCAGTAGTGAGTAGTGAATAGTGAGCCGATTTGCGAGTCCTCGCCTCGGGAAAGCTCCGGCCTTCAACCGATCTAGCGGGCTCTGCCAAATCCATAACTACCGATTACCGACTGCTCCCTTGCTCGCTCACCGCACCTTCGCGTCCAATCGGCTAAGCAGCATCGCCTTGGTCTTCCTGTCGACGAACGCCGCCTCGATGGCCGTCCTGGTGACGGCGGTGAGCGCCTTGTCGTCCATGTGGAAATGCTCGGCGGCGATATCGTATTCGTGCTTCAGCGAGGTCCAGAAATAAGGTGGGTCATCAGAATTGAGCGTCACCTTGCAGCCGGCGGCGCGCAGCGCCGGAAAAGGATGGTCGGCGAAGCTGTCGAAGACTTTCAAAGCGATGTTGGAGCCAGGGCAGCATTCCAGCACCACCCCCTCGGCGGCGATGCGGCGGACGAGGTCCGGATTCTCGATGGCGCGCACGCCATGGCCGATGCGGGAGGGGCGGATGTGGTCAAGAGCGGCCGCCACACTTTCCCAGCCCATCAGCTCACCGGCATGGATGGTGATGCCGAGCCCGGCTTCCCGCGCGATCTCGAAGGCGCGAACATAATCCTCGAAATCACCGATGCGCTCGTCGCCGGCGACGCCGAAACCGCTCACCAGCGGATGGCCGCAGCGCGCAGCGAAGCGTGCCGCCTGCTCGATCGCCTCGACCCCGACATGGCGCACGCCGGTGACGATCATGCGGCCTTCGATCCCCGTCTTGGCCTTGGCGCGTGCCATGCCGTCGCCCAGCGCGTCGGTATAGGCCTTTGGCGAGAGGCCAGCCTTCTTCGCATGGTCCGGCGAGGTGAAGACTTCGGAATAGATGGCGCCGTCGCGGGCGAGGCTGGTCAGGTAATGGTCGGCCAGGCGCGCATAATCGTCTTCCGTGCGAAACAGGTCGGAAGCGAAATCGTAGGCAGCGAGAAACGAGCTGAAATCATGCCAGACGAAGGAGCCGTCCTGGATATAGGGCGAAGGGTCCTTGCCGTATTTGCGGGCCTGGCTGACGACGAGCTCCGGCGCCGCCGCCCCTTCGATGTGGCAGTGCAACTCGGCCTTCAAAATCATGCGGTCATTCCGCCCAGCATGCTGTTCTCGCAGGGAATCTGGCCGGAAAATCATGCGGGACCTTTCTCGACCGGGTTTTGCAAGCGCGGCCGAAAACCGCGCCTTGGACAATAGCGTCGGCACCATCGATCGGCTATGGTCCCGCCGGTTTTATGACGGATCAAAATAATGTCAGTTGAGAGAACGACGGCCGCGGGCGGCATGGAAACCTCCTATGGTTTCAGGAAGGTCGGGGCAGGCGAGAAGCAGCCCCTGGTCAACGACGTCTTCCATAAGGTGGCCAATCGATACGACCTGATGAACGATCTGATGTCGGCCGGGTTGCATCGGTTGTGGAAGGACGCGATGGTCGCCTGGCTGAACCCGCCGAAGCGGCCGGGCTGGAAGGTGCTCGATGTCGCCGGCGGCACCGGCGACATCGCCTTCAGGATCGTCGAGGCCAGCCAGCGCCAGGCGCATGCGACTGTGCTCGACATCAACGGCTCGATGCTCTCGGTTGGCCGCGACCGCGCCGAAAAGCTGGGCCTTGCAGCAAACACCGACTTCGTCGAGGCCAATGCCGAGGCGCTGCCGTTCGAGGACGACACCTTCGATGCCTATACGATCGCCTTCGGCATCCGCAACGTGCCGCGCATCGAGGTGGCGCTTGCCGAAGCGTATCGCGTGCTGAAGCGCGGCGGCCGGTTTCTGTGCCTGGAATTCTCGGAGGTCGAGATGCCGCTGCTCGACAAGGCCTATGAGTCCTGGTCGTTCAACGCGATCCCCAGGATCGGCAAGGCGGTGACCGGCGACGGTGAGCCCTATTCCTACCTCGTCGAATCCATCCGCAAGTTCCCCAACCAGCAGAATTTCGCGGCGATGATCGCCCGCGCCGGCTTCGACCGCGTCACGTTCCGCAACTATTCGGGCGGCATCGCCGCCCTTCATTCCGGCTGGAAGCTTTGAGGCTGGACCCTTGAAGCAGCCTCCTTTGACCAAGGCTCCTTTTGATCAGGATGGCCGATGAGCAGCGTCGCCGCCGCCTTCAGGCTCGTCAGGGCCGGCTGGGTGCTGGTCCGCGAGGGCGTCGTCGCGGCGCTGCCGGGCGAAGAACTCTCCGGCATGCCGAAATTCGGCTGGAGCGTGGCGCGGCTTTTCACCCGCCGCCGGGCACTGAGCTATCAGCGCGGCGACAGGCTGGCGCGCGCGGTGGTGCGGCTCGGACCCTCCTATGTCAAGCTCGGCCAGTTCCTGGCGACCCGGCCGGACGTCGTCGGCAACGACATGGCGCTCGACCTCGCGCTGTTGCAGGACAAGATGCACACGTTTCCGAAGGCGGAGGCGGTCCACGCGATCGAAGCCTCGCTCGGACGCAGGATCGACGACCTCTATGCCAGCTTCGGCGAACCGGTGGCGGCGGCCTCGATCGCACAGGTGCACAGCGCCGAGGTTGTGCGTGAGGGTGCTGCTTCGCGCGTGGCGGTCAAGGTCATCCGGCCCGGCGTGCGGCACCGCTTTTTCCAAGACCTCGAAAGCTATTTCCTCGCCGCCCGACTGCAGGAAAAATACATCCCTTCGTCGCGTCGGCTGCGCCCGGTCGAGGTGACCCAGACGCTGGCGCAGACCACCAGAATCGAGATGGATCTGAGGCTTGAGGCGGCGGCGCTTTCGGAGCTCGGCGAGAACACCAAGGACGATCCGGGATTCCGCGTGCCGGCAGTCGACTGGGAGCGGACCGGCCGCGACGTGCTCACCATGGAGTGGATCGACGGCGTCAAAATGAACGATATCGCCGGCCTTGCCGCCGCCGGTCATGACCTCAAGGCGATCGCCGCCAACCTCATCCAGTCGTTCCTCAGGCACACGCTGCGCGACGGCTTCTTCCATGCCGACATGCACCCGGGAAACCTGTTCGTCGAGGCGGACGGCACCATCGTCGCCGTCGATCTCGGCATCGCCGGGCGGCTCGGCAAGAAGGAGCGGCGTTTCCTCGCCGAGATCCTCTACGGCTTCATCGTGCGCGACTATCAGCGCGTCGCCGAGGTGCATTTCGAGGCGGGCTATGTGCCGCGCCAGCACAATGTCTCGGCCTTTGCGCAGGCGATCCGCGCCATCGGCGAACCGATCCACGGCCAATCGGCCGACACGATCTCGATGGCGAAGCTCCTGACCTTGCTGTTCGAGGTCACGGAGCTGTTCGACATGGCGACGCGGCCGGAGCTGATCCTGCTGCAGAAGACCATGGTGGTCGTCGAAGGTGTCGCCCGTACGCTCGATTCGGCCTTCAACATGTGGAAGACCTCGGAGCCCGTGGTCAGCGACTGGATCGCGGGCAATCTCGGTCCGCGCGGGCTGCTCACGGACGCGCGCGACGGCGCCAAGGCGCTGCTGGCCCTTGCAAGGCAGGCGCCCGACCTTGCAGCCCGCACCGACCGGCTGTCGCGCGAGATCGACCTGATGGCCGAGAACGGGCTGCGCTTTGACGAGGCGACCGCTCAAGCCATCGGCAAGGCCGAAGCGCGCCACACCCGTTCCGGCCGAGTGGCGCTGTGGCTGATCGCGCTGACGCTGATCTACATCGCATGGAAATTGCTCTGATTGCTTGCAATGCTAGCATCTGATTTGCTAGCGTTGCAGGCAATGACGGCTGTAGCCGCCGACGGTTGGGAGCGGGATCATGGGCACGATTACTGTCCGTAATCTAGCGGACGACGTGAAGCAGAGATTGCGCGAACGTGCTGCAGCACGAGGCGTGTCCATGGAAGAGGAGGCGCGCGAGATCCTGGGCAGAAGCGTTCTGTCCGCGGGAGCGGCGACCGCGCCGGAGGGCGAGAGCCTTTACGTGGCGATCCGCGGTCTGGTCGAGCCGCATGGCGGCTTTGATATTCAGCTGCCACTGTGCGGCCAATCCGTGGGAAGCCGCATCACTCTCTCCGGCAAGCGCATTCTGCTGATCATCGGCGGCGGCATCGCCGCCTATAAGTCGCTCGACCTGATTCGGCGGCTGCGCGAGCGCGGGGCGTCGGTGCGGGTGGTGATGACGACGGCCGCGAAGGAATTCGTCACCACGCTGTCGGTCGGCGCGCTTTCGGCCGACCATGTCTTCACCGACCTGTTCGACCGCAAGGACGAGCACGATGTCGGCCATATCAGGCTGTCGCGCGAGGCCGACCTGCTGGTGGTGGCGCCGGCCACCGCCGACCTGATGGCGAAGCTCGCCAACGGCCATGCCAACGACCTCGCCTCGACGGTGCTTCTGGCCACCGACAAGAAGGTGCTGATGGCGCCGGCGATGAATCCGAAGATGTGGGCGCATGCCGCTACACGCCGCAACCGGGCGACGCTGCAGAAGGACGGCATCGCCTTTGTCGGACCTGGCAAAGGCGAGATGGCCGAAAGCAACGAAGCCGGCGAGGGCCGCATGGCCGAACCGCTGGAGATCGTGGCCGCGATCGAGACGATGCTCGACGAGAAGCCGAAGCCGCTTGCGGGTCGCAGGATCATCGTCACCTCCGGACCGACGCATGAGCCGATCGATCCGGTGCGCTACATCGCCAATCGGTCTTCCGGCAAGCAGGGCCATGCCATCGCGGCCGCGCTTGCGCAACTCGGTGCCGATGTCAGGCTGGTCTCCGGCCCGGTCAACATCGCTGATCCGGCCGGCGTAGCGACCACGCATGTCGAAACAGCCGCGCAGATGAAGGAAGCGGTCGAGAGCCTGTTGCCGGCGGATGCCGCCGTGTTTGTCGCGGCGGTCGCCGACTGGCGCACGGCGAATGCCGCCGGCGAGAAGATCAAGAAGGTGGCGGGCAAGGGGCCGCCTTCACTGCAGATGGTCGAGAATCCCGATATCCTGGCCGGCATCGGCCATCATGCGCAGCGGCCAGGCCTCGTCGTCGGCTTCGCCGCCGAGACGCAGGACCTCATCGCCAATGCCGAGGCCAAACTTAAGAAGAAGGGGGCGGACTTCATCGTCGCCAACGACGTTTCGCATGAAAGCGGCATCGGTCCGTCGGGCGTTATGGGCGGCGACCGCAACAAGGTGCGCATCGTCTCCAAGACCGGCGTCGAGGAGTGGCCGGAGATGGGCAAGGACGAGGTGGCGGCGCGGCTCGCCGCGCTCATCGCGGAGCGGCTCGCGACAGTCGTCGTCTAGCCGGCCGCCTGTCGAGGCCGCAGCGGGGGCAGCGCGATCCTGAGCGCGGCGATGCATCCAAAGATCCCGAGCGGCACGAAGACGAGGAACAGCCAACCGGCGACGGTCGCGGCCGCCTCGCGGCTAAGGCCATCGGAGAAGCCGCAGGCGTTGGCGATAATGCCGGCGACGGCCGCGCCGACGGCGTAGCCTATGCGCTGCATGGTGGGCACCGCGGCCGAGGCGATCGTCTGCTCGCCATCGCGGGCAGAAGCGACGATGACGCGGGTCAGGAACGGCCAAGCGACGCCGAAGCCGCCGCCTTGCAAAAGCGCGCAAAGCAGGATCAGCGGGATCGAGCCAGTCGGGATCGTGTAGGCGAAACCCGCGAGGCCGGCGGCGATCATCAGCGCGCCGACGACGATGATCGACCGCTCGTGATGCAGCGGCGCATTGGCGACGGCGATCGACAGGATCGACCAGGCGATCGATTCGGCGGCGATGATGTAGCCTGTCGTCAGGAGCGGGATGCCGTGCAGCGTGGTCAGCAGCAACGGCCCGTAAATGGCGAATGTGCAGGTCGCCACGGAGAAGGCAGCCACCATGGTCATGCCGCTGCCGAGCGCGGAATTCCAGGAAAAGAGATGCGAGGGAAAGAGGCGCGAGCGCGGCTTCAGCGCGTCGACGCGGAAGAACAGCGCGAGGCCGGCCAGACCAAGCAGTATGAACAATGACGAGCGCAGCAAGGCGATGTCGACGCCCGCTGCGGCGATCAGCAAGACGCTGACGGCAAGGCAGCCGAGTGCCAGGAAGGGAAAGGCTGGCGTCTGGCCGGCGCCGGCCTGCGGCCGCTTCGCCTGCGGCGTGCCGAGGACGGCGAAGCTCGCGAGCGCCATGGCCGCGCCGCCAAACGTGAAAACGCCGAAGGCCCAGCGCCAGGACAAGAAGTCGACCATGACTGCGCCGAGCATCGGGCCGCTGAAGGCGGCAACACCCCAGATCGCCGAGATGATGCCGAAAAGCTGCGGCCAGATGTTGCGCGGGAACAGGCGCTCGACCGAGACGAAGGCGAGCGAGACGAGCGCACCGCCGCCCAGGCCTTCGACCAGCCGCCCGGCTAGGAAGATGGGCATCGATGGCGCGGTGGCGCAGACCAGCGCGCCAGCAGCATAAAGAAGGGCCGCGGCCATCATGTTGGTGCGTAAGGCGACGAAGCTGACCAGCCGGCCGGCGGCGGCCCCCGCGACGATGGCGCCGAGTTCGTACACGGCAAGCGACCAGCCGACGAACTGCACGCCGGCAATATCGCCGACCATCGCCGGCATGACCGTTGCGATCATTGTCTCATTGGTGGCATGGAGCAGGATGCCGAGGCTGATGAAGCAGAAGCGAGCCAGGTCGCCATTTGCCCACAGCGCCCGCCAATCAATCTTATCGCCGCCTGCCTTGTTGCCGCTTGCTGCCGTCACGTCGATCTCCTGCTTACGATTCGCAGCCTCATCCGCATCGCGAATGGGTGCCAGATCCAGTTCGGCCGGGCTTGTAGAACCTCAAGCGCAGTTGAGCTCAAGAGGCTTTTCGCTTGTCGGGGCAGTAACGCTCCACCGGCTTTGGCGGGCAATCAGTTCGCCATGCTGCGCAGCTGGAACTGGCTGACGCCGATGGCGATGTTGAGACCGGTCTGGGCCTGGACGCTGAACGGCTGCAGGGTGAAGGCATTGCCGGTGCCTCCGACCAGGAGATTGGCGCCGGCGCCGACCGCGGCAGTCACTTCGGCGCTGGCGCCGACATAATCGCCGGCCAGCGCGCCTGGGGCGTAAATGTTGTTCATGGGCGTCAGCACCAGCCAGCGCATCACGCTCTGGCTGGTCGTGCCGATGTCAAGACCATATTTGTTGACGGCGCCGAAATAGGCTTCCGGCGCAAAGGTCTTGTCGGCCGGCGTGAAGGTGCAGCTCAGATCCTTGCTGGAGCCGAAGACGAAGCCGGTGCCGCCGCCGATGGCGCAATCCAAGATGCCGAGTTCGACGCCGCCGGTCTCCGCTCGGGCCTGCCCGGCCAGTGCAAGAATCGCGATCGCGGCTGCGGCGATGATCCTCGACATATGTCCCCCCAAAAAGCATGCGGCCCGGAACGGCCACAATGTCCTGTTCCGGGCCGCGCGTATAGGCGGATGTCGTTAGCGGCTGAGTGCCTATTTGTAGGAGTGGACGAGGTCCAGCGACGCCACCGCGACGGCCAGGTTCACGCCGGTCTGCGCCTGGACGCTGAGCGGCTCCAGCATGAAAGCGCCGTCGAGGCCGCCGACCAGGAGATTGGCGCCGCCGCCGGTCACCACGGAAGCCTCGGCGTTAACGCCGTAATAGCTGCCGGCGAGGTCGCCCGCCTCATGGTGGCGCGTGGCGGCAAGCACCGCCCAGACGAGCTGGCCCTGATGCGTCTGGCCGAGATCGACGCCGAGCTTGGAGATCATGCCGGTGTACTGCTCGGCGGGACCGTGATGATAGGGACGGAAGGTGCAGGACACACCCTTGTTGGACGTGATGATATAGCCGACGCCGCCATCGATGGTGCAATCGAGCGTGCCGAGACGGAGCGTGCCGGCGCTGACGGGGGAAGCGAGGACCGTGGCGGCAAGCGCGGCCGCGGCACAGGCAAGAGATTTGATCATTGGAAAGGTCCTTTCGCGAAAATCGTGGCCCCGGCATGAACGGTCGAGGTGCGCGGAGCGTTCCGCCGAAAACTTGGCGCGAACATGGCAAAGGTTAACGCATTGCCGTGGGCGGTTAACGGATCGCTATCGGCGTTTCCGCGGCGCAACACTGCGGTCGCCAGCGGCGACCGCGCCTCGTGCGAGATGCACTTCCGTTACCGCCTTCAGCTGGCGTTGCCGCCGGTGCGCGACAGGCCGTCCTTGGCCGGCTGGTAGTTCGGGTCGAGATGGATCGCCTCGCGGTAAGATTTGGCGGCCCTTACCTTGTCGCCACGGCGCTCGTAAATCAGCGCCTGGTTGGCCCAGGCCTCCGCATTCTTGCCGTCGAGCTTGATGGCCATATTGAAATCGGAGAAGGCGTTGTCCTCGTCGCCTGTCGCCAGATAGGAGAGGCCGCGGCCGTTGTAGGGCTCTGCGGCGTCCGGCGCCAGCGAGATCGCGGTCGAGAAATCCTCGATGGCGAATTTGTGCTGGCCCTGGCTCTGATAGATCAGGCCACGATTGTGGTAGGCGCGCGCATCCGTGGTGTCGAGCTGGATCGCCTTCTGGAAGTCGTTGAAGGCGTCCTGGGTGCGGCCCGCCTTGCGGTAGAGATTGCCGCGGCCGATATAGGCGGCGTCGTAATTGGCGTTGATCTGGATCGAGCGGTTGTAGTCGGCCAAAGCCGCTTGCTGATTGCCGAGGAAACGTTGGATCAGCGCGCGGTTCGAATAGGCCTGGTAGAAATTCGGGTTGAGCTGGATGGCCTGATTGAAGTCTTTGAGCGCCGCCTGGTACTGGCCGCCGCGGCCATAGGCCGAGCCGCGCACATTATAGCCCTCGGGATCCTGCGGATTGCGTTGGATGACCGCCGAGAGCGAAGAGATGTTCTCGCTCGACGCTTGCGCCTTGTCGACGGAGTTGAACTCTCCCGTCGGGGTCGTCTGGCATGCTGCAAGCGTCAGGCCCGAAAGCAGAGCCGCCGTCAGGGCGAAGCCGCGAAAAGCGGATTTGCGCTCCACGGAAATTGCGTTCATCTTTGTCCTCACTGCCGCAGCGCCGTCCGTCCGTTCCCTCTCCGAACCGGCTCTCATGCATAAACAAAAAGGTGGCGGCGATTCCGCATCGCGCCACCCTCGGTATCCTTCGAAAAGGACAAAAAATAGGCGTTATGAGCGCGGAGAGCGCGAAGCGCCGGCGGCACCAGCCGGAGCCGGACGCGGGGTCATCGGCAGCAGGCCTTCGCGCTGGGCGCGCTTGCGAGCCAGCTTGCGGGCGCGGCGCACGGCCTCGGCCTTCTCGCGGGCACGCTTCTCGGACGGCTTCTCGTAGTGACCGCGCATCTTCATTTCGCGGAAAATACCTTCGCGCTGCATCTTCTTCTTCAGCGCGCGAAGCGCCTGATCAACGTTGTTGTCGCGGACGAGTACCTGCACGGGCAATCCTGTCTTCGGGTTTGAAATCGTTAGGCAAACAGCCATAGCTGACATGCCTCCGCGGCGAGCTGCACCGCGAATTGTGGCGGCTGATAGCAGAATCAGGCTGGGATGTCCACCTCTGATTGCGGGAAAGCGCGATCAAAAGCCGATGCGCTGTCCCTTGACGCTTGCTCGCTCTACGCGGTCGTCAGATGGAGGCGGGCAAAATCCTCGAAAAACTCGCCATAATCGCAGGTGATTTCCTCGCCGGCGGCGATGTCGCGAATGGCGACGGCGCCGCCATATTGCGAGAAATCCGTGTTCGGCCGCTCGGAGTGGTTCATGAAGCGGCCATTGTCGACCTCGTAGACCATGAAGCCGGGCTTGTCCGGGCTCGGATAGGCGTAGCGGTCGAGCAGTTCCCGCAGATGCGGGGATGCTGCTTCATATTTTTCCATCGGGATCAGCCGGTCAAAATCGGGGTCGAGGCGCCAGATCGATGCGCCTTTTCGGATCGGCTCGGCGGCGAAGACGCCGACGCCCTCGATGGTGCTCTGGGCGACATAGGTTCTGATCAGAAGCATCGTTCCCCATCCGGTTTCGACGGGAAACGAAAATCGTCAAAATGGGCCGGAATGCAAGGCCGTTTCGCGAGATTTCAGCGTATGAGCATGTCCGCCGTTCGCCTCGCGGATCACGTCCCGTTGATGGAAGCGTCCGGCTTTGGCCGCGGCACAGGCCGCTGTTGCCCTACTGCCGCAACAACCAGCCCAGCCGGTTCAACGAGAAGGCGTAGCTGAGGGCGATCAGCAGGGCCATGACGAGGCCGGCGGCCGCGTGACCTGCCACATAGAACCCGGCGGCGCCGCCGAGCAATATGATGAGTTCCAGCGCCAGCCGCACCCCGCCCGGCACCGGCACCGGTGCTCGGCCTGACCGGCTTGGGTCGTCGGGAACCGCGAAGATTCCCCACAGCGCAGCCGCAATAAGAGGCGAGGCCAAGGCGAGGAGCCAGCGCCACCACCCTTCGGACAGGCTCCAGGATGCGACGCCGAGCCCGAGCAGCGCTGCAAGTTCCAGCAGAAAGCGCAAGGTCAGATTCCACCAGGCGTTGCCCATATCTATCCTCCAAGCCTCGTAGCAGTCGGTATGGCCGATCGCGGCTGCGGCTACCAGCCTGGATGCCATCCTATCGGCATGGCGCAAAGCGGCAAGCGCCGTCGCAAACAGCGCAAGGATGACATCGCGGTTTCGCTAGTGATACACCTCGCGTGACGGGAGAGGCCCGGACGAATTCCGCGATTTTTGGCGCGAGGCTACAACGTGAAGAAATACTCGGTATTCGCTATTGCCCGTGAGGCGATGCGCGGTCACAAGGGCTGGGAAGAACAATGGACCTCGCCCGAGCCGAAGAAGGAATACGACGTCATCATCGTCGGGGCTGGCGGCCACGGACTGGCGACGGCGTATTACCTGGCGAGCGAGCACGGCATCACCAACATCGCAGTGCTCGAAAAAGGCTGGCTCGGCGGCGGCAACACCGGCCGCAACACCACCATCATCCGCTCCAACTATCTCTATGACGAAAGCGCCGGCATCTACGACCATGCGCTGAAGCTGTGGGATGGGCTCTCCCAAGAGCTCAACTACAACGTCATGTATTCGGCGCGCGGCGTGATGATGCTGGCGCACAACGTGCATGACGTGCAGGTGTTCAAGCGCCACATCCATGCCAACCGGCTCAACGGCATCGACAATGAATGGCTGACGCCGGAAGAGGCGAAGGCGTTCTGTCCGCCGCTCAACATTTCCAGGGAAGCGCGCTATCCGGTGATGGGCGCGGCGCTGCAGCGGCGCGGCGGCACGGCGCGTCACGACGCGGTCGCCTGGGGCTATGCGCGCGGCGCGTCGGCGCGCGGCGTCCACATCATCCAGAACTGCGAAGTCACCGGCATCAAGCGGGCGGCCAACGGCGCAGTCAGCGGCGTCGAGACGACGCGCGGCTTCATCGGCGCCAAGAAGGTCGGTGTGGTCGCGGCCGGCCATTCCTCGGTGATCATGAACATGGCCGGCGTGCGCATGCCGCTCGAAAGCTATCCGCTGCAGGCGCTGGTGTCGGAGCCGGTCAAGCCGGTGGTGCCCTGCGTGGTGATGTCGAACACGGTGCACGCCTATATCTCGCAATCGGACAAGGGCGAGTTGGTCATCGGCGCCGGAACCGACCAGTATGTCTCCTATTCACAGACCGGCGGCCTGCACATATTGCAGCATACGCTCGACGCCATTTGCGAGATGTTCCCGATCTTCACGCGCATGAAGATGCTGCGCTCCTGGGGCGGCATTGTCGACGTGACCCCGGACCGCTCGCCGATCCTGGCGAAGACGCCGGTCAAGGGGCTTTACGTCAATTGCGGCTGGGGCACAGGCGGCTTCAAGGCGACGCCCGGCTCGGGCAATGTCTTCGCGCATACCATCGCGAAGGACGAGCCGCACCCGATCAACGCACCCTTCACGCTCGAGCGCTTCCGCACTGGACGCCTCATCGACGAGGCCGCGGCGGCGGCGGTGGCGCACTGATGATGGTTCAGCTGTTTTGCGATCAACCGGCCGGCGCCCGCGCTGGTCACGGCAAGTTTTAGGATCTCCCAGATGCTTCTCATCCGCTGCCCCTATTGCGAGGAAGAGCGCCCGGAACTCGAGTTCCGCAATGCCGGCGAGGCGCATATCGCGCGCCCGACCAACATTGCCGCCGAGAGCGATGACGATTTCGAGAAATTCTTCTTCATCCGCGCGAATCCCAAGGGTGTCATCTATGAGCGCTGGCGGCACATCCATGGCTGCGCGCGCTTCTTCAACGCGGTGCGTGACACCGTCACCGACAAGTTCGTCATGACCTACAAGGCCGGCGAGCCGAAGCCCGCGAAGCTGCCCGGAGCCTCGAAATGAACGCCATGTTCCGCATTTCCGGCGCCGGGCGCCTTAGCCAGGCGAAGACCGCCTCCTTCACCTTCGACGACAAGTCCTATATCGGCATCGAGGGCGATACTTTGGCCTCGGCGCTGCTTGCCAACGGCGTGCATCTGGTCGGCCGTTCGTTCAAGTACCACCGGCCGCGCGGCGTCCTGTCGGCCGGCGCGGAGGAGCCCAACGCGCTGGTGCAGATCGTGCGCGACGATGCGCGCAAGACGCCGAATGTTCGCGCCACCGTGCAGGAGCTCTATGACGGGCTGACGGCCCATTCGCAGAACCGTTGGCCGTCGCTTGCCTTCGACGTCGGCGCCGTCAACGACGTCGCCTCGCCGCTATTTTCGGCCGGCTTCTACTACAAGACCTTCATGTGGCCGAAGTCGGCCTGGAAGAGCCTTTACGAGCCGAAAATCCGCGCCGCCGCAGGCCTTGGCGTTTCTCCGGACCAGCCGGACCCGGACCATTATGCCTCGCGCTACGCGCATTGCGAGGTGCTGGTGCTGGGCGGGGGTGCTGCCGGCATTGCCGCGGCGCTTGCCGCCGCCGAAACTGGCGTGCGGGTGATCCTCGCCGACGAGCAAGCCGAATTCGGCGGCAGCCTGCGCTTCGAGAGCGGCGCCAGGATCGACGACCAGGACGGCTATGCATGGGCTCAAGGCGCGATCGCGAAGCTCAAGGCGATGGACAATGTGCGCGTGCTCTCCCGCACCACCGCCTTCGGCTATTACGCGCAGAACTTCGTAGGCCTGGTCGAGCGGGTAAGCGATCACCTGAAGAACCCTGGCCACGATCTGGCGCGCGAACGCCTGTGGCAGGTGCGCGCCGGCCGTGTCGTGATCGCCACCGGCGCCATCGAGCGCCACATGGTGTTCGCCAACAACGACCGTCCGGGCGTCATGCTGGCGTCCGCGGCGCGCACCTATCTCAACCACTTCGGCGTTGCCGTGGGCAGAAATGTCGGCGTCTATACGGCCAATGATTCCGCCTATGCAGCGGCAATCGACCTCAAGAAGGCCGGCGTCAACATCGCGGCCATCGTTGACCTCCGCGACAATCCGGCCGGGCCGGCGATCGACGAGGCGAGGGCGCTCGGCATCGAGATCAATTTCGGCCGCGCGGTGGTCAGCGCCGGCGGCAAGCTGCGCGTCTCCTCGATGACCGTGCAGCCGAAGAATGGCGGCGGCGGGCGCACCATCCCGGTCGACGCGATCCTGATGTCGGCCGGCTGGACCCCGTCGGTGCATCTCTTCTCGCAGTCGCGCGGCAAGGTCGCCTTCAACGACGAGACCAAGCGTTTCGTGCCCGGCACCTACGCGCAAGATTGCGTCTCGGTCGGCGCCTGCAACGGCACGGATGGGTTGGACGCAACGGTCGACGAGGCCTATGCGGCCGGCGCCAAGGCGGCGAAGGAGGCCGGCGGCAAGGCCGGAAAAGGCGCCAAGCCAAAGGTCGATGCCGGCGAGAGCTGGTCGCGCGGGATGCTGGGCGCGGCGCCCGGCGCCGGGCCGGGCACCACGGTCAAGGCCTTCGTCGATTTCCAGAACGATGTGACCGCCAAGGACATCCGCCAGGCGGTGCATGAGGGCATGCGCTCGATCGAGCACGTCAAGCGCTTCACCACCAACGGCATGGCGACCGACCAGGGCAAGACGTCGAACATGCATGGCCTGGCGATCGCCGCCGACGAACTCGGCAAGCCGATCCCGCAAGTCGGCCTCACCACGTTCCGTGCACCCTATACGCCGGTAACCTTCGGCTCGATCGTCGGCCACGCGCGCGGCGCCCTGTTTGACCCGACCCGCCGCACAGCGACGCATGGCTGGGCCGCTTCGCAAGGTGCTGTGTTCGAGGATGTCGGCCACTGGAAGCGCGCCTGGTATTTCCCCAGGGCCGGCGAGGACATGCACGCCGCCGTCAACCGCGAATGCGTGACGGTGCGCAAGGTCGGCGGCCTGTTCGACGCCTCGACGCTCGGCAAGATCGAGGTGGTCGGGCCAGACGCGGCGAAGTTCATGGAACTGCTCTACACCAATCCATGGGAGAAGCTCGAAACCGGCCGCTGCCGCTACGGCATCATGCTGCGTGAGGACGGCTTCATCTATGACGACGGCGTCGTCGGCCGGCTGGCGCCGGACCGTTTCCATGTCACGACAACCACCGGCGGCGCGCCGCGCGTCATGAACCACATGGAGGATTACCTTCAGACCGAGTTCCCGCATCTCAATGTCTGGCTGACGTCCATCACCGAGCAATGGGCGGTCATCGCGGTGCAGGGGCCGAAGTCGCGCGACATCATCGCGCCGCTGGTCGAAGGCATCGACATGTCGGACGAGGCGATGCCGCATATGTCGGTGCGCGAGGGCAAGATCTGCGGCGTGCCGACCAGGCTGTTCCGCATGTCCTTCACGGGCGAACGTGGCTTCGAGGTCAACGTGCCGGCCGACTACGGCGAGGCTGTGTGGGAAGCGCTGTGGGCCGAAGGCCAGAAGCATGGCGCGACCGCCTACGGCACCGAAACGATGCACGTGCTGCGCGCCGAGAAGGGCTATATCATCGTCGGCCAGGACACCGACGGCACGGTGACGCCGAACGATGCCGGGCTCGACTGGGCGGTCGGCAAGAAGAAGACTGATTTTGTCGGCATCCGCGGCCTGACCCGGCCGGACCTTGTGGCCAAGGACCGCAAGCTGCTTGTCGGACTGAAGACCAAGGATCCGAAGGTGGTGCTGGAAGAGGGCGCGCAGATCGTCGCGGATCCGAAGCAGCCGATCCCGATGAAGATGATCGGCCATGTCACCTCCAGCTACTGGTCGGAGAATTGCGGGCGCTCGATCGCGCTGGCGCTGGTTGCCGGCGGGCGCGACCGCATGGGTGAGACGCTCTATGTGCCGATGCCGAACGGCACGATCGAGGTGGAAATCACCGGCATGGTGTTCGTCGACGAGAAGGGAGAACGCCTCAATGGCTAAGGCCGCCAAGACAAAAGCCGCTGAAGCCTCGGTCGAGCGGCGTCCCGCGCTTGCCGGCCGCACGCTTTCTGCGCCCGGCGTGAAGGTGGAGATGCTGGCTCCGGCCGAGCGGATCTCGCTGCGCGCGCCGCAGGCTTCGCTTGCGGCGCTCTCCAAGGCGCTCGACGTGACGCTGCCGGCGCAGCCGAAGAGCTCGGCGGCGAAGGATGGGCGCACGGCGCTGTGGCTCGGCCCGGACGAATGGCTGATCATCGACGAGGCCGGCAACGATCCGCTCGCCGATTGCGCCAAGGTGACGGCGCTGCATTCGGCGGTCGGCATCTCGCACCGCAATGTCGGGATTTCGGTCGCCGGACCAGCGGCCGCCGTGACGGTCAATTCGGGCTGCCCGCAGGACCTGTCGCTCGAGGCTTTCCCGGTGGGTGCTGCCTCGCGCACCATTCTCGGCAAATCCGAGATCGTGCTGTTGCGCACCGCGGAAGACAGCTTTCGCGTGGAATGCTGGCGTTCCTTCTCGGACTATGTCTTTACTTTGCTGTCGGAAGCGGCGAGCGACGCGGCGAACTGATCCTCGCTGCAATGGGTGCGGGGAACCTTCGCCGGTCCGGCCCGTTTCCGCGGCTTGCGAGGGAGATTCCTGATGTCGTCTAAAACCGCGCCGAAGTCGCCGAAGAAGACAGCGGCAGTTCGTTCGCTGGAGCATGAAAGGCGCGAGATCGAGGAAGAGGAACTCGAGGAAGGCCTCGAGGACACCTTTCCCGCAAGCGACCCGGTGTCGATCACCAGCACTTCCATCCCCGGCGGACCGGCAAAGCCGGCCAAGGCCGTGCCAGGAACGAAACCGCGCAAGAAATAGGTCCGGGCAGATCGCTCGAGGCGAGAGGCAAAACGAAAAAGGGCGGCCAAGTGCCGCCCGTTTCGTATGAAATCTTGCCGCTTACAGGCCGGGCACGAACCACGGGTCGACGTCGATGCCAAGCTTTGGGCTCTTCGGCTGGGTCTTGGTGGTGTCCACCTTTTCGACCGAGCCGGTCGCAGTGCAATCGAGGGCTACATTGGCGTTGGTCTGGGTGCAAGCAGCCGGGGCATGTTTGGCCGACTGGCTCGCGCCGGCAAAGGCGGCGCCCGAGAAAGCCAGAACGGCAGCGAGTGTGAGGATGGTCTTCTTCATTGTCCGTCTCCAGTCGTACATGTACGATATAGCGTACACATACGGTTAACGGAAGCTGAATTCAAGAGGGAATTTGTACGCGTACGACAACTTTCCTTAAACGTAGGAATTCGTCCGGCGCGATCCAAGCGACGGGCATCACGGAATAGCGGCGCAACCGCCGGTCAGCAGTTGACTGGTGTTTCGGTGAGCGGGGGAATATCTTGCGCCGACAATGAGGCCAGCATGAAATCGCACATTCGCTTTACATAGGCCTGGGGATCGCCGAACGGATAGAAGGGGAACGTGATCAGCAGCGAAATCGTGCCGTGGCCGACGGTCCACAGCATGGTGGCAATGGCGCGCGGATCGCCTTTGAGCTTGCCGGCGGCCACACAGGCCTCGACCCTGCTTATCAGCACCTTCATCGCCGGATTACCCTCTTCCATGTCCTCGTAGCTGCGCCCTTCCGGCAGCCTGGTCTTCTCGGTCATGAAGACGGTGCGGTATTCGTTGGGATTGCCAAGGCCGAAGGCGGCATATTCGGTCATCACCGCCCGCAGCGCCTCGATCGGGTCATCGGCGGGGTGTTCCTCGATGCGACGGGCGAGCGTCTCGAAAGCGTCCTCGGCGAGCGCGAACAGGATGTCCTGCTTATCGGCGAAATAGGAATAGACCGACATCGGCGCGTAGCCGACGCGCTTGGCAAGCTTGCGGATGGTCAGGCCTTCGTAGCCCTCCTCCTGCACAAGCTTGTGAGCCGCTGCGACCAGTTCGGAGCGGAGCTCAGCCTTCTGTTTTTCGCGGCGTTTCTGAACGCTCAGCGCCAATGCACGCCTGCCTTTGTCGTCGGTTGCCTGACGAAATTATATACGCTGTACGGAAACGGACAAGAGAGCAGGCTGGTTCCCTAGCGTACGGTCCAACTTCTGCCTTTACGCAATTCCGGACGGAAAACCGCCGAGGCACTTTTCCTGGAATCGCTCAAATCGCCCCGATGCCGCCATCGAGCGCGAGAGCATGGCCGGTCATGAAGGAATTGGCTGGGTCGGCGAGGAACAGGATACCGGTCGTGATCTCGTCGACCTCGGCGACACGCTTCATCGGCACGCCGCGCGTGAGCTCGGCAAGCGCTTCGGCTTCAGGCGCTCCAGTGAAGCGGACGAAGCCTTCGACCATCGCAGTTCTGGTGTGGGCGGGGCAGACGGCGTTAATGCGGATGCCCTTGCTGGCATATTCCACCGCCGCCGAGCGCGTCAGCCCGACCACGCCATGCTTGGCGGCGGCATAGACCGAAAGCTTGGGCGCGCCAGAGAGACCGGCGACCGAGGCGATGTTGACGATGACGCCGCCCTTGCCGCTTTCCCTGAACTGGCGCTCCATCTGAGGGATCTGGTGCTTCAGGGCATAGAAGACGCCGAGCAGGTCGACCTCGACCACGCGGCGCGCCTCCTCGGACGTGACCTGCGGCAGGCGCACGAAGCTGTGCACGATGCCGGCATTGTTGACGGCGATATCGAGCCGGCCGAATTCTTCGACGGCCAGTTTCACAAGATCCTCCGAGAGCTTTTCATCGGCGATGTTGCCGGCAAGGATCGCCCTCTCGGCGTCGAGCGTTGCGGCGAAGTCGGCAAGCGCGGCCTCGTTGAGGTCGGAAAGAACCAGCTGCGCGCCCTCGGCGGCAAAGGCCTTGGCCGCGGCGCTGCCGAGACCGCCCGTCGCGCCGGTGATGAGGACAGTTGCCCCGGTGAAACGGCCCACTTATCCGCTCTCCGCTTCAGCTCTTCTCGTCGATCAGTTCCACCGCCAGGGCGGCAAGCAGTTTGACGGCCTCTCCGTAGGTCTTGGCCTTCTCGGGATTGGAGGCATTGCCGTCCAGCGCGCGGCGAAAGACACCCTGGCAAATCGCCGCCAGCCGAAAGAAGGAGAAGGCCAGGAAGAAGGTCCAGTTGCCGATCTTCCCGATGCCGCGCCGTCTGCAATAGGCTGCGACATAGGCCTCCTCGGACGGCAGGCCGGCAGCGGCGCGGTCAACGCCGCCGAGACCGCGAAAGCCCGAGGCATGAGGCAGCCGCCATTGCATGCATTGATAGGCGAGGTCGGCGAAGGGATGGCCAAGCGTCGACAGTTCCCAGTCGAGCACCGCGATGACCTTCGGCGCATCGAGCGCGAACATCATGTTGTCCAGCCGGTAGTCGCCATGGACGAGCGAGACGCGGCCGTCATCGGCCGGCATGTGGGTCTCGAGCCATGCAACCAAGCTGTCGATATCGGCTATGATTTCCGTTTCGGAGGCCCGGTATTGGCTGGTCCAGCGCGCGAGCTGGCGCTCAAAATAGCTGCCGGGCTTACCGAAATCGCCAAGTCCGATGGCGCCAACATTGGCATCGTGCAGGGCGGCGAGCGTGGCATTCATGGCATCGTAGATCGCCGCCCGCTCGTCATTGCCGGAAGCGTCCGGCAGCGACGGATCCCAGAAGATGCGGCCGTCCATATATTCCATGACATAGAACATGCGGCCGATCGGCGATTCTTCGCCCGAGAGATGCAGCATGCGCGGCACCGGCACCGCCGTGCCGGCGAGAGCCCGCATCACCCGAAATTCCCGGTCGACCTGGTGCGCGGATTTCAGCAATTGCCCCGGCGGCTTGGCGCGAAGCACATAGCGGCCGCTGGCGGCGGTCAGGAGGTAGGTCGGATTGGACTGTCCGGACTTGAATTTTTCAATGGCGGACAGACCGGCAAAACCCGGGACATGCGCCTCGAGATAGGGCGCAAGCGCCGCCTGGTCTATGGCACCGGCCTCGCCGCTCATGCGTCCTCAGGCTGGCGCTCGAGCAGCGTGAGCGTCAGCCAGCGCGCCGTCAGCGCCGGTTTCTTGGAACCCTCGATCTCAATAGTCACGTCATGCGCCGTCTGCACCCAGCCGGATGGCCTCACCTTGACGTCGGCCAGCACGAAACGGGTGCGGATTCGCGCGCCCGTCTTCACCGGTGCCAGGAAGCGCAGCGTGTCGAAGCCATGGTTCACGCCCATCTTGGTGTTTTCCAGCGGCGGCATGGTTTCGAAGGTCATTGCCGATAAGAGCGACAGCGACAGGAACCCATGCGCGATGGTGCCGCCGAACGGCGTCTCGCGCTCGGCGCGCTCCGGATCGCAATGGATGAACTGGTGGTCGTCGGTCGCATCGGCGAACTGATCGATCATGCGCTGCGTCACCGTTCGCCAGGGCGAGACGCCGACCTCCTTGCCGACGCTTGCCAGAAGCGTATCGAGACTGATCGGTTCCACGCTCATGTCCTCCGCACCCCCGCCTGGATTGACTAGAACCGGGCGTCTTATTCCTTGAACGCCGTCCGATCCCTGAATCGGGCGTCTTATTCCTTGAACAATGTCATTCCATGCTGCACCGACTGGCCGCCGTCGATAGGCAGGATGGCGCCGGTGACGTAGCTTCCGGCACGGCTGCACAAATAAAGCGTTGCGCCGGCAATGTCATCCGCCACACCGATGCGGCCGAGCGGAACATGGTTACCAACATGTTTCGCCTGTTCCTCGGTCGCGGTGGCGAAGGCCGTCATGCGGCTCTGGAAAGGACCGGGCGCAAAGGCGTTGACCGTGATGCGGCGGGCCGCGAACTCGATTGCCAGCGTGCGCGTCAGATGGTGCACCGCCGCTTTCGAGGCCGCGTAGGAATAGGCGTCGTCGGCCAGCGGCTGGGTACCCATCACCGAGCCGAGATTGATCACGCGGCCGGATCCTCGTCACTTGCCGCGGCATCGAGCAGCGGCAAAAGCTCTCGGGTCAGGTGGAAGACGGCGGTGACATTGACGCCGAACACCTTGGCCCAGGCGTGGTAGGGAAATTCCTCCAGCGGCGCGCCCCAGGAGATGCCGGCATTGTTGACCAGGATGTGCAGGCGCTCCGTGCGCGCCTTCACCTCGGCGGCCAGAGCGGCGATGCCCGCTTCGCTGGACACGTCGCCGGCAAAGCCCTCTGCCTGGCCGGAGCCACCGAGCGCGTTCAATTCGTTGGCGACCCTGGCGCAATCCTCGCCCTTGCGCGAGGCGATCATCACATGAGCGCCGGCGCGCACCAGGCCGGTCGCCACCATACGGCCGATGCCCGTGGCTGCGCCCGTCACCAGCGCGGTCTTACCGGCGACCGAGAACAGCTTGTCCAGATAGCTCATTGCATTCCTCCGCACCCTCGCCCAAACCGGCGAGGGACTCGCGTTGACAAGGCTAGCCGAAGTACGGTCATCCTTGCCACGGGTAAAGATTTATCTGCGAAAGGGACCGGAAGCGATGGCGGACATGAATCTCGGCATGACCGAGCGGCTGAAGCCGATCCACCAGCGTGTGGCGGCCATGGTTCGCGACGAGATCGCGCCACTCGGGGAGGAGTTTCTCGCCGAAATCGGCAAGGAGGGCGACCGCTGGGTCTACACCGCCAGACAGACCGAGATCCTCGAAGGCTTGAAGAGGACGGCGAGGGAGCGCGGCTTGTGGAACTTCTGGCTTACAGATTCCAAACGCGGCTACGGTCTTTCCACCGTCGAATACGCCTATCTGGCGGAGGAGATGGGCAAGGCGCATCTCGGCGCCGAGACCTTCAACTGTTCGGCGCCCGATACCGGCAACATGGAGGTGCTTGAGCGTTATGGCTCGGAAACGCACAAGCGCGACTGGTTGGAGCCGCTGCTGGAGGGCCGGATCCGTTCGGCCTATCTGATGACCGAGCCGGACGTGGCCTCCTCGGATGCCACCAACATCTCGATGCGCTGCGAGCGGCAGGGCGGCGACTATGTGCTGAACGGCGAAAAATGGTGGGCGTCCGGCGCCGGCGATCCGCGCTGCGCCATCTATATCGTCATGGTCAGGACCGGCTCGGACGGGGAGCCGCAGCATCGCCGGCACTCGATGATCCTGGTGCCCGCCGACGGCAAGGGCATCACCAAATTGCGGCCGATGCAGGTCTATGGCGACGATGATGCCCCGCATGGCCATATGCATCTGAGATTCGAGAATGTGCGGGTGCCGGCGGCCAACCTGATCCTCGGCGAGGGCAGGGGCTTCGAGATCGCGCAGGGGCGGCTGGGGCCGGGCCGCATCCATCACTGCATGCGCGCCATCGGCCAGGCTGAGATGGCGCTGGAGATGCTGTGCCAGCGGTCGGTGCGGCGCGAGGCCTTCGGCCAGTCGCTGGCCAAGCTCGGCGCCAATTTTGACATCATCGCCGAATGCCGCATGGAGATCGAGATGGCGCGGCTGCTCTGCCTCAAGGCGGCCTGGATGATCGACCAGGGAGACGCGCGCGCGGCCGCGCCATGGATCAGCCAGATCAAGGTAGTGGCGCCCCGCGTCGCGCTGAAGGTCACCGACGAGGCGGTGCAGATGTTCGGTGCGCAAGGTATCAGCCAGGATACGCCGCTTGCCCGCTCCTGGACGCATTTGAGGACGCTGCGGCTGGCCGACGGGCCGGACGCCGTGCACCGGCGCCAGGTAGCGCGCACGGAACTGAAGAAATACACGCAGGAAAAGGTCTGACGACCATGACGCTTCCATCGCAAATGCGAGGTCTGCTGCTTGTGGGCGACGGTTACACCAGGAAGCCTTCGGCGGCCGCGTTGGAAGCGATGGAGCCTTACCTCCAGCCCGGCAGCATAGCCGTGCCGGAGCCCGGGCCGACACAGGCGCTTATCAAGGTCAGCCTTGCCTCGATCAACCCCTCCGACATCGCCTTCATCGAGGGCCAGTACGGCCAGCCGCGGGTCAAGGGCAGGCCGGCGGGCTTTGAAGGCGTCGGCGTCGTCGTTGCCACCGGCGATGATCCGTACGCAAAAAGCCTCACCGGCAAGCGCGTCGCCTTCGCCACCGGCGTGTCGAACTGGGGAGCATGGGCGGATTTTGCGGTTGCCGAGGCCGCATCCTGCATCCCGCTCATCGGCACGGTGCGCGACGAGGATGGCGCCGCCATGATCGTCAATCCGCTAACCGCCTTGGCCATGTTCGACATCGTCAAGCAGGAGGGCGAAAAGGCCTTCATCATGACCGCCGGCGCCAGTCAGCTCTGCAAGCTGATCATCGGGCTGGCGAAGGAGGAAAGTTTCCGGCCGATCGTCACCGTGCGCCGTGACGAGCAGATCCCGTTGCTGAAGAACCTCGGCGCAGCCCATGTGCTCAATGAGAAGGCGGCGGATTTCGAGGCCGTGCTGCGTGAAACCTTGAAGGCCGAGCAGCCGCGCATCTTCCTCGACGCGGTCACTGGCCCGCTGGCTTCGACCGTCTTCAATGCCATGCCGAAGCGCGCGCGCTGGATCGTGTATGGCCGGCTCGACGCCGAGCCGACGGTGATTCGCGAGCCGGGGCAACTGATCTTCCAGCACAAACGCGTCGAGGGTTTCTGGCTGGCCGAATGGATGCGCCAGGTCCGCGACAGGCTGGGTCCGGCGGTGCTGGAGGCGCAGAAGCGCTTTTCCGACGGACGCTGGTCGACCGACGTCACGGCGATCGTGCCGCTGGACGAGGCGATGGTCCGGCTGCCGGCCGAGCTCGCCAAGCCCAACGGAAAGGTGTTCATCAGGCCCTAAACAGTCGGGCGCCGATTTGAACACAAAGCTGTGATCGACAAGCGAGCGGCGGAAAATGCCGCTGTTCCGCCGTCCTTTGCCGGCACCGGTAACAGGCAAGCGCCGATGTTCTATTTCATTTCGATGTGATATCTCGCCGGCGCTGAAGGCCAGGCGGCGATGGGAAAGCCGCAACGGTCGGAACGCGGGGTGCGCTATGACGGTAACCAAGCCGGTTTTCGACCGTTTGGGGTTTTGGCTATGGGTAGGGTCGTTTCTGGTCGTGCTTGGCCTGGTGCTGTGGTCGCCAAACGCGCGTTCGGTGGTTCATATCTATAGACATGGCAGCGAGGCGTTTCTGAGCGGACAACCGCTGTATCAGGTCGAAGTCGCCATGGGGTATCTATACGCTCCCGCCTTCGCCGTCCTCTATGTTCCGCTGCTGAAGCTGGGGCCGTATCTGGGCAACGTTTTGTGGCACATGCTGGGCTTCGTGGCGCTCACTTTTGCCGCGATGCACCAGGTCCGCAAGGTGGGCGGCGAGGAGCAGACATGGCTCTTGTCTTTCGGTCTCTTCCTCGCCCTGCCGGTTTCGCTGGCAGCGCTTCGCAATGGCCAGGCGACGATCCTGCTTACCGGGGCGTGCTGGTTTCTGACGCTCTCGGCACTCGAGGGTCGCCGCGCCGAATGCTTCTTCTGGGCCATGCTTGCGATCGTCGCCAAGCCGACGGCGATCATCATGCTGCTGCTGGCGGGCGCGCTGCGTCCCAGGCTGATACCGGTGCTGGCGCTTGCGGTGATTGTCGTGCTCGTCATCCCCTACGGCTTTGCCTCCGCCGGCTATATCAACGCCCAGTATTACGATTTCTTCCGAATGCTCACTTCGATGACTGTCGACCCGACCGGCCCCTTCGTCCCGGCCGATTTCACGGCGCCTTTCACAAGGTTCGGGATGACGCTCCCGGAGTTTGACGCGACGATCGCGCGCGTGGTTGCAGGCTTGCTTACGCTGTGGATGGTGCTCCAGTTCGACCGCAGGTTGGACCCCAATGTCAGCGGCCTGGCCATCTTCCTCACTGCGGCGTTCTATATGTGCGTCTTCAATCCACGGGTCGAGCAGAACACCTATGCCATGGTCGCGGTGCCGGCAGGCCTGTCCATTGCTTTGCTGTGGCGGGAGAAGGGAGCCGTGATCACGCGATGGTTGCTGGCTGCGCTCCTCTTCGTCACCGGACTGACCAGTGTCGATAGTCGGCTGCACGACCTTTTCCACCCGTGGTTCCGGCCAATCGGCGTCAGCATAGTTGCTTGCCTGCTGATCGGCTGGTTCTGGACGCGAGGCAGACAGAAGATGCCGGCCGGGGGAGCCGTCGCACATGGCTGAGAGGCTTGACGTCATCGCGCCGTTCTTCAACGAGGCCGAATCCGCTGTTGCCTTCGTCGGGCTGCTCGACAGGCTCGAGGCTGCCGTGGCGGAGCGCTTCGGCATGACGTTGCGCAAGATCCTCGTCGATGACGGCAGCCACGACGGCAGCGCCGAGACATTCGCGGCGGCGCTGTCCGGCTCCTGGGAGATCATGCGGCTCAGCCGCAATTTCGGCAAGGAAGCGGCGGTGCTCGCCGGCCTCGACCATTCCCGCGGCGATATGGTCCTGATCATGGATTCCGACCTCCAGCATTCGATGGACATCAGCCTGAAGATGATCGGCGAGCTGGTCGACAACCCGCAGATCGATGTCGTCTATGCGCAGAACGACCGGCGCGAAGGGAGCTGGCGGCGCAGCCAGCTGGCGCGGCTTTTCTACAAGCTGATCAACAGCAGCCAGCGTTTCGATATCCCCGAAAATGCCGGGGACTTCCGCGTCATGCGTGGCGCGGTGGCGCGTGCCCTGACCAGCGTGCGCGACAAGCGTCGATTCAACAAGGGCCTGTTCGCCTGGGCCGGCTTTCGTCAGAAGGCGGTGCTTTATTCGCCGGAAAGCCGCGCCGGCGGCACGTCGAAATGGACAAGGTTCAACCTGATCGCGTTCTCGCTCGAAGGGTTCACCTCGTTTTCCGTGATCCCGCTGCGCATCATCAGCCTTATTGGATTGCTGGCGGCATTTGCCGGTCTCGCCTATGGCGTGAAAGTGCTGTTCGAGGTGCTCTTCTACGGCATCGCCGTGCCCGGCTATCCCAGCCTCATGGTCGCCGTCGTGTTGCTGGGCGGCCTCAACCTGGCGCTGCTCGGCCTGATCGGCGAATATGTCTGGGTCACGCTCAGCGAAAGCAAGGACCGGCCCGTCTACATCGTGCGCGATGTCCTGCGCGGCGAGTCCGCCGAGCAGGCCGCCCCCGGCGAATGACCCGGCCGGTCCGCCTGATTGCTGACGATTACGGGCTGGCGCCGGGCGTGTCGGACGCGATCCTCGAGCTGATCGATCGCGGCCGGCTGACCGGAACCGGCTGCATGACGGGTTTTCCCGAGTGGGAGGAGGCGGCGGCGCGCCTCAGGCCTTTCCGCAGTCGGGCAGCCGTCGGGCTGCATCTGACCCTCACCGACCAGGTCGCCGCGACCGGCCGGTCCAGCCTGGCGCCGGATGGCAAGCTGCCCGGGCTAGCATCCCTTGCGCTGCCGGTGCGGCGCGGGCGTATCGACGAGCGGGACGTTCACGCCGAGCTCGACGCCCAGTACGACCGCTTCCTCAAAGCGCTGGCCGGCCCGCCCGACTATATCGACGGACACCAGCACGTGCATTTCCTCCCAACGGTGCGAAACTGGCTGCTCACGCGGTTCGGGGCAAGCTCGCGCAAACCGGCGCTGCGAGGGGCGCCGGGACTTCCGCGCATGGATGCGGCGGCGCCCAAGATCGCGGCGGTCGCCGCTCTGGCCGCGGGGTTCAACGGATCGATGCGACGGGCCGGCTTCAGGGTCATGGCACCGCTTTCCGGGATCTATGACTGGCGGCAGCCGGACAGGTTCGCTTCAACGCTGCGCGTCGCGATCAAGACCTTGCCCAAACAAGGTGTGTTCATGTGCCATCCGGGCCACGTCGATGACATTTTGCGCGCGCGAGACCCGATGCAGGCCGTGCGCGAGGTTGAGTACACGGTTCTTTCCTCGCAGGATTTCGGCGACGTCCTCGACAAGGCCGGAGCCCGCGTCATGGATGGCGGCGCATGAGACTTCCTGTGTCAACCTGTTGTGAGCAAGGCGTTTGCGGCGGGGTGTTTTTGGGGATCGTAAGGGGTGCC